>JBCBFY010000007.1:0-76619 GCA_038527325.1 Cyanobacteria bacterium J06614_10
TTAGCTGTGCAAATCACAACCTCAACCAAACCTACTCGACGCCTTCAATCCGGTTTTCCACTTCCTCGTATAGCTCCTGCAAGCGTTCGATGTTTTCATCGCTCGTCTCCCAGTAGCCGCGACCGTTCACTTCCAGCAGCGTCGTCACCATCCGGCGAAATGAATTCGGGTTCAAATCCATCAGCCGCTGACACATCTCAGGATCGTTAATGAAGGTGTCATTGGTATCCTCATACACCCAGTTATCCACCGCATCTGCCGTTGCCGACCAGCCCATGGTATTCACCAAGCGGTTCGATAGCTCACGCACCCCTTCGTAGCCGTTGGAGAGCATGCCTTCATACCACTTGGGGTTTAGCAGCTTGGTGCGGGCATCGAGGCGGACGGTTTCAGAGAGCGATCGCACCTGAGCATTCGCCGTCGTCGTATCCGCCACAAAGGAAGCAGGCTTTTTGCCATCATCTCTCAAGCTTGCCACCACCTTTGTCGGGTCAGAGTCAAAGTAGTGAGATACGTCAGTTAGCGAAATCTCCGAAGAATCCAGGTTCTGAAAAGTCACATCCGCCGTCTTCAAAGAAGATTCCAACAGACCGCGAGACTGTTCCATCATGCCAGGATTGTCACAGTTGAAGGCAAAAGACTTCCGCGCCAAATACATATCGCGTAGCTCCTGCTCTTCCTCCCAGCTGCTGTTTTCTACCGCCAGGTTCACATTTGCCGCATAGGAGCCCGATGCATTCGAAAAGATCCGCGTCGCCGCACTTCTCAAAGACATGCCAAACTCCTCCGCCTGTGCCAAAGCGTGCTTGCGAACAAAGTTCATCTCCAGCGGCTCATCGGCCTCAGCCGCCATCTTCACGGCCCGGTCTAGCAGCGCCATTTGATTCACAAACAGGTCTCTAAAAACACCCGAGCAGTTAATCACCACGTCAACCCGCGGACGACCCAGCTCTTCCAGCGAAATCAGCTCCAGCTTGTTCATTCGGCCCAGCGAATCCGGCACGGGCTTCACACCCACAAACCACATCATCTGAGCCAGCGACTCGCCGTAGGTCTTAATGTTGTCTGTGCCCCACAGCACCGTGGCAATCGTCTCAGGGTAAGCGCCGTCATTCTCGATTCGCTGACGCTCCAGCAAGCGATCCACTACCGTCTTGGCAGAGTTCACCGCTGCCGACGTCGGGATCGACTGCGGGTCGAGCGCATGAATGTTTTTACCCGTCGGCAGCACATCCGGGTTGCGGATGGGGTCACCGCCCGGCCCTGGCAAAATGTATTCACCGTCCAAAGCACTCAGCAGCGCCGACAGCTCGTTGTCTTTCACAACCTGCTTCAGGCAGAACTGCAAAAATTCAAAGAGCGGCTTCAGGTCATCGTTTTGAACGTTGCCATATCCCAGCTTATGAATCGCCTTTGTCCAAGGGTCTTTGGCACCGCCAAAGTTAAAGACAGACAGCATCGACTTCATCGACACGCGGCCATCATCGTTCAGCTGCGCTTCCACCATCGCCGTGACCGCGGCCCGTACGGCACTGTTGATGTCATACAGCAGCTGCACATCTTCTAGGTTGCCGCGATCGCTATTCCCATATATCTCGTCAATATCGCGGCCAATGCTCTCTGCAATCATCCGCTGCAGGCTCTTCTGCTCTTCTTCGACGCGGTCAAGCCCGGCAATATTTACTAGGGTTGCGATCGCCTCTTCAGCCGTCGGCGGCTCACCTACCACATGCAAGCCACAGGGCAGCAGCCGCGACTCAATCTCCATCAGCTTGATGTAGACCTTACCCACCAGCGTGTCGCGCTCATCCTTGCTCAGGCCGCTCGCATCCTCTGCCGGTAGGGCAATGTCCTTATCCAGGTTCACCTGACGCGCCTTCTCAATAATGGCGTTCACAATCGGCAAACCACGCCCCCCCTCTTTCAGCGTCTGATAGGACCCAATCAGCTCGCTCAGCTCCTTCAACCCCTTGTACAAACCGGCATTTTCGGCAGGTGGCGTCAGGTAGCTAATCGTATTCGCATAGCCCCGGCGCTTCGCAATCGTCGCTTCAGATGGGTTGTTCGCCGCGTAGTAATACAGGTTTGGCGTACTGCCAATCAGGCTGTCGGGATAGCACTTACTGCTCATCCCCATCTGCTTACCCGGCATAAATTCTAAAGAGCCATGGGTGCCAAAGTGCAGCACCGCATCTGCCTTCCAGATCTTTTCTAGATAAGTGTAGTAAGCCGCAAAGCCGTGGTGGGGGCTTGCAGAGCGAGAAAACAATAGCCGCATCGGGTCACCCTCGTACCCAAACGTAGGCTGCACACCAATAAACAAGTTGCCGAATGCTTTGCCGTACACCAGCAGGTTCTGGCCATCCGTATTTAGCTGTCCTGGCGGCGGTCCCCAGTTTTCTTCCAGCCGCTCAGAATAAGGCGTAAGTGCTTCGTATTCTGCCACCGACATCCGGTGAGCAACGTTTAAGTTTGGGCTGTTGTACTGCGCCTGCGCGTCATTGATCACCAGCTGCATCAGTTCTTCAGCCGTCTCGGGCATGTCGTCAATGCTGTAGCCCTGCGCCTTCATCTCCTCCATCACCCGGAAGATAGAGCCAAACACATTCAAGTAGGCAGCCGTACCGACATTCCCCTTATCCGGCGGGAAGCTAAAAACCGTAATCGCCAGCTTTTTCTCCGTGCGGGGTAGCTTACGCAGCCGCGCCCACTTCAGCGCCCGCGTCGAAATCGCCTCCACCCGATCCTGCAGCGTAATCGCCCGGCCCGTCATCCCATCACGACCCGACATAATAATCGGCTCAATCGCCCCATCCAGTTCAGGAATCGCCATCTGTAGCGCCACCTGCACAGGGTGCAGACCCAGGTCGCTGGTCTCCCACTCCTCCGTCGTCTGAAACACCAGCGGCAAAGACACCATGTAAGGGCGATTCAGCCTTTTCAGCGACTCAATCGCCTTAGGATGGTCCTGACGCGCCGGGCCGCCGACCAGGGCAAATCCCGTCAAAGACACCACAGAATCCACTAGCGCTTCACTGGGCTTCAGCGGGTCATAAAAGTACTTATCTACGGGCTTAGAAAAGTCTAGGCCACCTGCAAAAACGGGAATCACCTTGGCACCCAAGTACTCCAGCTCCTGCACGATAGAAACGTAGTGGGCTTCGTCTCCAGTCACTAGGTGAGTGCGCTGCAACACGATGCCTACACAAGGTGCTTTCGGATTTCGGGCAATCTCAGGAACATCGGTTCTAGAGTCGTACCAGTTTAGGTACTCCCGAATATCTTCAAACATCTCCGGGGCCAGCGGATGCCAAATGCCCATATCCGGGTAGGTGACCGGCTCTTCAAAGGCCAGCGGGTCGTCGTTGGGCGCGCCATCGACATCCACATCAGTGAGCACGTACTGGTCTGCCAGCATCAGCAGAAAGTTCTCCAGGTTCTCCGCAGATCCTCCCAGCCAATACTGAAAGCTCAGCATGAAGTTACGCGCATCTTGAGCCTTTTCCACCGGCAGATACTTCAGCACCTTGGGTAGTGTCCGCAGCAGCTTCAGCATGGCATCTTCGAAGCCGCTGCCCTGCTTCTGACGGCGCTTTTTCATAAATTCGCCAATTACGCTCTTCGACTGGCCCAGCTGCGCCATCGAAAACTTGCCCAGCTTATTGAGCCGCATCACCTGGGGCATCGATGGAAATACTACCGCCGCGTCTAGCTGGTCGCGGACGGGCTTCACAGCAGCTTCTACTTTGTCTGCCAGCTCATCGATAAAGATCAGCGAGCCGATGAAAATATTGGCTTCAGCCACATCTTTCTTAAAGGCTTCGTAGTTTTCCTCGCTGCGTAGCTCTTCAATCAGGTAGCCGCTCACTTCCACGGCAATCTGAGCGTTACTTTCATTAATGGCGCGAACAGCGGCAGATAGGGAGCTTTGATACTGGGGCTCCAGAACGACATAAACCACCTTGACGAGAGAGCGACTTCCTAGCTCCTCTGGCACTACGTGTCTTACGGTGGGTCGAACTTGGGTGAACATGCGTGTGAACTCCTGGGGTGAGATGTCTGTTATTTTCTCTGGCGCCTATATCCATCTTCGTTTGCGAAGTGGCGCTCTAGAGCATTGCAAACAGGTATTTATGCTTGATTAATTCAGAGCAAAAAATGTTTACAAAATTATGGAATTGGGGTAAAGAGACTTTTGGACAACCCACAATTGGCTCTCGTAACTGTCTTAAGTTGTATCAGAAAACCTATGTGCAGAAAGGGTTTGCTCTCATTTGTGACACAAATTGACACAATTATTTTGTGTTACAAATCTGCAGCATTTAATTGTCAAATCAACAAAAACGATTGCCTATTGTTGCCATAAGCTAAACCTATAGAGTTGACTTTTTGTCTCTTCAAAGTTAAGGCTGCTTGTCCAAACAAGAGGTTATTTGTTAAAGGCGCAAATTGTTTTCAAGCCCGCTCAACGAAAAGGCCTGAAAAATCCCACCCGAAATCTGCCACGCTAGAGCTATTGAAGTGCCGACTCAGTCACACCTGCCTATTGGCAGATCCATGGGCGCATCAAAAGGCTTGTTATATAAGGACGCGATCGCATGCGAGTTTTAGTCATTGGTGGCACCCGGTTTATTGGCATCTATCTCACCCGGCAGCTGGTCGAGCAAGGCCATGCCGTCGTCTTGCTAAACAGAGGTAATCACCCGGCGCCCGTTGAGGGGGTAGAGACGCTGGTGTGCGATCGCACCGACCCAGACGCCCTAAAATCGACGCTCTCCGGCCAGTCTTTCGACGCCATTTTTGACAACAATGGCCGCGAACTCGCCCACACCCAGCCGCTCGTCGAGCTGTTCAAAGGCAAGCTGCAGCACTTCATCTACGTCAGCTCTGCAGGCGTCTATGCCAAAAGCGACCAAATGCCTCACCAAGAAGGCGACCCTGTCGACCCAAACAGTCGCCACAAAGGCAAATTTCATACAGAAGACTATTTAATGGGGCAGGGCATCCCCTTCACCGCCATCCGCCCTGTCTATATATATGGTCCTCAAAATTACAATCCGCTGGAGAAGTGGTTCTTTGATCGCATCGTGCGTGATCGCCCCGTTCCTATCCCCGGTAGCGGCATGGCCCTAACTCACCTCGGCCACTGCCATGATCTCGCCGCTGCCATGGTTGCTGTCCTTGGCAATGCCCGGGCCATCGGTCAGATTTACAATATCTCGGGGGATAAAGCCGTTACGTTTGATGGGTTGGCCAGAGCCTGTGCCACAGCCACTGGCAAAGACCCCGCCTCACTCAACCTCATTCACTACGACCCCAAAGATTTTGACTTCGGCAAGCAAAAAGCCTTCCCCATGCGCGTTCAGCACTTCTTTGCCGACATCAGCAAAGCCAAAGCAGACCTCGCCTGGCAACCCAAGTTCAGCCTCATAGACGGCCTAAAGGACTCATATCAAAGCGATTACCTTGCCAACCAACTCGATACTGCCGAGGTCGACTTCTCCCTAGATCAGCAAATTATTGATCGGTAAATCATTTGCTAGCAGTCCGCAGGCTGCTAACGCTACCCTCTCAAAAATTCAGTAGCGTACCCGTCAAACGCTTGCATTGCGACGCAGCTTCTAATGGCTGAGCAGAGCCGAAGCCCACTGTTCGGTAACCCCCCCTTCAGCAAAACCGCCCCCATTACGCACTATGTATATAACCATTTAGAACACATCGTTACGTTTAGATCTCTCGGAGCACACAGCATATGGGTAAAGTTGTAGGAATTGACCTTGGTACAACCAATTCGGTTGTGGCCGTAATGGAAGGGGGTAAGCCCAGCGTTATTGCCAACGCCGAAGGCTTTCGCACAACCCCATCCGTCGTAGCTTACGCAAAGAATGGCGATCGCCTTGTCGGTCAAATCGCAAAGCGTCAGGCCGTGATGAACCCTGAAAACACGCTTTATTCCGTTAAGCGGTTCATCGGTCGGCAATACAGCGAAGTCAATAACGAAGCCAGCGAAGTCCCCTACAAAATTGCAAAAGTAGGCGGCAACGTCAAAATTGAAACCTCAGACGGCAAGCAATACGCGCCCGAAGAAATTTCCGCGCAGGTTCTGCGCAAGCTGGTCGACGATGCCAGCAAGTACCTCGGCGAAAAGGTCACCCAGGCTGTCATCACCGTCCCTGCCTACTTTAACGATTCGCAGCGTCAGGCCACCAAAGACGCTGGCAAAATCGCAGGCGTAGAAGTGCTCCGTATTATCAACGAGCCCACTGCCGCTGCCCTGGCTTACGGCCTCGACAAGAAGAGCAACGAAACCATCCTGGTATTTGACCTTGGTGGTGGTACCTTTGACGTCTCTATCCTCGAAGTCGGCGACGGTGTCTTCGAAGTACTCTCCACCTCTGGTGATACCCACCTAGGCGGTGACGACTTCGACAAAAAGCTCGTCGACTATCTCGCTCAAGACTTTCAAAACAAAGAAGGCATCGACCTACGTAAAGACAAACAGGCCCTACAGCGCCTGACCGAGGCTGCCGAAAAAGCAAAAATTGAGCTATCTAGCGTCACGCAGGCAGAAGTAAACCTGCCCTTTATCACTGCTACCCAAGACGGGCCAAAGCACCTCGAAACCACCCTCACCCGAGCCAAGTTCGAAGAGCTATGCTCTGACCTCATCGACCGCTGTGGTGTCCCCGTCGAGACGGCGCTAAAGGATGCCAAGCTCAGCAAAAACGATATCGACGAAGTCGTCCTCGTTGGTGGCTCCACCCGGATTCCCGCCGTTCAGAACCTCGTTGAGAAAATCCTCGGCAAAGCGCCTAATCAAAGCGTCAACCCTGACGAAGTCGTTGCCATTGGCGCGGCCATTCAGGGCGGTGTCCTCGCTGGTGAAGTCAAAGACATTCTGCTGCTCGACGTGACTCCGCTGTCTTTGGGTGTAGAAACCCTTGGTGGCGTTATGACCAAGCTAATCAACCGGAACACGACCATTCCCACCAAAAAGTCAGAGGTCTTCTCTACAGCGGTAGATGGCCAGACCAATGTGGAAATTCACGTGCTCCAGGGTGAGCGCGAGATGTCTAGCGACAACAAGAGCCTTGGAACCTTCCGCCTTGACGGTATTCCACCCGCTCAGCGCGGCGTTCCCCAGATCGAAGTTACCTTCGACATTGATGCCAACGGCATCTTGAATGTCACTGCCAAAGACAAAGGATCGGGCAAAGAGCAGTCCATTAGCATCACTGGAGCCTCTACCCTGTCTGATACTGAAGTAGAGCAAATGGTACGCGATGCCGAATCAAATGCTGACGCTGACAAAGCTAAGCGTGAAGCCATCGACACCAAGAACCAGGCAGACTCCCTTGCCTATCAGGCCGAGAAGCAAATCGAAGAACTCGGTGACAAAGTCCCCGCTGAAGACAAAGAGAAAATCGAAGGCCAAATCAAGGATCTCAAAGAGGCCCTTGCTGCTGAGGACAATGACAAAATCAAGTCCAGCATGGAAGCGCTTCAGCAAGGTCTCTACGCGCTGAGCAGCAACCTCTACCAGCAAGGTAGCCCAGAAACCGGTGATACGCCGGACGCTGGAGATGAGGCGGCTGATGCTTCCAGCGGTGAAGACGACGTGATAGACGCTGAGTTTTCCGAGACCGACGGTCAGTCATAACACTTAGCTCACGAGGATCCGTTCATGCCTGTCAAGCGCTACTGCGCATGCAGGTGTGTAGATAAGACCAAACAAAAAGCCACCCGCTCACAGTACAGCTGAGGGCGGGTGGCTTTTTAGGTAAATTAACGAGGATCTAGGTTAAGCCTAGTAGGCTCAGCAATCCCTTGCCGGTCAGTAATTCAACTAGAACGAGGCCGACAATACCAATCATGGCTGCTCGACCGTTGAGCTGCTCTGCGTATTGATTGAACCCCTTTTTAGGGCGTTCCATCTTGGGCACTTTAGTCGGCTGTATGCTCGCCATAACTATCCTTAAGAATCATTACTCACAGACTCCATTCTCACCAGGAACTGTAACCACAGTCAATGACGCTTTTTTCAACCCCCATCACCTTCCCCACCTCCTCTCCACAGCGAATCAATATTTGCACGCCCGTATTATCACAGTTCTCTAATGTATAGAAAATCATTTAAGACAGAGAAGCAGAAAAGACGCGGTTAGTGGGTAACTCTTACCAACAGCGGCTTTATTTATCTGTCTGCTGTGCCTGTTGGGGCTCGACTGAGCAAAAGACTCAGACGATGGCCCGAAGGCATCAGCTATGAAGTATCTATCGCCACTTAATCCGATGTACACCATGGGACGCTTTAACCAAACCACCTCAAGCCTTGCGATCGCTCTCTGTAGCCTGCTGACAATTGGGGTCTTTAGTCCCCCTGGATTTGCCAATCCCAATGCTTCGGTGAGCAGCCTTCGGCAGGGGCTACCAGGTAGGCGCATCAGCGGCGGCTCCAGATCGCCCGAAACAGCCTGTCTTCGCACGCCAGACCAACCCGTTATCGCGCTCATGCCCAAAAGCAACCTGGGCCTGACACTTTCTGCACGTCCTACCTTTTGGTTCTCCATGCCAGACGTTAGCGCCGATAGAGCAGTAGAGTTCGGTCTGTACGACGCGGAAGGCGAAATGCTCTATCAAAAAACATTCAGTCCTGGCGCTGCTGGCATCACCGACTTTTCATTGCCGGAAGATGCTCCCGCCCTCGCAACTGGTCAAGACTACCGGTGGTATCTATCTGTGGTTTGCGATCGCGCAAGCCGATCCGAAGATTTGGTCGTAACCGGATGGGTGCGACGCATCGAAGCAGACAGCACACTGCAAGCGCAGCTAGCCACCGCTTCCCCAGAGGAACAAGTCGCACTCTACGAATCGCAAGCGCTCTGGTACGACGCCCTCACCACCCTCGCAAAACTACAACAGACAAACCCCACGAGCGCTCTGCGACAGCAGTGGACCGCACTGTTTGAATCCATCGATCTTCCCCAAATCACCGAAACCCCCTTCAGTCCTTCCCTAGCTCCCTATCTAGCCGCCTTGCCAGAACCCACCTCAGACCCCGGTCCTAGCCTCTAGAACTAAAACCCGCCCAAACAGCACTCTCAGACCCTCCTAAAAAGTCGTCACCCTATGCAACTTTTCACCTCCACTGCGCTGCTTACCACCATCGCCGTACTTGCTTCAAATGCATTGTCACTTCCCAGTTTTGCCAGCGACAGCAACGCCAACGATCTACGCCAAGGACTGCCCGGTCGGCGCATTAGTGGAGGCGTCAGAATGGAGCCCCCAGCAGATAGCTGCTTTGCAGACTTTCACCAGTCACTGGTCGCCGTCATGCCGCGTAGCAATCTAGGCACTACAGCGGCCTCACACCCCACTTTCTGGTTTTCTATTCCAGAAACCACAGGGTCTAAAGCCGTAGAATTTCAGCTCTTCAACGAAGCGGAAGAACTCATTTATTCAGCGCAGCTCGACATGGGCAACGACTCTGGCTTGAGAGAATTCCAGCTACCTAGTAGCGCACCCGCGCTCGCCATTGATAAAAACTACAGCTGGGTGTTTTCTCTTGCCTGTAACAACGGCTCGCAGTCGCCTGTACTGGGCTTAGAAGGCTGGGTTCGGCGGGTAGCGCTTGAGCCTGAGACGGCTAGCAACCTATCGTCAAGCACCCCGGAAGAGCGAGCCGACCTCTATCGAACGGCTGGGCTCTGGCAAGAGCGCGTGACAGAATTGGCAAACCTGCGGCGACGCGGACTGAGCAATGACGACGTCGAATTGGAGTGGGCCGCGCTGGTGCAATCGACCGGCTTAGCCCCCTACCTTGCCAACGATATCTCAGAGGGAATGTCTGCCATCGAGCCATCGATTGAGACTTCTGCAAGCCTCGCCGAGCAGGTGCGTAGCGACTAATTTGCCATTCACGACCGGCAGGCGGGGAATTGGTCACTGCTCCATTTAGCTGGGCATCCTCTGGTTATTAACCCAGACGTTTCAAACCTCTGTCAGGAGGGCTCTTGGCTGTAACCCAGAACATTTATAAACGACTGCAAAGTCAACCTTACTGGCTAGCAAGCATTGCTATTTCAGCTCTCCTCATTGCCCTAAGGCAGATTGGTGGACTGCAATCGCTGGAGCTGCTAGCCTTCGACTACATGGTCAGATTACAGTCTGACCGGGGGCCAGATCCTCGCTTGCTCGTCGTTGAAGTTACAGAACAAGACATCCGCAACCAGAAAGAGTGGCCGATGTCAGACCAGACGCTGACCTATGTGCTCGATGAACTGCTCATCCACGAGCCCCGAGCAATTGGCTTAGATATCTACAGAGATATTCCTCAGGGGCAAGGCAAAGAGGCGCTCGCAGAAGCCTTCGCGTCACCGAAAATCGTGGCGATTACGGCACTGGGAATTAGTGAAGATGACAGCATTCCGCCACCGCCTGATATCGATTTGAACCAAGTTGGGTTCAACGATTTTGTTATTGACCCAGATGGCATCTTGCGTCGCAGCTTGCTCTTTGCGGCGCTAGGTGATGAAGAGCTATATTCCTTTGCCTTGCGGCTAGGCCTGAAGTATTTAGAGCAAGAGGGCTACACGCTCCAAAAAGACATCAACGCCCTGCGCATCGGTGATGTTGAATTCACCCCTCTGATGCCCAACTCAGGCGGCTACGACAACATCAACTCGACGGGCTATCAGATGTTGATGGACTACCGTTCTTCGAACTGGGTAGCCCGAAAAGTTAGCCTTAGCGAAGTCCTAGCCGGTGAGGTTGACCCCGGCTGGATTGAAGACAAGGTTGTTCTAATTGGGGTGACAGCGCCCAGTGAAAAGGACTTTTTCTACACGCCCTACAGCTCTGAAAAGAGTAATGAGCACGTCATGGCGGGTGTGCTTGTCCATGCGCAGGTGGTCAGTCAGCTGCTGAGCAGCGTTCTAGATGAGCAACCCATATTTTGGTTCATGCCGGGGACTGCGGAGGTGGTGTGGATATGGGTATGGTCTTTGGCTGGTGGTTTCTTGGTATGGCGACTAAAGCGTTCGGCGCTGTTAGGCGTTGCGCTGATTGCTGCCTTAGCCGGGGTCAGCAGTATTTGCTTAGTGTCATTTAGCCTGATGGGGTGGGTGCCCTTTGCCGCGCCCGCACTAGGGCTTTTCCTGACGAGCGGAGCATTGATCACCTATCAGGTGTTTTATCAGTCATTTTACGATCAGCTCACTGGTCTGCCCAACCGTTCTTTGTTTGTCAGGCAGCTCAAGCGCACGCTAGAAAAAAGCAGTCAGTCGGATGTGCATGCATCTCTGGCCATTTTGGTCTTAGACCTCGATCACTTTAAGGCAATTAATGAAAGCTACGGCCATCACTTTGGCGACTTGCTACTCATGGCAGCAGCAGATCGAATCAAGCGCAACTTACCACCAAGGACCCATCTGGCCCGCCTTGGCGGAGACGAGTTTGCCATTTTACTAACCGATCTTGCAGAAGCCAGTCAGGCGACCAAAATTGCTGATTCGCTATACAACAAGCTGGAAGAGCCTTTCAGAATTGGTGAGCAGCCCATTACGACTAGCTTCAGCATCGGCATTGCCCTAAACAATCAGGCCGGTCATACGAATCAGGCTGAAACGCTGATGCAAGATGCCCACAGAGCAATGGCTAGGGCCCGGGCTCTGGGCAAAGAACACTACGAGATCTTTGATCCGGGTATGCGCGCAGAAGCTGTCGAACGCCTGAGGCTGGAAAATGAGCTGCGTGAAGCAATCGATAGAAAAGAATTTTTGCTCTACTACCAACCTATTATCAACCTGCAAGATGGTCAGCTGGCAGGGTTTGAGGCGTTGGTTAGGTGGCAGCATCCAAAGCAGGGATTCGTATCGCCAGCTTCATTTATTCCGGCGGCTGAGGAGACTGGACTGATCGTGCCGATGGGTAGTTGGATTTTGGAAGAGGCCTGTGGACAGATGGTCCGCTGGCAGCGAGCATATCCCCATGCCAAAAATATGATGGTGAGCGTCAATCTTTCTACCAAACAATTTAACCAAGAAAACCTCGCAGAAGAGGTCGCCGCGATTCTTGAGAAGACGACGCTCAATAGCCACTGCCTAAAGCTGGAGCTAACGGAGAGCGCGGCTATGGAAGATGTCAACGGTACGATTGAACAGCTGGTAAAACTTAAAGCGCTGAACCTAAAGCTCAGTCTGGATGACTTTGGGACAGGGTATTCTTCGCTGAGCTACTTACATCAGCTTCCGACAGACACTCTGAAGGTCGATCAGTCTTTCGTAGGGCGTATGGAGGAGAAGTCGAGGGAAGATGGTGAAATTGTCAAAACGATTATCTCGCTTGGCCATCAGCTGGGTATGGATGTGATTGCCGAAGGTATCGAGACGGCTGAGCAGCTGGCTGGCTTGAGGGCGCTGAGCTGCAACTACGGACAGGGCTACTTCTTCGCTAAGCCGCTTCCCGAAGCGGAGGCAACGGCTGTGGTAGCAGCGGATAAAAACTGGCTTGAGACAGATGGGTCGCAGCTGGCGATCGCTAGTTAATAGCAGCTGAACAGCTGACCCAAATATCCGGTATGAGTGAATATCTGCTATGAATAGCTAAAGCAGGCGGCTTGACCGGTTCCTTCGCAAGTCGTCAGAGGCTATAGTACGGCTATTGACCCCTCCCAACCGCCCTTGCGCCATGTCAAATGCTGTGAAATGGACTGCAGAAGCAGAAGCGCTTCTCAAGGAAATTCCCTTTTTTGTTCGACCCGCTGCGCGGAAAAAGATTGAGAAGTTCGCTCGGGAACGGGAGCTTCAAGTCATTACAGAAGCTATCTACAGAGAAGCTAAGGAACAGTTTGGCCGGAAAAAATAATGCTTTTGTTGGTGTGCCTGGCGCGTTATGGAGGCTTTCGTTATTAGATCATGGCGGGCGATTCGTTTCATGACTTCTCGTGAAAGAGCTATGCATCGCTGAGCCGTTCCCCATTAGGATTAAGGGGTTAATACATGACAAAGCGCTCAGCGATGGACATCAAATCGGGATTTGTAGGAACCGTTGGTAATACCCCTCTTATTCGGCTCAATAGCTTCAGCGAAGAAACGGGATGTGAAATTTTAGGCAAGGCCGAATTCCTGAACCCCGGTGGCTCTGTGAAAGACCGAGCAGCGCTGTACATCATTGAGCAGGCTGAAAAGGAGGGCAAACTCAAGCCCGGCGGCACCGTCGTAGAAGGCACCGCAGGTAATACGGGTATCGGCCTCACCCACATTTGCAATGCCAAGGGCTACAAGTGCGTCATCATCATTCCTGAAACCCAATCCCAGGAAAAGATCAATCTGCTGCGCACGCTAGGCGCGGATGTGCGCACCGTTCCGGCTGTCCCTTACCGTGACGATAACAACTATGTCAAAGTTTCTGGCCGTTTGGCTAACGAGCTGGACAATGCTATCTGGGCGAACCAGTTTGAGAATTTGGCCAATCGTCAGGCACACTATGAAACTACCGGCCCAGAGATGTGGGCGCAGACAGGCGGCAAAATCGATGGCTGGACGGCTGCAACGGGCACTGGTGGTACCTACGCTGGGGTAGCGATGTTCCTCAAAGAAAAAAATCAGAGTGCTCGCTGCGTTGTCGCTGACCCCATGGGCAGCGGCCTCTATAGCTACGTCAAAACAGGCGAAATCAAGCCAGAGGGCAACTCCGTCACCGAAGGCATTGGCAACAGCCGGATCACAGGCAACATGGAAGGCGCCCCCATTGACGACGCGATTCAGATCGATGACCCCGAAGCGCTCAAGGTGATTTACCAGCTTTTGTACAAAGAAGGACTATTTATGGGCGGTTCGGTAGGCATCAATGTCGGTGCGGCGGTCGCCTTGGCCAAACAGATGGGTCCGGGTCACACCATCGTTACAATTTTGTGTGATGGCGGTGCGCGCTACCAGTCAAAGATTTTTAATCGGGAGTGGCTAGAGAGCAAGGGGCTATGGTCTGATGGCTTGCTGCCACATTAGAGGGCATTGTTGTCTGGCAGTAATTTTCGTTAGGCTGTTTTGAGAAAACGATTGAGAAACAGTTTTTGAGAAAGCATTTTAAGAGATAGGTTTTGAGAAATTGAGTTGAACAAACAGCTACAAGACAATGGCGTTTAAGACAGTGGACGTTTAAGACAATGGCGTTTAAGACAATGGCGCTTAAGACAATGGCGCTTAAGACAATCGTTTTGAAGTCAATAGTGACCTGATGATTTGGGTATGCCTGCACGCATGGACGGTATATGAACAGCGTTTTAGTTGGATTTTTGGCAAGTCTGGGCGCCGGACTGGCAACGGGGATAGGTGCGCTGCCAGTGCTCTTGCCATTTGAGCTTTCGAAGGAAACGCAGGGCATTTTACTGGGCGTCGGTGGCGGGATTATGCTATCTGCTACTTCATTTTCGCTGCTCATTCCAGGGACGGCTGCAGCGAGAGATTTGGGCTATTCGGAAACGACGGCTGCTGGGCTGATGGTAGCGGGCGTGTTGCTAGGCGGTATGTTTTTGTGGTTTGCCCATGAGTTTTTTCCCCATGAGCACTTCTTTAAAGGACGGGAAGGCCGCGATTCGATGGAGGTCGCAGAAATTTGGCTGTTTGTGATGGCGATCGCACTGCACAACTTCCCTGAAGGCCTCACCGTTGGTGTTGGCGTGAGCTCGGGGGCACTGGCCAACACGCTCAGCAGCGGGCTGACGCTGGCTGGCGGGATTGGTCTGCAAAATATTCCGGAGGGGCTGGTGGTTGCGATCGCGCTGCGAAACCTAGGATACAGTCCGCGCTATGCCTTGGGTATTTCTACCCTTACTGGATTGATTGAGCCTGTTGGCGGTTTGCTTGGTGCTAGTGTGGTCAGCTTTTCTTCTGTGCTACTGCCGTGGGGGATGGCCTTTGCTGCAGGCGCAATGTTGTTTGTCATTGTCGATGAAATCATTCCAGAAATTGACCAAAAAACGATGGGTCAGGTGGGCACGCTTGGCGTCATGGTCGGTTTTGTGCTGATGATGTTTTTAGATGTCACACTCGGCTAGTGGTTGATTTTGAGTGCGAGTTTGCTGAGCTTTGCGATCGCTTGCACTTAGCCTTCTCCTGTCGTTGCCACCTCAACAAAAACGGACAAGCAACAGATACCATCGAGAAATCTTTACCCGAAACACTTGCCCGAACTAATTGTCCGATTAGGGGCTCGAAGCAACACTTTTTCGAGATAACGCTGCCGTGAATTTTACAGTTTGAGAGAACGGTTTACAGAGCGTGCAATAAAGGCACGTGGTAAAGGTATTGCAAAAGAGCGAAGCATGATTTTATGAATTCGCTTAGGATCGACCTGTGACATCCATCTTGGGGAGTTTGGGTTAATATCAGTCGGATGTCGCGACGTTTCAAATCCTCAACTTGCCATCTTTACATTTCAGGTGCTGCTGGCTCAAAACGCTTCAGCCCCTTCGCGTTTAATAGGAGCGGTCTATTCATGGCTTACGATTTTGATCTTTTCGTAATTGGTGGGGGATCTGGGGGGATTGCCACATCCCGGAGAGCAGCTTCATATGGTGCTCGGGTCGCCGTTGCTGAATATGATCGCCTAGGTGGTACCTGCGTCAACCGAGGCTGCGTGCCCAAAAAGCTGATGGTGTATGCCTCTCGCTTCCCTAAATATGCTACCGAGTCGGCGGGTTACGGATGGAAGGTTGAGCCTGGCATATTTGACTGGAAGCAGATGATTACCGATGTCAATAATGAGGTGAGGCGGCTCAATGACATCTATCAGCGTATGGTAGACAACGCTGACGTGAAGGTATTTCGCACCCGTGCAAAATTGCTCGACGGTCATACCTTAGAAGTGGGCGAGCAGAAGGTCACGGCAGAAAGAATTTTGATTGCGGTTGGCGGGGTACCCACGACGCCAGACATTCCGGGCATTGAGCATGCGATTACCTCGGATGGCATGTTTGAGCTAAGCGCGCAGCCGAAACGGATGGTGATACTAGGCGGTGGGTATATCGGCTGTGAGTTTGCCTGCGTGATGAATGGTCTAGGGACTGAAGTGACGCAGGTCATTCGCAAAGAGCAGATTTTGAATGGCTTTGATAAAGACGTGCGCAATGAGCTGCACGAAGCCATGGTCAAGCAGGGCATCAAGATTTTTAATCAGGCTGAGATTGTCTCTATCGAAAAAGCCGCTGAAGGGGTAACGGTCACTATCAACGATGGTGATGAAAAGGTGATTGTGGCAGATGCTGTTAACCTAGCGGCGACGGGGCGCCGCCCAAACCTGGAAAATTTGGGCTTGGAAAATACGGCTGTGGAAACGCGCAAAGGTGCGATCGCAGCTGATAAATACGGACAAACTGCGGAGCCTAGCATCTACGCCATTGGCGACTGCACAGACCGCATCAATCTGACGCCTGTGGCCATCAATGAAGGCCGCGCCCTTGCCGATACCCTGTATGGTGGCAAGTCGCGCGTGATGAGCTACGAATTTGTACCGTCTGCTGTATTTACCACACCTGAATCTGCGAGCGTTGGCATCACCGAAGACGAAGCCATCGAAACCTACGGTGAAGACAATATTCATGTCTTTCGTTCCCGGTTTCGCTCTATGTACTACACCTTGCCAAACAAAGATGAAAAGACGTTGATGAAGCTAGTGGTTCATTCCGAAAGCGACAAGGTGCTGGGCGCTCATATGGTGGGTGACCATGCTGCAGAAATTATTCAGGGTATTGCGATCGCCCTCAAAATGGGCGCCACCAAAGCAGATTTTGATGCCACTGTGGGCATCCATCCCAGCGCCGCCGAAGAATTTGTCACCATGCGCTAACGCTACGTATTGTGCGGCGTGAGACATAGGGTATGTGCTAGAGGCTCGCTTATATCGAAACTTTTGATAGTTGGTATGAGAGCGGGTCTCTTTTGTTTGGAGAAAAACGCGCTATCTTCGCAAAGTAGGTGATAAGCAGAACCAGAAAACACAGAGAAAAATAACATGCATTGAAGGTATGTGAATTTTGCATAATTTGTTGTCAGAATGTTCTCTGTGAACCCGCAAAGCTAATTCCCGTGTCTAGGATGGTGAGCGGAAGGCATCTAGTGATTAAAAATCTGCTTTATTAAGTCAAAAAATCAGCCCTGTGGCTGTGATGTTGTAAATACTTTTTTGCTTCGATGTTTTTAGACGGATGCTTGTCAGTAGTGCCTTGTATCCATGCGGATGTGATGCAGACTATTTGCTAGCCCATCTGTTAGGCCATTTACAGGCCATTTATCCGGCCAGCTGCGAGTTTGGCGCATGTGATTTGCCCGCTAAAAATGCTTGCGCGAGGTGCCAATTTGCACAGTGTGCTAGTCATCAAACCTGATAAGGAGGCAGCCCAGTTAGCCTGAGGGCAATACAGAATAATACTCTGCAAAGAGCATCGCCTGTATGCAGAAAAAGCCTGTAAGCAACAGATGATTTGATACTCATCAATTTCAAGTCATCAATTAAAAAACGCTTGTTTAGACCGTCCTTTTAGACCGTCATCTTTATAAGAACTTCAATTACGAGCCTACAGCCCAACAGCATTGAAAATATCGTGATTGCTCCTGATACCTTACGCGGAGCCCTGGGCATCTTGTTGTTGGCCAATACGGAATCATCCGTCACAAACACTATTGAGTTACCTGAAACACTCTTTTGTCATGGACCACACTCTGCCAAAAATCAAAAAATCCATGGATATCCTAAAGCCGCTACGCAACTGGATTGAAGGTATTCCTGTAGAAAATGAGAAAACGGCGCATCGTATCGTTTCTCTAATTCCTGCTGATTGTCCCTTCGAGCGAGACATAAAAGTATTTAAGCGCACAATTGCTCACATTCCACCAATGTGTAAGCTCAACCCTCTGTATGACCAGCTGATTATGTTGAGATTTAAGGCGATGTGCTATCTCGTGGATGAGTGCGGCGTAGATGCGACAGCTCTCTCGTAGCAATACTCCTGGTCAGCTTTCAATTCGGTCTGTAGTCTTTCTTCGACAGCATCTGGTCGGCTACTTTCTCCATCCATCTTTCTAGGTTGCTTTTTCTTTCAGCACGCTCCATGCGGCGTCTAGATAGTTGGTTTTAAGATTCTTTCTTCCAGCGCGCACTGCTTGGATTCCCTACTTTCCAAGACTATTTGCGTATCTTGCTTTTAGTGTTGTTCTTCTGTTTTTGCTACTGTCACGCTTCTGTCAGTAGCGCTCCCCCTGCCTGCTTCTACACTTCTTTTCTTTTTATCGCGGCAATGTTTGGTAGCCGACTTGTTGCAAAAGTGTCATCGGTCCAATTTGTCGCAGCTCTTCTAGCTTTTGCTGATTTTTGACGAGGAGCGAGCCCGCAAAGCCTAGCGCGTTGACTGAAATATTGGCAAATTTCTCTTGGCTGCGAGGCACGACCATCATCCACTGGCGAGTACAGATAAGGTTGTAGGGTGCTGTTTGGGGTCCTTGCCAAGCCCGGTCGTTAGAATCGCTGTTGGGCGGGCAGTTGATCCCGACTGCATTTAGCAGTGAGCGATAGTTGATGAGGTAGTTGTCGGCTTTTGCTGCGCTGTCGGATAACGGGCTATTTTTTTCGTGAAAGTTTGGGTTGAGTGATGCGATCGCATGCTCAAAAGGAAACAGCGGCGATGCCCAAATGCCATCTGTCTGTATTGTTGTGCTAATCGCTGCTGTGATCGCTTGCTCTATTGGAAACGTGGGGAAAGTCTCTGTGTAGGGGACGACTTGCAGATGCTTGTGGGGCTGGCTGGCTCCTGCCAGCGTACCCGCGTTATAAAAAGCTAATCCATCGACATCGTTTAGGCAGCGGCTCAGTGCTTCGAAGTCGGCTAGGGTGAGCCAGGTTTCCTGGGATTCAAACTGACGGGTGACGATCAGAAAATGGTGGTCGACGACATTGAATTTATTGAGTAGGCAAAGGTGTGTGTCTAAGATGTCGGTGACGTAGAGGTCTTCTTCGTAGGGCAAGAACGGGTTGGCAGGGGCTGTTTTGCCCTGTTGCGATCGCGCTTTTTGCTTGCGAGAAAGATTCGCCAATATCCGCACGATAAATCGAAACTCGCCATTGGGAACATCTCCCGACGTTCTCAATGGCGGATCGCAAGACAAATACTCTAAGTGGGTTTCGACTGGCTGCAGCGCACCGACTGTGAGCCCATGCTGCGTTTGCGCCTTTAGCTTTGGCCAAAGGCTACCCGCTTGCCAGAGAATGCGCCCCGTCATCGGGCCGGTTGCGAGCTTTTTAGAGTGCCGCACTGGGCCTGATGCCTGAGCAGATGATCGCACAGGACCAGGGCAACCATCGCTTCTACCATGGGGACTGCCCTCGGAAGGACGCAGGGATCGTGGCGGCCCTTGCCTGCCAAGGTGGTCTCTTGGCCTGTATTGTCTACGGTCTTTTGAGATTTGCGGATAGTCGCCGTCGGCTTGAAGGCGACGCGAATAATGATATTTTCACCATTGGAAATGCCGCCTTGGGTGCCGCCAGAGCGGTTTGTGCGGGTGCGAAAGGTGCCATCTTCACCGCGATATAGCTCATCGTTGTGCTGACTGCCGGTGAGCAGCGTGCCTGCAAAGCCAGAGCCCATCTCAAACCCTTTGGTGGCCGGGAGGGACATCGCACCTTTGGCTAGGTCGGCGCTGAGCTTGTCAAATACGGGTGAGCCTAGGCCTTTTGGCACGTTGCGCGCGACGCATTCTACGACACCTCCAATGGAATCGCCTTCTTTGCGCACCTGGTCGATACGCTCGATCATTTGCTCGGCGACATCTTGGTTTGGGCAGCGAACGATGTTTTGCTCGACCGCTGCTAAGGTGACGGTGTTGGGATCGAGAGGTGCTTCGATATCTTGAATGCGCTTCACGTAGCCAATAATTTCTAGTCCGCAGGTCTGCTTGAGGATTTTTTTGGCGATCGCACCTGCGGCGACGCGGCCTATGGTTTCTCTCGCTGAGGAACGGCCTCCCCCTTGCCAGTTACGAATGCCGTACTTGGCATCGTAGGTGGCATCTGCGTGGGAGGGGCGGTATTTTTTTGCCATCTCGTCGTAGTCTTGGGACCTCGCATCTTTGTTTCGTACCAGAATGGAGATGGGGGTTCCGAGCGTTTTCCCTTCGAAGACGCCTGAGACGATTTCGCAGGTATCGGTTTCCTTACGGGGGGTGGTGATGCGGCTCTGCCCCGGACGGCGACGGTCAAGATCGACTTGAATCTCTTCTGCGGAAATTTCTAACAGCGGCGGACAGCCATCTATCGTGACGCCTACCCCACCACCATGGGACTCGCCAAAAGTCGTGATCCGAAATAGATGTCCGAAAGTGTTGCCCATGAGGTGATGTGCTATCGGAGTGCGCTTGGCACTCAATGCGGAAAGAACTCAATTGATCCTACCGCATCGCGCGAACCCACTGGCGATATGCTTTTTTGCTAGGCGCTGCCTACCGAGATCTATCACTAGGGTGTGCCTACTTACCTAGGGCCTTGCGCCAGATTATTTTCAGGTAGCTTCAGCAACGTTCTTGGATTGATTGCCTTTTTACTTTTGTAGAGGCCGTAGTGCAGGTGAGGGCCGGAGGAGCGACCTGTGCTGCCAATGTAGCCGATAATTTGACCCCGCTTGACCGTATCGCCCACATTGACCTTGACTTCTGACATATGGGCGTAGAGAGTTTCGTAGCCGTAGCTGTGATCGATGGTGACCGTCAGGCCGTAGCCGCCATTGGGGCCTGCTAGCTTGACGACGCCGTCGCCTGCGGCTGCAATAATGTCGCCGTATTCACCGACAAAGTCTATGCCTTCGTGGACTTCGTAGCCGCCTCCCCCGAAGGGATTGCTGCGAATACCGAACTCGGAAGACACTTCGACTACGCCCACTACAGGCTGACCGTCTGGGTAGGCGGCTTCTTCGGCAAGGGCCTCCTCTAGGGCAGGTTTAACGCTGGAATCTAAGGTTTTGTTGAGTTTGGGAACTTGCTTCTGAACGTCTTTAAGCAAATCTACTGGATCGACTGCTTTGGAAGGGCCTCCTCTCGGGGGGAGTGCGTTTGTCAGGCGACCTAGACCCGCTTTGTTTTCGAGATCTTGCTTTTCTGCTGCTTCGGAGTTTAGTTGCCCAGCACCTAAGCCATCTGAGCTAGCGTCGGATGACCGCGTAATGCTGTCGGACCAAGATTTCTGCACGCTTGCGCTAGGTGCCGCATCCAAATTTGCGTCGGTATTTGCGTCGGTGGGAGCGCTGTCTTTGGGGACACCAGCGCGCTCACGTAGGGAATCAATCTCTTCGCCGAGTGAGTCGACTTCTGCCTTTACCTCAGATGCGATCGCATTCAGTTCGTCATTTTTCTCGCTGAGACGCAAATTGTTTTGGATGAGGGAGAGGCAGATAGTACCTAGCGAAACGGTGGGAACGCCTAGCAACAGCAGTGTGATGAAGAAACCACGGAGGGGAGTGATGGTGATCCCCGTGGAGCGTCTGCCAGTGCGAATGCTGTTGGCAGCAGAGTACTTAGTCATTGACTTCTGTCGCATGAATTGTGAAGGGCGTTTGCTTGCGCAACGCGCCTTGAGAAATCCTGTAAACTTATCTCTTCTTTACAATTAAGAAATTATACGGGGATCATGGACGCAAGTACTGAACACTTCCAAATATTCGTACGAATTATTATGAAAGCATAAGAAAAACTTAAGGCTTCAAACCGCTTTTCTAGCGTTAATTTTCGCTAAAAGTGTAATTATTCGCACTCTGACACTACGTGAATGCACGCGCTTATTAAGTGATTTCAGTCACATAAGTTACTTTGAAGCTAGTGTGAAGGCAATAATTATTAACTGGATTCCTTTGTCGTTTTGACGTAAGCGATTTGTCACTATTTGTGGCGTCTGAGTGGCGTCTGAGTGGCGTTTGAATGGTGTCTACGTCCAGAGGGCTATCCGCCGATGGCAGGTTGCAGCAACTACCCGATATTCGTCACAGTAGAGGAGCGCATGTAGCTGTTCGGCTACTTAGCAGCGCGCCTGATATTCCTCTCCCCTCATCCCCATGAAGCTCACTTGGTTTGACGCAAATTCTTGGCTCATTGAAGCTGCTGGAAAACGTATTTTGGTTGATCCCTGGTTGGTTGGCGATTTGATTTTTGGTAATTTGCCCTGGTTGGTTCGAGGGGTGCGATCGCAGCCTGCGAGCATTCCTGACGATATCGATTTGATTGTGCTTTCTCAGGGACTCGCCGACCATGCCCATGAGCCAACGCTGGCGCTACTCGATAAGTCAATTCCTGTGGTTGCTTCGCCAGATGGCGCAGCGGTTGCCCAAAAAGCTGGCTATCAGCAGGTGACGACTCTAGACCACGGCGATCGCTTTACCTTTTCAGACCAAGGCAACTCCGTGGTTGAAATCCAGGCATTTGTGGGCGCGCCAGTGGGGCCGACCAAAAAGGAAAATGCCTATGTCCTGCACTTTCTATCTGATGACACGAAGCTGTATTACGAACCTCATGGATATCCTGATGCCGATCACTTGAAGGCGTTGGGCGCAGTAGATGTGGTAATTACGCCGATGGCCGACCAAACTCTTTTGGGCGTGGCGCCTGTGATTCGGGGATCGGCTGCGGCGCCACAGCTTGCTGAATTATTGACGCCTAGGGTGATGTTGCCTACGGCGGAGGCTGGACGTGTGAAGTACGAAGGGCTGATTGCGCCGACGCTGACGACTAAGGGGGGCGCTGATGCGATGCGATCGCAGTTTGAGGCTGAGGGTAAAGCTATCCAAGTCATTCAGCCCGTCTCTGAAAAGGCCATCGAGCTAGACCTGCAGCCTGCTAGCCGTCTTGCCTAGTCTGTCATTGTGGCTTCTGACGCCTGCTGGACGGAGCGAGATTCAGTTTTGGCGGTTTGCGATCCTGAAGTCGGTTCCGCTGGTGGGTTCAGAGAGGGGACGTGCGGTTTGGATGAAGCCGACAGCAGCTGTTTGAGCTCTGCGAGAACCTGGTCTTGCTCCTGACGCAGGATCTCTAACCGCGCGAGCAAATCTTCTACCTCTGTAGCTTCGACCGTTTCAGCGCTAGAGGTCACGCGTTGCCACAGCCACTGGCTCAGCAGGAGTGGCAGCTTCAATAAGAAGGATAGGCCAGCTTTGATCAATCGCTTTACCCAATCGGCGATGATTTGGATGAGGGCGATGGTGAGGAGGACCGACAAGACCGCTAAGATGGGATGGCTGAGCGCCGCGCTGATAGCAGTTTGTAGCTGTGAGGCAATGTTTGCTAGCTGATCGAGCGAGTCGGGTAGCTCAAGCCGAGGCAGCGCTAGGCCCTGTAGATGCGAATTTTCCATACGAGAAATATTAAGGAGAGAACCCTCACCGTGAGTTTTGTGTCGTCCACTTGTTTAACCATAGCTTTGGCGCTGCTATTGATGTTGAGCCAGCCGCTTCAGGCGATCGCACTGCCAATGAATCAGGTCAGTGCCCAACCGATTCACCTTATTGCTCAGCCAACTACCGCCGTTCTCCCAGGGTTGAAGGGCGTTTTTGCGAGCGAGCGCCCAGACAATTTGGGTGTGGCAGACGGTCATTTGGCGGGCTGTCCGGCAACGCCAAACTGCGTGGTGAGCCAGGGTGCCGATGCGGATCACCTGGTTGCGCCGATTGTGTATGAGGGCGATCGCGAGACGGCTCGCAAAAACTTAATCGATATTCTGGGTGTCGTTCCTCGGACAAAAATCGTGGAACAGCGCGACGATTATATTTTGGCAGAGTCAGAAAGCCGCCTGATGGGATTTGTCGACGACAGCGAGTTTTACTTTCCTGAAGGTGAAAAAGTTATTCAAGTGCGGGCAGCCGCTCGACTTGGTGAGTCTGACCTAGGGGTCAACCGTCGCCGCATCGAGCAAATTCGACTCGCCTTTAACGACCTGACGAAGCGCCTGAACGCATCTTAAATCCCGCTGCGCCCAGTAGGCACATCCCTAATATGACCGTGGGTTCGGGAACCGACTCGGCATCTGGACCCTCGGGGTCAGCGCGAAAGATACTCTTTGACCCATCTGAAAACTCGGCGGAAAACGCAATTTGCCCTGCGTTGTTTAGCCCTGTCTGCTGAAAAAAGCCCAAGCTCGTGACAGACATACCCAAGAGGTCATCGCCCACTGCAATGACCTTGTCTGCAATCGGGTCGGGACCTGTGAAAATGCCGCTACCGCCTGCATCTAGCCCAGCGCTGAAGACGACCGTTTCGGCATTATTGACTGGGACCGATCTGTCAAAGTCTGAAAATTCACCCGCATTGTCTACTAGCAGCGTAATGTCTTCGCCGTTTTGAAGGAAGAGGCCTTGGCTCAAAACGCCTTCATCATTATTGAAGAGGGTGTCGAAGGCGACGGTTTCGCTGTCATTGAGAACAATACCTTCGATGGTCCCAAAGCCTTGCGGGTCAGGAAGGGGGATGGGCGCACCACCACTATCTCTTAAAAAAATACCATCGCCATCGGGCGCGGTAGCAGCAATGGCAAAGAAGGCAACTTGGTCATTGTTATTGAGGGAAAACCGAAAAATATCGAAGCCAGGCGATTTGGCAATCGTAGTAATTGAGCCATCTTTGGCAAGAAAGAGCCCTTGCTCACCGGTATCGAAGTTCACCGCTTCGAAGACGACAGTTCCCGACTCGTTGAGCTTGGGGCTAAAAAAGGACTGCCCTGTAAATCCGATTTGGCCAGGGGAACTGGCTTCTGTGATGAGCGGTGTGGTGAGGCCGCCACTGTTTTCAAAGATGCCTGGCGTCGAAAATTGCTCGAAGACAACTTTGCCTGCGCTGTTGAAACCAAGCTCGCCAGGACTGAATCCTTCGGCGGGTGAAACAAGCTGTGAAATTGCCCCGCCATCTCCCGAAAAAATACCCGTTTGACCGGCGACCTCTGCAGAGAAGGCAACTTGACCCAACTCGTTGATAGCCCCGTTTCCAAAGTCAGTGAATTCGGATGTGTTCGTACTGGCTATTTCGGTAAAGGTAAAGGCTTCGGCGCTGGTTCCGATGAGTAATGTAGCACTGAGGCTGGCTGCACCGATAAAACTATTCCTACGAGGACCCAGCTTGCGAAGCAGCGTCTGCGAAAAATTCCTACATCTCACCATACCGGTTACCTAGCTGAGGGCTGCCCGAATAGTAAGCAATTCATGCCCGATTCCCCGTAGATACTCGTAGGAATTTATTGAAGTTTCAACCTAGCGCTTCTATTCAAAAGAGTTCTTGCATAAACCAATATTTCTGCAGAACTTTTTTAACCTGCCAGCACTTTTTTCGACTCCGTGTAATTTTCATAGGCAGACAAGAGAACGGCGCTTTTAAGCTGTTTGGATTAGCTTAAAAGCGCCGTTCATGGGGTTGTTTTTTGGTGGTGCTATTCGGCTACTTAACGAGCCGATGACTGCAAAGCCGTATACCTAGGTTGCCTTCTTCGCTCTACCTCGCTTAGCCTTTGCGGGTTTTTCTTCCACGGGCTCTTCAGCCGTGACATCTACCTCGACAGGGGCCGACAAGGGCTCTTCACCAGGCTCAATGGGAATCGCTTCTGGCTTGATTTTCGCCATGACCTGAGACTTCACCTTGGCGGCAAATTCTGGGTCTTCTTTCATGCGAATGATGGTGTTGTCTCGGCCTTGGGCGACGTTGGACCCTTCAAAGCTGTACCAGGCACCCTTTCGTACCACGATGTCGTGCTCTTCGGCGATGTCGAGCAGGCAGCCAAGGATGGAAATGCCTTCCCCAAAGATGATGTCGAATTCGGCAATGCGGAAGGGCGGTGCGACTTTGTTTTTGGCGACTTTGACTTTGACGCGGATGCCGAACTGGTCGTTGCCCTTTTTGAGCGTTTGGATGCGGCGAATGTCTAGCCGGACAGAGGCGTAGAACTTGAGCGCGTTGCCACCTGTGGTGGTCTCGGGGTTGCCGTAGGTGACGCCAATCTTGAGGCGCAGCTGGTTTAAAAAGATGACGGTGCACTGAGACTTACCGATGTTGCCAGTAATTTTTCTGAGGGCTTGGCTCATCAGCCGGGCCTGCAGGCCCATGTGCGAGTCGCCCATTTCGCCTTCGATTTCGGCGCGGGGAGTGAGGGCGGCGACTGAGTCGACCACAATCAGGTCTACTGCAGAGGAGCGCACGAGCTGGTCGCAGATTTCTAGGCCCATTTCACCGGTGTCGGGCTGGGAAATGAGCAAGTTTTCAACATCTACACCGAGATTTTGGGCGTAGTAGGGGTCGAGGGCGTGCTCTGCATCGACAAAGGCCGCGACGCCACCCTGGCGCTGAATTTCTGCGATCGCATGCAGGGCCAGCGTCGTTTTACCCGAACTCTCCGGACCATAAATTTCAATCACGCGGCCCTTGGGCAGGCCACCCCCCAACGCCATGTCTAGAGTCAGGGCCCCGGTAGGGATGGTTTCTACCTGCATGCGGCTTGCTTCGCCTAGCCGCATAATGGACCCTTTTCCAAAGTTGCGCTCAATCTGGGTGAGCACGGAATCGAGAGCTTTTTGCTTTTCAGAAGAGGCGTTGGCAGCCATAGGTATTTCCGGAGATAGAGAGATATTTTAGGTGGAAGGGTCGTTGAAGTTAATTGAGGAAATTTCGCTATACTGATTTTAGTACATGCGAACTAAATTGACATCTCAATAAACGATAAAGTGCTGCAAAGCGCTGCCGACTGCGATGGCTTTCCGTCACGGGTCGTGCCATGACGGGTCTTGCCACGACGGGTGGCCCGAACAGCTGATAGGCCGATCAAATGTGTCTAAGCCTAGCGCAATCTACACCGTTATCCAATAGACCTCATCTATAAATAAATCAAAGATAAATCTGCTGGGGAAAACGGGCGAATGACCCTTTGAGTTTGAGATGTTGGATTTAGCGCTTTGGCTTTTGTCTGCCAGCCGCCTGCCGGTTCATGCGTCCGGTTTATCAGTTTACGACACCGCAAAGATAACCATGCCATACTGTGAACTCGTTGATATTTTTACTCAGCCCGACTGGGTGATTGCGATCGCCCGCGTAGAAAATGGCTACCGCTGCTGGGTCTTTACCCCTGAGTTCACAGTGCTCGACGATGGAGAGGTTCATCCCACCCGAGAATCTGCCGCCGAAACCGCCCGCAGATTGGTGCTCGACTCACGAGAATATTAATTGCCAATATCTTTACCAGGCCTCCGAGCTCAACGCCCAGAGACAGGAGACGGCGGGCTATTTTCTCCCATGCGGATTCCTCCTGCCCGATGTAAGACCATCTCTTGATGGTGCAGTGTGGTCATGGCGACTTCCCATGGGAAGGTAAAAGACTGGAAAGATTCTGGTGAAATTTTGTCGACATCTAGGTCGATGACAACCTGACGCAGAATAGAAAACAGCTGCTTTCTTAGGGATTGAAGTTCTGCAACGGTTTGGGCATGTTCTACTTGCTCAATGAGTGCCAAAATCTCCAGGTTGTAGTCATCTGCTCGGTTTTTTTGGCGGCCGATCAGCCATTGGCGAAACTGCCAAACGCTGGAGCCGGTCAAAATAGTGAGCGATAGCAGAAAGCCCATAGCCTCTGCGTACCGCACAAAGAAGGATGGATTGTCTTGTGCGTAGTAGGCCTTGGCGCCAGGATGCAGCGGGAATCCCAGATTTTGACTGACATCGGGTGATTGGATGCTGGCGGCGCGGGGCGTGAGTGAAATTAGCTCGTTGCGGTGTTCGTATAGGACACGGGTGATGGTTTTGACGATTTCGGGCTCTACGTTCTCGTTGGCAACTAGCAGAGCACTGACGGCGATCACGGGCAAATCTTCTGGTGGGACTGGCTGCGCACCGTTGTAGCTGCCTTTGGGGATGACTGTAGATTGCAGGTAGGGCTGGCTGAGCTGCAGGGCACCGAGCTGGGCAATGGGGACGAGCTTTAGCTGCGGGGTTTGGAAAAGCTCGGTGACAGAGGCGTTGCCTAGGCCGATGATGCGAAATAGCGCGTCGACCTCTCCCTGTAGCAGGGCAGCATGGGCCTCACCGGCAGACATTGGCTCAGCTTCAAAATCTAGGTCGCTGAGCCCGTAGTGATCGACCAGGGGCCAAAACAGCTCGTATGAGCCGCTGCCTGCGGGCATGAGGGCAATTTTTTTACCCTGCAAATCTTTCAAGGTATTGATGTTGGCCGTTTGCCGAGCGATCAGGTGAAACATCTCAGGATAGAGCTGCGCAACGGCTCTGACGGCGGGCTGTACGGGCGTATCGCTCTGGACTAGGGCCAGGTGAGCGGTGTTGGCCTGCACGCTGTCCATGTTTTGGGAAGATCCGGGCGATGCGACGACGTTGACGCGAATGTTGGGGGCGTGTTTTTGGGTGACTTGGGCGATCGCACTGCCAAAGGCGTAGTATTCACCGGTTTCACCACCGGTGGCGAGGGTGACATGGTGAATTTGGGCGCGCGATCGCCAGAGCAAGCCTGCGCAAACCAACGTGCCAACTACGCTTATCCCAATCAGCACGCCCTGCAAAAAACGCTGACCTTCTACCGCTGTTTGCGTCTTGTTTTTTAAAAACTGCATCGGTGCTTACCTCCACTTTTTTGGAATGCCCGATGCTAGGCAGCTTGCCAGGTGCCATGAAATCCCAGCGGGATGATTTCTGGCAGCGCCAATCGGCAAATAGGGTCTCCTAGGGTCTGCGCGTCGAAAATCCACAGCTCGCTGCGCTGTGCGATCGCACTATAAACCACGTTGATGATCCAACCTGCTCCCGCCTGCGCGGGCACATGCATCGGCTCGCTGCCGTAGTGCCCCGTTCCTAAATCCGCCTGAATCAACCGCTCAGACGCATAGTCGAACCGGCCAATCGCCCCAAACCAATCGTCCCCCGTGCCGACCCCATCGCGATGCATTAAAAGGTAGGTATGCTGCCAGGGCTGACCAGTTTGTGCTGCGGGCACTTGCGGAAATTCGCAGTCGCGGTCTAGCACGCAGTCGTGGCTGAGAATGCGGCCCGTTTTGGGCTCTAATCTGAGCTGCCAAAGACTGCCGTAGGCCTGCGTAGTGATGCGTCCGGTTGTGGCCTCCCGCAGCACCTCGTTGATATGGGTAAAGTTGTCAAATCTGACATAGTCGAGCCGAATGCTGCCATCGGGTTCTAGGCAGCCATTGCCGTAGTGCCACTGAAACCAAGCCTCTGTTCTGCTATCGGAGACCACTTCTAGCGTCTCACGGTCGACTACCAGCACGCGAGTGCCTTTTTCCTCCCGCCATTCGAGTGCGTCCGCGTAGGCTTGCTGATTGAGCAGTAAGGGTAAGAGGTTGACCTTGACAGGAGAAATTAAAAACACCAGGTAGGGACCTGCGAGGACAAAGCTATGTACTAAAGGGACGGTTTTCAGCGGAATCGTGGTTTGCCGGATTAGATTGCAAGCCGCATCGCAACGATACATAGATAGCTCACACCTTGGGCTAACACCAATGCTGTAAATTTCGCCACTTTTGGGATCTTTTAGTGGGTGGGCCGAAAAGGGCTGGGCTGTTTTTAGCCAGCCGAGCGACTCTAGTCCGAAAGTATCGAGGGTTTCTAAGTCTAAGCTGTGGGGATTGCCTGCTTCCCACAGAGCTAAGAGCTTATCGGGAAGTGCCATGACCGAGGTATTGGCAGCATTTTTGATGCTGGTGCCAGAGAAGAGGCCCGTAATGTGCTGCCAAAGTGGCCCCGGATAGCGTCTGCCATAGTTTCCGTACAGATACTGACCTGCCTGGCTCTCTGCCTGATAGCCTGCAGTTTGCACGTACCGGTAGGTGCCCGTTGCACCCTCCGTGCCAATGCCCACTCTCAAAATTGCACCGTCTCCATCGAACCAGTGCCCCACTGGCACGCCACCGCGTACCAGGCGACCCGTTCCATTTTGGTAGTAGGTTCCCTGCAGCCCGGCTGGCAGCTGCCCAGAAATTATCGGCAGCGGAGTCGTGGCGAATTCTTTTGCGGGCTGCGACAGCGCTCGATGCCAGGGCTGGGGGGCATCGTTGGGTGAGGTCGATAAACTGCGGGTGGCAAGACCTGTCATCGGTAGGGTGAGGTGCGGCACTCTTACCCTACCAAACTCCTTCCCTGCCAAATGGTTCTCGTTTGCTCAAACCCTACTGAACTCTACTTAGCCGGTAGCGTGAGGGTGAATCCAGTTTGTCCGGCGGCGGGTGGGTTTAGGCTTAGTTCACCTCTGTGGGCGCGGGCCATTTCTCTGGCCAAGCTGAGCCCAAGGCCGAAGCCTTCTCGCTTCCGATTTCTAGAGAGGTCGCCTCGGTAGAACCGGTCGAAAAGGCGATCGCGTTCTTCGGTCGGAATATCTTGGGAGGCGTTTGTGACGGTAATGCTGACCTTTTTTCCGGTCGACTTACCCATCACAGAAATCCACTGCCCGGATTCTTTGTCTGGCCGGTCGACAGGCAGGTTGTATTTAATCGCGTTGTCGATCAGGTTTTGTAGCACTTGGGTGAGCAGGTCGCGATCGCCCCGCACCATCAGCGCCGGCTGAATCTCCACTTCTACCGGTATCGTCGGTGCCAGCAGCTCAATGTCTTCTACCAGCACCGACAAAATCTCTCCAATATCAATCAGGTCCTGTCGCAGGCTCATTTGCCCGGCATCTGCTAGGGACAGTAGCAACAGCTTGCGAACGATTGTGCTCAGCCGCGAGACCTCATCAAGTAGGTTGCTCAGCCGCTGCTGCAAAATAGACCCCGGCTCAGCCTGTTGCATGGCTAGCTCTAGCTCTCCTCTTAGGATAGACAGCGGCGTTTTGAGTTCGTGGGCGGCATCGCCACTAAACCGAGAAGACTGCTTGAAGCTGCGCGCCAAACGACGCAGCATTTCGTTGAATACTTCGATCAGCTCTACAAATTCTACATCGGCGCTGCCAATGGGGACCTGCTGATCGAGGCCGGTGGCGGTGACTTGCTGGATGGCGCTAGTTAGCTTGCGTACGGGTTTTAGGGCGCTGCCAGAGAGCACCCAGGCACCGATGGCAATCATCAGCAGCGTGCTCGGAATCGCGAACAAAAAGATGTTGCGAATAACGGCCATGTCCTGATCGATGGTTCGTAGGCTGACCGCGATCGCACCGCTTCCCGTAGCAGAGTTGACAACGCCGATGCGCCAACTCCCTACCTCTGTATTGCGAGTCATCACTAGCTTGGCGCTCTCACCAGTCGTGTCGGCTTCGGTGGCTATCTTCTCGGAGAGGTCTTGACCGACTGTTTTGAGAATTTGGGCCATTGCTAGGGGGGTATCGCCGAGCTGAGCGCCCTCTACGGCGTAGTGCAAGGTGCTGCCATTGGCGTCTGCTGCCAGCAGCGTGATAGGGGTGCCGATTTGAGTTTCTAGGTGTCGGGGCAGCTCCTGCCCGAAGCGCTCCCACCAGTCGGGCGATCGCTCTAGCGTCATTTGCTGTAGCTGGCTACCGAGCTTGGCATCTAGGCTGCTGCGCTTGGCCACATATATCAGCCGCCAGGCCACTAGCCCAAACCCCACCAGCGCCCCACCGGCCAGCGCCACCGATAGCAGCGCAATGCGTAGTCGAAAAGATGCCAGCTTCATGCCAGGTCTGTATCCACAGTCTTCCGTTCCCTACTATAGCGAGCGTGTGGCTAGCGGCCCGTCTCGCAGATTCCCTAGTCCGTAGATTCTTGATGCTGACGCTGCGGCATCGGTTTACCCATTAAAATAAATGAGTGGAATTGCAAACAACCTTAGACGTTAAAAAAGGCAGTATGACAGATGTTCTGGTAATTGGGTCGGGTCCAGCGGGGTTGTTTTTGGCCAACGCGCTGGAGCAGCGAGGACTCAAAGTAGAGGGCCTAAGCCCAAATGACCCAACTCAGCCTTGGCCGAATACCTACGGTATCTGGGCTGATGAACTAGAAGCGCTGGGAATAGAAGACTTTTTGTGGCAGCGCTGGCAGAACACGGTGGTGTACATGGGCAAGGATAGCCCAATCCCGCTCAACCGAGACTATGGCCTGATTGACCGCGAAAAGCTACAGGACCACTGGCTAAAGCAAAGTGTGCACCATGGCATTCAGTGGCATACAGGCAAGGCCGCCGGGGTGAGTCACGGCTCCAAGCGCTCCGAAGTGACTGACGATAGCGGCAAGACCTACAGCGCGCGACTAGTTGTCGACACCAGCGGGCACAACCCAGCCTTGGTAAAACGGGTTCCCCAGACAAAGCCCGTTGCCTACCAGACAGCTTATGGCATTGTCGGTAAGTTCTCGGCGCCCCCCGTAGCGCCAAAACAAATGGTGCTGATGGACTACCGGGACGATTATTTGCCGGCGCCGGAGCGGCGACTGCCGCCGACGTTTTTGTATGCCATGGACCTAGGCCATGATATTTACTTCGTAGAAGAGACGTCGCTGGCCCATGTGCCCGGCATCTCGATGGACACCCTAGAGCGGCGACTGCATCAGCGGCTCGCCCATCGCGGCATTGAGGTGGTCGAAACGCACCATGTAGAACGCTGCCAGTTTCCTATGAATGAGCCGCTGCCCGATTTGACCCAGGCGGTGGTGGGCTTTGGGGGGTCGGCGAGTATGGTGCATCCGGCGTCGGGGTATATGGTGGGCTCGCTGCTGCGAAGAGGGCCTGACTTGGCGCGGGCGATCGCTCAGGGGCTAGAGGGCGTCAATACCTCACCCGAGACGGTTGCCCAGGCCGCGTGGCAGGCACTCTGGCCTGAAGACCGGCTGCGGAAGCATCACCTGTACACCTTTGGGCTACAGAATTTGATGGCGTTCAAAACTCGCGATTTGCAGCAGTTTTTTACTACGTATTTTGGGTTGGATCAGCCGCAGTGGGCGGGCTTTTTGGCGGATACGTCTACCCTGCCTGAGATTGTTCAGGCCATGATAGTGCTGTTTGGACGGACGTCTAATTCGGTGCGGTGGGGGCTGATGAGTTCGGTGCTCAGCCATGGCAACTTGCTGCGGCGGACCATTACAACCTGACTAGGCAGACGTGATGGGTGCGCTTAAGGCGAACGAGATTGAGCTGTTTGGCAATCGGCTGCAGCTGCTAGATGACCGGGCACTGTATTTGCCGGAGGTCGATGCGCTGCTGGTGTCGGATGTGCATTTGGGCAAGGCTGAAACCTTTCAATCGATGGGCATTCCGATTGCCAGCGGCATTAATGAAGAGAATTTGGACCGGTTGCGATCGCTCTGTCAGCAGACCCAGCCCAAAAGATTGCTAATTCTTGGCGATCTGTTCCACTCAAAAAAATCTCTCGTTCCAGATGTTTTAATCGGCTGGGATCACTTTCTCAAAGAGAGTGCAGCGCAAGTCTCTCTGATCGTGGGCAATCACGATCGGAGGCTAGTGTCAGCGCTTCCTCCCATGGCGATGGACTGCCAAATAGAGGCGGTGACGCTAGGAACTTTTTTGCTGAGCCATGAACCTGAAGTGGCGCAGGGCTCAGCGCTGAATATCTGCGGCCATATTCATCCGGTTGTTAGCTTGCGATCGCGCACCGATAGCCTGCGCCTACCCTGCTTTTTTGTGGAGCGTGACCAGCGGCGGCTTACTCTGCCCTCGTTTGGAGAATTTACCGGTGGGTACGAAGTGGACCTCGTGGAGAATACCTGCGCCTATGTGGCCTGCGAGGGTGAGGCGATTCCTTTTGAGTGCGATCGCGCCCGCTAGCCGCGCCCGCCAGCCCCACCTCCTCACCATATTACGAAAAGCGAATCCTCGGGTCGAGCACACCGTACAAAACATCTGCCACCAGATTAAAAACAACAATCAAAATGGCATAGATAAACGTAATCGACATCACCACAGGCGTGTCGCTGCGAGTGATGGAGTCAATCAGCAGCGAGCCAATCCCTGGCACGCGAAACACCTGCTCGGTGACCAGTGCGCCCGTAAAGACGCTCGGCACATCTAAGGCAATCAGCGTCACCACAGGAATGAGCGCATTCCTAAGTACGTGGCGTACAATCACCTGCCAGCTGCTGAGCCCTTTGGCATAAGCCGTGCGCACATAGTCCATGGTCAGCTGCTCAATCACGGCTGCGCGAATGTATCGCATGAGAACAGCCGTTTGAAACAAACTCAAAACCGCAATCGGCAGAATAGACTGCCTAGCCTGCGCCCACATACTGCCCAAGCTATTGACCACTAGGGTGCTGTCGTAAATAGACGGCAGCCAGCCTAAGCCAACGCTAAACAGCAAGATGAAGAGTAAACCTGTAAAAAAGGGCGGAATAGAAAAGCCCGCAAAGGCAAACGTCGTCACTAGCTGATCTGTCCAGGTGTAGCGCCGGAGCGCGGAAAGAATGCCTAGCGGAAACGCAATCACTACCGATACAGCATAGGCCACACCCACAACCCACAGGGTCGTCGGCAATCGCTGCAAGATTAAATCGCGCACCGGTACCGGATTGACAAAGGAGTAGCCCATATTGCCAGAGAGAAATGCAGTCGCCCACTTGAAATACCGAACGTAAACGGGCTGATCGAGTCCGAGGGCGCGGCGGATATTTTCACGAATCTCTGGTGTGATGGACGGGCTATTGGCTAATTCACCCAGCGGATCGCCCGGGGCCAACGCCAGCACTAAATAAATCACCACACTAATGGCAATCAGCGTCGGAATGGCAATTAGCACACGCTTTAGAACGTATTTGAGCATAGGCGATTGTTTACTGCTTCCCCCATCCGCTCAGCTTCCAAGTGCTCGCAGCCCAAGGGGTAAATTCTAGACCGGTGAGCGAATTGGAAATCGCATAGGGGTCGCTGCGCCGCACCAGTGGGATCAACGCAACATCTTCAATTAACAGATCGTTCATTTCGATAAACAGCGCTCGACGCTTCTCTGGGTCGATTTCTGTTCCTAGTTGTTCTAGAAGTGCATCATATTCAGGGTTGCAGTAGCGAGAAGAATTTTCCTTCGACCACTGGTTTTCTTTCTGCGAGATTTGGTCGCAGGCGTATAGCTCCATGTAGGAGTCGGGTTCGGGCGTTTCACTGTCAAAGGCAAACAGCTGCAAATCTGCGTTGAACTGATGCACTGAATCCGGGTTGGCCGGGTCGCCAAAGTACACCCCTGCCTCCACGCTTTTTAGCTCTACAGACATGCCGATACCTTCGAGATTTTGTTTGATGATCTCCTGGGTCTTTTGCCGCACAGAGTTGACTGAGCTGGTAAAGAGAAGGGTCATCTCGACGCCGTTTTTATCTCTTATGCCGTTGTTGTTAGTGTCTTGCCATCCGGCCTCTTCTAGCAGCTGAGCGGCTTTTTCTAGATTAAATTCATAGCTGGTATTGGGCGAGGTGTACTTGTCGGGGGCCACGACAAAGTTTGTTGCAACGCTGCCAGATTCACCGTAGAGCTGATTGGTAATGGTCTCTCGGTCTATGGCTAGGCTGATCGCTTCACGGACAGGCTTTTCAGACAAAAAAGGATGGGGGGTATCTTTTTGAGATCTTTCTCCATTGACTTCTTTGTTGGGGTCAGAAAAGTTGATGTAGACGCGTTCCATCTGTGGCTTAAAGACGTAGGTCATCTCTCCTTTGCCAGCGGCCTCTAAGCCTTGTAGTACGGCTGGCTCAGCCTGCACATTCCAGGCGTAGTCGGCTTCTCCCGTCTGCAAGACCGCCCGCGCTGACGAGACCGCATCGCCCCCACCCTTTAGCTCTACCGTTTCGAAGGCAGATGGCTCTCCGCGAAAGTTGGGATTGGGCTCATAGACGATGGTATCGCCCGGCTTGAATGTCCTTACTTGAAAGGCGTTGGTGCCGACGGGTGAGGTATTGCCCGGCGCCGAGCGGGCCTGCGCGCCCAAATAGTCGGCAAAAATATGCTCCGGTAAAATCATGCCGCTGCCACCCACGAAGGGGCTGAGCGGGGCTGGATTGGGCCGATTGAAGGTGACCTTAACGGTGAGATCGTCGAGGGCTTCTACCGTTTGTACGTCGCCGTAAAATTCGCCGGAAGTCGCGCCGACGGCTGGGTCCGTGATGAACTGATAGGTGAAGACGACGTCTTCTGCGGTGAAGGGTTCACCATCTGACCAGAGAACGCCTGCTTGGAGCTTCCAGGTAACGGATGTATTGTCTTCGCTGATGCCGCCATTGTCTATGGTTGGAATTTCGGCCGCCAAAATTGGCTCTAGGGTTTCTGCTTCGTTGTAGGCAGCTAGGGGTTCTAGCACTAGGCTGGCCGCTTCGCGGTCTTTGCTGCCTGAAGAAAGGTGTGGATTTAGCGTCGTGGGTGCCTGCCAGTAGAGCAGCCTTAAGGTCTGCGAGTTTTGCCCTGATGCAGTCGAGCTCGCTCCTTCTGCAGATGGCGACTGAGTATCGTTGAGCGGTTGAGGGTTGCAGGCGACTAGCAGGCCAGCGCTCAGGCAGGGAAGCACAATGAGCGGCAGGCTTTTTTTGACGGAACGGATTAGACGCATACAGACGGAATTTCCTTGCGATCGCACCAAAACAAACTGCACAAAAACAGCTAGGTGAAACTATAGCAAGCAAGGGGATATCTGAGGGTAGCTGATTGTACGGTGCCGATGGTCTTCCGGGACAGCTGTCGTCGCTGCAACCCTGCCAAAGCGAGCTAGGCCTTGCCATCGACAAAGGGCGTGTTCCAAAACCGCCAGTTTTCCTTATTGAAGGGCGATCGCCAGCGGTAGATCAGCGCTGACTCTAGGGCTTGCCGGGCTTTGCGGTCGGTCGGGGCCTGGGGCCAGAAAGCAATGCCTAGCTCACTTTTTAGCCCGTAGTCATAGTGGACTTGTCGGTAGTTCAGCAGGTACCGTTTGCAGTCGTGCTCACCCTTCCAGCGCTGGTTTGATTTGATGGTTTCGCCGATGTAGAGCAGGATGGGGCTGCCCAGTGCGATCGCGCCATAGTCAATCACAAAGTACATTGCAGCTACGCCCACATCCTCAAACCGCCAGCGCCAAAATTCCGTATTTTGTCGGCGCAGCGAGAATGGCTCTATCGAGCAGGCCACTGATTCATCGTTAGAGCCTGCTGAGGCAGCGCCAAATAGATCCCCTTGGGTAGCGGTTGGGGTCAAATGGGTTTGAAAGCCAATTAGCCTTTTCTTCCAAGCCTTTAGTTCAGCAGCACTTACCTTCAGCGGGGGCTTAAAGTTTGCATAGGTGGAGTAGCTCACCGCCTGCATCGCAGAGTCAGAAAGCAAGAAGGACTGACGATCTTTTGTCATACAGGCGGCCTTGGCAACTAGATGTAGCGCAGTTTATCAAATTATCTTTCTACAAAGCGCTACATATTGAATTTCCTTACTATTCAGTTCACCTGATTTCCCTACGGCTTAGCTGTTCATCTCATCATATTTCGGTGGTAGCTAGTGAGGCGGTGGGTGGTCGCGGGTCGGAATTTTTTCACTCAACAAAGACCGAAAAGTCAGAAGCAATAGGCAATTTAAACGCTACTTGCCCGTCATTTCACTTGACTTGGCGTCATTTTTTTGTGATGTTTATCACTTGATTGGGGTGAAAAATACTGTCCTTAACCCTGTGTTCGCATCTAACAGCGATTTGAAAGTCTTTGATTTGTCAATGATCTAACCAGAAAAAAGTCGAGCCGACTCATTTGAAAGAAGCTTGTAAAAAGTCGACGTATCAACTTTTTGTGATGTGATTTTCCGGGCTAAGGTTGAATTTTGTGAAGTGTTAACTGTTCCTCGTCCCTGTGCAGCAGAGCAAACTCACTTCACTCTGCGTAAAGACCTTGCGACCACCGTCAGCCGGTTTTATCACTGTCACGCTAACCCCCGTCTCTTGTCAGGAATAGGGTTTCACTGAGCAGTCTCTGGCCCAAAAGCTAAGCAAGAAAGCTTACTGGGAAAACTGGGTTGGGCTTGGTCGCTATAGCTACTGATAAAATTTTCTGTTATGACTAGCCTCGATAGCGTAACTAATACGTTCAGCCAAGCCAGCTTCAACGCAGCAATATTGGACTCAATGGGCACGATCCACCTTAGTAAGGCGTTTACTGTCGTAGAGGCAGTTGCCTTCAAGCGCAGCTGTCAAGAAGCCTTCGAGCAAAATCCAGACGTTAAAGAGGTGGTGATAGATTTTTCTAACACGCACTTTATCGATAGCAGCGGTATTGGTGCGCTGGTGATTTGCCATAAGCTGTGCCTGTCAAAATCAGCCCAGATGCGGCTTGTCAACGTGCCGCCTCAGGTGATGATGGCCCTGTCGCTCACTGAGCTAGACAAGGTTTTTACGATTGAGCAGGCTGTAGATGAAAGGAATGCGATCGCACCAACCGCACTCCCTCAGGCCAAAGTTCAAAACGTTTTAGAAAATCTGCCCGACACCCATCCCTCCGTTCGCTCCAAGACAAAACGGGCAATCGATATTCTGGGCGCGCTCGTCGGCCTAAGCATCACCGCCGTCCTGTTCGTTGTCGTCGGCTATTTGATCAAGCGAGAGGATGGCGGGCCTATCTTTTTTGCTCAGACCCGCTGCTCTTGGATGGGCAAGCGCTTCACCATTTGGAAATTTCGCTCCATGGTGGTAGATGCCGAAGCCCGCAAAAAAGAGGTCGCCAACAAAGTAGAAGGCCCCCTCTTTAAAAATGACAACGATCCTCGCATTACTCGAGTAGGTCGCTTCCTCCGGCGCACCAGCCTAGACGAATTCCCCCAGTTTTGGAACGTTCTCAAAGGTGACATGAGCCTAGTGGGCACCCGTCCTCCCACCCCAGATGAAATTGAGCAGTACGAAGTCCCCCAGTGGCAGCGGCTCAACGTAAAACCGGGCATGACTGGCGAATGGCAGGTAAACGGTCGCTCCTCGGTGACCAAATTTGAAGATGTGATTCAGCTTGATTTGCAGTACCAGCGCAAGTGGAGTCTCCTTTACGACATTCAGCTGATCTTTAAAACCGTCTGGGTGCTCTTTAGCAAAGACTCTGGTGCAATGTAGGTAGTGCGATCGCTCTTCTGGCTGCGGGCGATCGCCACAAAACGTTTTGAGACATTGCAAATTCATCGCGCAATAGGACCCGAATCCGACACAATAGGGAGGGCCTTTTTGGCGGTGCCGAAGCTGGCTCCAGTCGAAAAAGACTGGCAAATGGTTCTTAAACGCTAAGCGCATGCTTGCAAATGTACTCGCTGTGCTGCTGGGTATTGGCAGCTTTATTTTTTATCTAGCGGCCTTCTTTTATCCGGAGGTGCATCGCCGCTCAGACTTTCTGTGGAGTGGCCTGGGCATGTTTTACGCAGTGGTTCTGTGGTTTTGCGCTGAGCAAATGACGCCAGCTATCCTGTTGGGTCAGCTAACCTCAGTCATCCTACTCATGGGGCTCGGCTGGCAAACCCTCACCGTCAGACGCCAAAAAACGCCTGTGTACCAACAAACCCCCGTTGTGCTTACGCCCGAAGTCGTCGGTGACTGGGCCAAAAGCAAACTCAATCAGCTACGCATCGCCCCAAAAGAAACCATTCGACCTCAGCTGCAAAACCGTACCCTCAGCGCAGCAACCACAGAGCGCCTACGGCAAAACTTAGACCCCCGCCGCCGTCCAACCTATGATTACGAATTTGTGGAAGACGGCATTATGCAAGCCGCTCCCGAAACGTCGCCAGTCGCTGTAGGCCTCTCAGAAAGCAAGCCGCTTTCTCCCTCGGAGGACAGCGGGACATCCCCCCTCGTCGCTCCCCCTTCTGTAGAAGCAGAAGTCTTGCAAGCAATCCCGGCTCCGCCGATAGCCGAGACGCCATCTGCCAACCCGATATCGTCAGACTCAGAACCAGCAGACACGATTCAGGTAGGCACTACGACCGAGCCTGAAAGCATTTCATCTGAAAATGAGCCTTCAGAAGAATGGGGCGACCTGTTTGAACCCGATAGCAATCTTGAAAGTCCAGCTATCTCAACATCTGAGGCGGAAAGTGTTCCTGATCCCATGTCTCCTCCTGCCAGACAGCAGCCATCTCTGCTAGCAACACCCCTTATTTTGCTGGGGTGGATAAAAGATGTTGCGGCCTCTTTGACAAAACCCAAACCCTCCAAACCCGTTATCGACATTCCACCCAGAGTTGCCACGACCACTAAAATTCAATAGAAAATTCAATAGAAGAAGAACCCTCAGAGCCCATCCCTGACTCACCGGATGCTGCCTCCGAGGAGGAGGTGCCGGATGCTGCCGTTGACCGTGTAGAAGTGGATAGTGATGATGGCTGGGAGGAGAGCAATTGGGATGATTGACTTGAAGCAAACCAAACTTCAAGGCAGAATGACCTAATCTGCTAACGCTTGGCGTCTGAAGTATTCGAGCAGCCCTAACCCAACGCACAACGTAACCCGCCGTGAGTGAATCCAAAAGCTACAAAGAAACCGTCCTGCTCCCTCAGACCGAATTTAGTATGCGGGCAAATGCGGTGAAGCGTGAGCCTGAACTGCAGGCCTACTGGCAGGAGAAAAAGCTCTACGAAAAGCTGGCAAAAGAAAACCCCGGCGAGCCCTTTATCCTTCACGACGGCCCGCCCTACGCAAATGGCGACCTGCACATGGGTCATGCGTTGAACAAAATTTTAAAAGACATCATCAACAAATATCAAACCCTGAAAGGGCGCAAGGTTCGCTACGTACCCGGCTGGGACTGCCACGGCCTGCCGATTGAGCTGAAGGTGTTGCAAAAGCTCAAATCCTCTGTACGGCGTGAGCTCACGCCTATTTCGTTGCGGCAGAAGGCAAAAGACTTTGCGCTGGATACTGTGCAAAAGCAGAGCACGGGCTTTCAGCGCTACGGGGTGTGGGGCGATTGGGAGCATCCCTATATGACCCTGCAACCAGAGTACGAAGCAGCTCAGCTCGGCGTATTCGGCAAAATGGTTGAGAATGGCTACGTTTACAGAGGATTGCGTTCTGTGCACTGGAGCCCCTCCTCGCAAACGGCGCTTGCCGAGGCGGAGCTGGAGTACCCCGAAGATCATGTCTCTCCTAGTATCTACATTGCCTTTCCGGTAGAAACTGTTTCTGACGCCGCTAAAGCGACCCTTTCTCCTTATACAGAGAGTCTAGGGGTTGCTATCTGGACAACGACGCCCTGGACCATTCCGGCGAATGTAGCTGTTGCCGTCAATCCTGACCTGACCTATGCCGTTGTAGAAAGTAAATCTGGCGAGCCCTTTCAATACTTGATTGTGGCGAAAGAGCTCGCAGAGAAGCTCTCGGAAACGTTTGGCAGTGGGCTCACCGTCGTTGCTGACTTAAAGGGTGATGCCCTGGCAGGCTCTACCTACCGCCATCCGCTGTCTCAGAAGGATGAGGCCTTTGATCGAGTTAGCCCTATTGTGATTGGTGGCGACTACGTGACGACTGAGTCTGGTACGGGACTTGTGCATACGGCGCCTGGGCATGGTCAGGAAGACTTTGCGGTTGGTCAACGGGAAAATTTGCCGATTCTGTGTCCGGTAGATGAGCGGGGCAATTTTACCGCTGAAGCTGGTTCATTCGAGGGTTTGAACGTTCTTAAGACTGCGAATGACGTGATTATTGAGGCGCTGACCGAGGAAAAAGTGCTGCTGAAGCACGAGCCCTACGCGCATAAGTATCCCTACGACTGGCGGACGAAAAAGCCGGTGATTTATCGGGCGACAGAGCAGTGGTTTGCTTCGGTAAAAGGGTTTGTTGGCGAGGCGCTAGAGGCCATTGATGAGGTGACATGGATTCCGGCGCAGGGTAAGAACCGGATTACGTCTATGGTCTCTGAGCGCTCTGACTGGTGCATTTCACGGCAGCGGAGCTGGGGAGTGCCCATTCCGGTTTTTTATGAGGCGGAAACGGGTGAGCCGCTGATGACCCAAGAGACGATTGCCCATGTGCAAGCGATTGTGGCGGAGAAAGGGGCTGATGCCTGGTGGGAACTCAGCGAAACCGAGCTACTGCCAGAGCCCTACCGCAGCGACGGGAAAACCTATGTGAAAGGCACCGACACGATGGATGTGTGGTTTGACTCAGGGTCTTCTTGGGCCTCTGTCGTGAAGCAAAGGGAAGGCCTAGAGTATCCAGCGGAGATTTATTTAGAAGGGTCTGACCAGCATCGCGGGTGGTTTCAGTCGAGCCTGCTCACAAGCGTTGCGACGAGCGGGCAGGCTCCTTATCGTAAGGTGCTAACCCACGGCTACGTGCTAGATGAAAATGGCCGCAAGATGAGCAAGTCTTTGGGGAATGGCGTGGACCCGAAGGTGATTATTGAGGGGGGCAATAACAAGAAGCAGGAGCCGCCCTACGGCGCGGATGTGCTCAGGCTCTGGGTCTCTTCAGTCGATTACTCGGGTGATATGCGGCTGGGCATGCGCAACGTGAAGCAGATGTCGGATGTGTATCGCAAGATTCGCAACACGGCTCGGTTCTTGCTGGGCAATCTTTATGACTTTGACCCGGCGAAGGATGCGGTGCCTTACGAAGACCTGCCTGATTTGGATAAGTACATGCTCCACCGGATGACGGAGGTGTTCGCTGACGTCGAGTCGGCGTTTGAGTCGTATCAATTTTTCCAGTTTTTCCAGACCGTGCAGAATTTTTGTGTGGTGGATCTGTCGAACTTTTACTTGGATATTGCGAAAGACAGGCTGTATATCAGCTCGGCAGACTCGCCCCGGCGGCGCAGCTGCCAGACGGTGCTAGCTGTTGCAATTGAGCGTTTGGCAAAGGCGATCGCACCCGTGCTGGTCCATATGGCTGAAGACATTTGGCAATCACTCCCCTACGAAACCGCTGCCGAATCAGTGTTTGAATCTGGCTGGGTCTCTCTGGATGAGCGCTGGCGGCGGCCTGACCTTGTCGAACGGTGGACGCAGTTGCGGACGCTGCGCGATGAAGCCAATACGGTTTTGGAGCAGGCCCGCGCCGACAAGTCGATTGGCTCTTCTTTGGAAGCGAAACTGAAGCTGTACGTCTCGGATGCGGACTTGCGCGCTCGGCTGGAGGCGATGAACCCGTCAAATAGCACGGCTTCTGACTCCAACCGGGTTGATGAACTACGCTACTTGTTCTTGGTGTCACAGGTGGAGCTGGTGGAGAGTGCTGACGTACTGCAAGGGGCGAAGTACACGTCGACTGCTGAGGGGCGGGCGATCGCCGTTGTCGACGCAGCGGGTAAAAAGTGCGATCGCTGCTGGAACTACTCGACCCACGTGGGCGAATCGGCAGAGGATCCGACGATTTGCGATCGCTGCGTAGCTGCCCTAGCAGGCCGATTCTAAGTAAGGCAGTACCGGATAGAACAAATCTTATCTGTCTATTAGCTTAGACGGATGGGTTTGTGCGCAAGCAATTGCACCTGCTTTTAGCAGTTTCAAACAAATCCATGAAGCTTCGGGCTCAACTGGAGCTAGTGCGAGCAATTAGATAGGCATCGTCGTCTAGCCATAGCAGAAGCACAAAGAATGGGTATTGGAATCAAGGACGTTGCAAACAGTTGTTTTGGGCGCTGGCCCTGCAGGCCTCAGTGCCGCGTACGAACTTTCTCAGCACCATAGGCCGGTAACGGTGCTAGAGCAAAGTAACCATGTGGGTGGCCTAGCTCGAACCGAACACTATCAAGATTGCTGCATTGATTTTGGTTGGGGGAGCCTGAGCGGGCACTGCGGACAGCATGAACAGGATGCGCAGGATGAGTCGGTAGAGGCCGCGCGACAGCTCTGGCATGAGCTGGCCGGTGAAGCGTGGGTGGATGTTGAAGTGCGATCGCGCATTCACTACCGCCATCGACTGTTTGAGCATCCCCTCTCCTTTACCAATGCGCTCAAGCACCTTGGCCCCATTGATATTAGCCTCGCTGGGTTTAGCTATCTCAAGCACCACTTCACCGCTCAGCAGCGCCCTGAGCAAGCACCCCGAACCGCTGGAGCCTGGATAGACAATCAATTTGGCCCTCATCTCAATCGCATTTTTTTTGATGCTTATTTTCAAAAAGTATGGGGACGCAGCGGTCAGCAGCTCGCACCTTGCAGTGTCAGCCAACTGCTCAGCCAGCAAAGCCGCAAGTCGAAATCTCTCCTACAGGTGGCATCAGCGATGTTCCTGGGCGCTCAAGTCCCTACCGTTCGGCACCCGAAGCAAGGAGCGGGACAGATTTGGGAAACGTGTAAGAAACGTCTTGAAGCGGCTGATGGCAATGTTTTTCTGGACACTCAACTGCTGAAACTTGAGCACACTAATTGTCGGATAACTCAAGCGATCGCAACCCATGAAAGCGCCCTCCGAACCATCCCAATAAGCAACCTGGTTTCTAGCCTGCCGCTCTCAGAACTTACCGCTCGTCTGAATGCGCCTGTAGAGATACAGCAGGCGGCGCGACAGCTACAGCACCGCCACCTCCTACAAGTCGCGCTCATTTTAGATATTAAAGACCTCTTCCCTGAGCAGTGGCTGTACGTTCACTGCCCTGCGGTGAACGTTAGCCGCATTCAAAATTTCAAGAACTGGAGCTCAGCGATGGTCTCCAACCCAAATCTCACTTGCCTAGGCCTGACCTATTTCTGCAGCGACGAAGATGCGCGCTGGCATATTGACCCGTCAAAATTACTGCAAATGGCTAGCCAAGAACTTGTGGAACTGGGGCTTATTCCCAACTTGGAGCCGATACTTTCTGGCAGCGTGATGCGCCAACCGTACGCCTATCCTATCTACACTCCCGACACGCTTCAGCCTGAAGCCATCGTGCAGGACTACCTATCACGCTTTGAAAATCTACAAACCGTGGGACGTAGCGGGCAGCATCATTCCGGATTGCTGGAGACCTGTGTGCTCAGCGGTCAACTGGCAGCCAAAAAGATTTTGGAAAACCCTGTTACAGCACCTCGTAATGTCCTTACGTCTCCTGTTACGGCTGACTATGTTCAATAAGAACGCTACGTAGTTCAATAAGAACGCTACGTACGATTTCCTGATGTGGTTTCGCCGTCTCGCTCAGCTAGCCAACTTTGCACATCTGCCAGATTAGAAAAGTCAAGAACCGCCTCGCCCAGCTTCTCCACATCTGATTCTGTCAGCTTGCCGATCTCAGCCGTCACGTCCTCAGGCAGCTGACCAAAAAGCTTCCCGAGCTGTCGCAAAATAAGCTGAACCTGTCCCTCCTGACGTTCTTCCTGACGGATTTCTCTGTATAGCCGAGTTTCTTTGACTGAAATATCTAACATCTTGTATATTTCCTTCTTGCTTAGTTGCTCAAACTTGTAGGAGATCACTGTCGCGATTAGCTCTATGATTACACGACTTTCATCTGCTGATTTTTCTTGTTCTGCTCTTTTTAGGAGCGATCGCGCATCCGCTACAGCCTTTTCGCCCTTTACGACTGTCAAGACCATTAGCCCGATCCACAGCGGTAAATCTTGAACAGCGCCTAGCTCATCTAAATAGACGACATGCATCTGGGGACTGCTGAGTATGGCACGAAAAGGATAGACGTTGTCTTGCTCTGTGCTGCGCGACGGATAAATGACGACGACTTGCCAATCCTCGAAGCGAGCACGATTTTGATAGAAGTATAGGAAACTCTCTGCGAACAGGCGCTCATACAGATTGCCTACTTTCTGCATCTGAACTTCGCAGAAATAGACCGGCCCAGACGTATTCACTGAAGGCAAAAAAACGCCATCCATTTCGAATTTGGCTTCTTTTACAGAAACAGAGTCGAAGCGATAGCCTTCTGCATGGGGGGGCGGGTCAGAAATAAGGTCGAAAATAGAGGTGGGAGACCGAGAAAAGAAAGTGTAGAAAAGGGAGTCTCGCTTCATTCATCATATGAGGCTTATATAGTACGCCTGATCTTACTATGAGTGAGGTCTTCTCGGCAGGTCTGCGTGTGAAACATTCGTGAATAGAAGTCAATAGAATCTCGTTAGAACATTGGGAGATAGCACCAACAATTCATAGAGCCATTAACAAAGCTCTATCAAAAAAACACTTGCGGCAGTAACGTTGAGCATTTCATGTAACGCTACGCTGCGCTGCGTAAACATTGATAGCCGCATGTAAACAAAGCCTACAAAAAGAGGTGCTTCAGCTAAAAAAGACCCTTTAACAAATAGTTAGGGCGTAGCATTGCCTAGTAGAGAAGAATTGTACTGCGAGAGAAAAGCAAGATATGGCGCTAGAGCCTTGCACAAAACAGTCTGCTAAGACGAATCCCACTGAGAAACTGCTTGCTGGGAAAAACCTTGCTGAGAAAACAAGCCCGCTGCCCGTGCTAAAAGAGCGGGGGCAGCGAGAAGTCTTTTGTGGCCTCACTGGCATCGTGTGGCTCCACCGAAAAATGCAGGATGCTTTCTTCTTGGTCGTCGGGTCTCGGACTTGCGCCCACCTGATTCAGTCTGCCGCTGGAGTGATGATTTTCGCTGAGCCGAGGTTTGGGACAGCTATTTTGGGTGAGCGTGACTTGGCTGGGCTCGTCGATGCCAATGAGGAGCTAGAGCGGGTTGTCGAAGAGCTGTTGATGCGCCGCCCAGATATCAGCACGCTCTTTTTGGTGGGGTCTTGCCCTTCTGAAGTGATCAAGCTGGACTTGGCAAAAGCAGCTGAAAAGCTGAATCATCGTCATTTTCCAAAGGTGCGGGTCTTAAACTATTCGGGTAGCGGAATTGAGACGACCTTTACCCAAGGTGAAGATGCCTGCCTCGCTTCGATGGTGCCGGTTTTGCCTGAGAAAACATCGGCAGAGGCTGAGCTGCTGATTGTCGGTAGTCTGGCAGATGTTGTAGAAGATCAGTTCCGGCGTCTCTTGGGTCAAATGGGCATTCATCAGGTGGCTTTCTTTCCGCCGCGCCGGGCCGCTGATCTGCCCGCTGTCGGAAAAGGGACGAGGCTTTTGATTGCGCAGCCTTTTCTCAGTGAGACGACGAGATTGCTCATGCGTAGAGGGGCTGAGCTGCTGCGATCGCCTTACCCCTTTGGCATAGATGGAACCACGGCCTGGCTACGCGCTGCTGCAGACGCCTGGGAGATTGAGCGATCGCAGTTCGAATCGGCGATCGCACCCGCTGTCGCGAGGGCACAGCAAGGCCTCGCACGCTACCGAGACATTCTCGCTGGCCGCAGTGCCTTTCTCTTCCCAGATTCCCAGTTAGAAATTCCCTTGGCCCGGTTTCTCTCTCAGGAATGCGGCATGAACTTGATCGAAGTGGGTACCCCCTATATTGATCGGATGCTGCTGGAGGCGGAAATAGACTTGCTGCCAGAGGGCACTGCCCTCTCCGAAGGCCAAGATGTCGAAAAGCAGCTCGACCGTTGCCGTCAAGCCCGGCCAGATATCACGGTTTGCGGGCTCGGGCTAGCAAACCCCTTAGAAGCTGAAGGGCTATCGACCAAATGGTCTATTGAACTGGTCTTCTCTCCTTTGCATGGCTACGACCAAGTTGGCGATTTGGCCGAGCTGTTTGTCCGCTCTACCGAACGGCGAAGACGTTTGACCCTCTAGCTACCAGAGTGATCGCACTTATCCTGCACCGCTTCGACTCACACAATTACCCCCCTCTCCCTTTCCTATGGAACTTACTCTCTGGACCTATGAAGGTCCCCCCCATGTCGGCACGATGCGTATTGCCACGTCTATGGAAGGTGTGCATTATGTTCTCCATGCGCCCCAGGGAGATACCTACGCAGACCTGCTGTTCACCATGATCGAGCGCCGCGATCAGCGTCCGCCGGTGACCTACACAACGTTTCAGGCGAGGGACCTCGGCGGCGATACGGCTGAGATGGTCAAGACCTCTGTTAGAGAAGCCTATGAGCGCTTTCAGCCTCAGGTCATGCTGGTTGGGGAGAGCTGTACCGCTGAGCTGATTCAAGACCAACCTGGTTCGCTAGCGCAGAGCATGGGCTTACCGGTTCCGGTGGTGAGTTTGGAGCTGCCAGCTTACTCCAAAAAAGAGAATTGGGGAGCTAGCGAGACGCTCTACCATTTGGTGCGATCGCTCCTCCTCTCTGCGGCTCTGCCACCTGGTACCCAGCGCCCCGAACGCGACCCTGCCATTCGACCCAAGGCAAACCTAATCGGCCCAACGGCTCTTGGCTTCCGCTGCCGAGACGACATTCAAGAGGTGCTCAAGCTGCTGGCCGAAATCGGCGTAGATGCCAACGTCATTGCTCCCTTGGGCGCAACCCCTAATGACCTAATGCGCATCCCCGATGCAGATTTCAATATCTGTCTCTATCCCGAAATTGCTCAAACGACTTGCGACTGGCTGAAACGGAATTTTGATCAGCCCATGGTGAAAACAGTGCCGATTGGCGTTGGTGCCACCCGAGATTTTATTGCCGAAATTGGAGACATCGCAGGGATTGATGTGAGCAGAGTGCTGCGCCGTTCACAGACAGAGACGCTGGGAAATTGGAACGCTGCCCGCATTGCATCTGCGGCGATGCCAGGGGCCTCTCGACTGCCCTGGTATTCGCGTTCTGTCGATTCGACCTATCTCACTGGGAAGCGGGTGTTCATTTTTGGGGATGCTACCCATGCGATCGCTGCGGCCAGAATTGCGACTGAGGAGCTGGGCTTCACGCTAGTGGGCATTGGCACCTACAGCCGTAAGTTTGCCCGGCAGGTGCGAGCCGTTGCCAAGCAGCACGGTGTGGATGCCGTCATTAGTGACGACTATTTGGCAGTCGAGCAAGCCGTCGCCGAAGCTGCCCCCGAGCTCGTTCTCGGTACCCAAATGGAGCGGCATATTGCCAAGCGGCTCGGCATTCCCTGCGCGGTAATTTCTACGCCGATACATGTGCAGGATGTGCCCGCCCGCTACTCTCCCCAGATGGGCTGGGAAGGTGCCAATGTCATTTTTGATGATTGGGTGCACCCGCTGATGATGGGGCTAGAAGAGCATCTGATTGGCATGTTTAGAGAAGACTTCGAATTTGCGGAAGGGCATATGAGCCACTTGCATACTGCGCCGCACGGTATGCAGGCAGGGGCTGCAGAAGCGAGCGATGCTGGGATGAAACATAGCAATCCTGCGCCAGTCGCCAATGCTGATACGAAGACACTGGCCACTGAGCCTTGTGCCGATGAGCAAGCTGCTGAAAAAGTCCCTGCCCCGCCGAGCTGGAGCGCGGATGGGCTGGCCGAACTCAAAAAGATTCCTTTCTTTGTGCGGGGCAAAGTGAAGCGAAATACTGAAAAATTTGCCAGCGATCGCGGTATTTCTGCCATCACTGTAGACACCCTTTATGAAGCCAAAGCCGCCATCGGCAAATAGGCAATACAGCTCAAATAATAGAGACCCTTCAGACACTTCTTATCCGCTATCCCTTCAACCCCCTTAACCCAACGTTTACCCAACTTAAGCAGGAGATTTTATCGTGGTAGTTTCTAACAACCTTCGCCCCAATATCGTCAATCAAGGTGCCGACGGCGAAGGCAGCGTCCAGGTCCACCAGGACCCCTCAATGAAAATTGATTCTGGCGCGCTCGTCATTGCGGTGTACGGAAAAGGCGGCATTGGCAAATCCACCACCTCTTCAAATCTCTCAGCAGCCTTCTCTCGGCTGGGTAAGCGTGTGCTCCAGATCGGCTGCGACCCAAAGCACGACAGCACCTTCACCCTGACGAAAAAAATGGTGCCCACGGTTATCGACGTCCTAGAATCTGTTGATTTTCACTCTGAAGAGCTGCAGACCGACGACTTTATGTTTGAAGGCTACAACGGCGTCATGTGCATTGAGTCGGGGGGGCCACCAGCGGGAACGGGTTGCGGCGGCTATGTGACTGGGCAAACGGTCAAACTGCTCAAGGAGCATCACCTGTTTGAAGATACCGACGTGGTGATTTTCGATGTGCTTGGGGATGTGGTGTGTGGTGGGTTTGCAGCTCCTTTGCAGCATGCGCACTACTGCCTCATCGTCACCGCTAATGACTTTGACTCTATCTTTGCGATGAACCGGATTGTCGCGGCTATTCAGGCGAAGGCCAAGAACTACAAAGTGCGCCTTGGGGGTATCATTGCCAACCGCAGTGAAGACACCGACCAAATCGACAAGTTCAATGAGCGGGTTGGCCTCAAGACGCTGGCTCATTTTCGGACCGTGGATGCCATTCGTCGCAGCCGTTTGAAAAAATGCACCGTGTTTGAAATGGACCCAGAGCCCGAAGTGGTGGAGGTGCAAAATGAATATCTTAAGCTCGCCAAAGGCATGATAGAAGATGCCAAACCATTGGAAGTCACACCGCTAAAAGATCGTGAAATCTTTGACCTGCTTGGTTTTGAGTAACGGGTTTGAAGATGTTGCGCGTTTTTCTATTCTAGATTTTCCTGAAGGCGTGGAGGTCAGAGTCTGACTTCTATGCCTTCGGGTGTTGTTTCTTTGTGCATCTGTCAGCAATGGCTAGAAGCGCTCACTAAGCTTCGTGTTTTCGGTTTCTTATCCATTGGAAAAGCACCCACCCTACCAGTAAAACCGCCAGCGAAATCAGCACAATTTTGCTGATAGGGCCTAGAAATTCGGCAACTCTGTCGTAGTTTTCGCCGAGTAGATAGCCCGCCCAGGCGAGGAATGTAATCCAAACCACTGAGCCCAAGGTGGAAAAGAGCAAGAAGTTGAACATGGGCATGTTGGCGATGCCTGCAGGCACTGAAATGTAGGTGCGAATGCCTGGTACCAAGCGACCTAGGCCAATGGCCCAGTATCCACCCCGCTGGGAGAACCACTGCTGGGTTGAGAGCACTTCACGACTCGATACGCCTAGCCACTTACCGTAGCGGTCTGCTAGGGAGCAAATCCTTTCTATGCCAAAGATTTGACCAATGTAGTACCAGACGAGGCCGCCTAGCACGGAGCCCACTGTGCCCGAAATGATAGCACCTAGCATGTCCATTTCGCCCCGGGCGGCTGCGAATCCCGCAAGCGGCATGATCAGCTCTGAGGGAATGGGCGGGATGACATTTTCTAGGATCATGAGGAAGGCAATGCCCCAGTATCCAAAAAGCGCGATCGCACTCGTAACCTGTTCTGCAATATCCAAAGACCTTACGCTGCGCTGCTAAACGTAGAAAACTGCTTCCTAGAGTATCAACTTCATTGGCGCTTCCGACTCTATCGATCAGTATATTTGCTTAGCCTCAGGCCTATTCTTAGGCCCTAGCGCGTCATGAGACCGCCTTTTCAAAAAACATCAGATGCTGCTGCGGCAACCGGTCATCTGTTTTTACCCAGGTTAGGCCAGCTGCTGAGAGTTCTTTTTTTACCTGCTTTTGAGACATTTTGTGGTGCTTTTTAATCAGCACCAGTGGATTTTCTGCGCGATATTCTGCCAGTACAACCTGGCCACCGGGCTTGAGCGCTTTCACAATACCTGCCATCATCTCTGCCGGATAGGCAAACTCATGGTAAGCATCAAACATCACAGCCATGTCGATACTGTCTGCCGGTAAGTTTGGGTCGGCTTCAGTGCCCAATACGGTTTCTACATTGCCGACATTGTATTTATCGCGTTCGGCTTCTAGCAGGGCCAACATTTCTGGCTGTACATCTACGGCCAGGACCTTGCCCTCTCTCACCCAGCGAGCGAGCTGAAAGCTAATGTAGCCAAGCCCTGCGCCAATATCTGCAACGACGTCATCGCTTTCGAGCATAAGCGCATCGACGGCCATATCCGACCGTTCTTCCGTTGCCCGACTTGGCCTAGCCAGCCAGTTCGCGCCCTGATAACCCATCACGTTGGCAATTTCTCGCCCGTAGTAGACCTTACCGATGCCATCTGAGCTTGGCTGCTTGTAGCTGTAGCTGCCATCGGCAGGTACTGTAGCATTTGCACTGCAGCTCACGAGCAGCACGAGCAGCAGGCCAAGCTGTAGGCATGACCTCACAACCTGAGACAGCATTTTGCGGGGAGAAAGCGTCATGGGAAAACGACAAAAAACAACAGAGAATGCGGAAACTGTCTCTATTGTGAACTATTTCGACACGCTCCATTTGTCTGGGTTTTATTCGCGCTATACAGAAGTGCTGCCGGTCAACAAAAAATGAGTGAAGACGGTCCTTTGACCGATGTCGTAAATCTAAATTGTGAGGTAATCATTTGTTTTATGTGTCGTAGTTGATATCAAATTTAAGGTGTAAAAGAGAACCTTTCTGACACCTTCATCTCGCCATTGTGGCAGAAAGTAATGCATGGGCAAGCTATTGCTTGCCAGCTAGACGAAGTGTTTCAGAAGTGAAAGTGATTACGGATTTTGAAACACTATGCCCATTATGAATACCCTACAGCTAACTAGACTGTTGTCCGATAACTCAGCCATAAGTCAGCTTTTTTCAGCCCTTAACGTAGCTTTTCGACCTGTGAAATAGAGGTAACCGCACTTACCCCTATTCAAACTCTAGGTCCATGAAACTGGAATCAACGCTTATTTGTGCCGAGCAACATACGCCGCGAGTCATTACGTGTTCACTTTCTGATCAGTTGCTCAAAAGATTGCCCGTTTCTGTAGTCTTTTTCTATCCAGAAACATTGCAGCCGCCGCCGCTAATTAAGGCACTTAAGCAAGTGCTGAGTGACTTTTCTCTCTTTGCTGGCCGGTTTAAGCAAGCAGGCGATCAGCTACTGCTAGAGTGCAATAATGCGGGGGTTAGCTTTTCAGTTCAAGATGATGATTTGACGCTGAAGCAGGCACTCCATCAGCTGCCTACCATTGAACGAAAAAGATTCGTCGATAAGATTGATCCTAAGCGATCGCTCATCCAGCAAAGCCCGATTTTGACGATCAAGCTCACAACCTTCAGCGGTGGGGGATCGGTACTGGGTATCTGCTGGCATCATTCTATTGGCGACATGCAGACCTTCATGAGCTTTATGACGGCATGGTCAGCAGTGACCAACGGTAAAAACTACACAAAGCCACTCATTGTTAACAACAGGATGGCCTATCTAGAAGAACGGCTCAAAAATGAGCAAGGCGAACAACAACATAAAGAGAAAGATAACAGACCCGCAGGTACCCGATACCTGAACACTAAGGCGCTGCTTCAAATGCTTTTTTATTTGATGGGTAAGGCACGTCGTCAAACCATGTTAAGAGCCTATTTTTCTGAGGGCGAGCTACAGTCGATGCAACAGGCAATGTCCGAGCAGGCAGGCCGAAAACTTTCGATAAACGACGCGCTGTGCGCGCACCTGTTAACGCTCATTGCTGACTTAGATGACGCTCAGCAGCAGGCGCGATCGCTAGCTATTGTCGTTAACTATCGCTCCAAGCTAAATCTACCGGAAAACCTTTTAGGTAACTTAAGTGAGTCTATGAACATTATGACCCGGCAAGCAGACGCGCCAGTCGATATTGCCAAGCGGATAAGAGAAGCCGTAAATACCTTTAAGGAAAAGCATTTTGGCTTTTTTGCCACCAAACGGTATGTCGAGCAGCATGGCGGCATGCGTAAAATCAGACGTTTTCTCAATAACGGAACCGATCCGATTAAGCGAACTTTGCTCATTAGTAACTTGTCTGGGGCTGGCGTGTATCGGATAGCGTTTGCTGGGATCAAGCCGTTTTACTTTACGCTTTTTCGGGATTATCCATTGCCTTGGATTTGTTCGCTAATTAAAGGGCCATTGAACCGGGGAGTGATTTATTCTGCACCACTGCCAAGGGCTTTGGCGCGATCGCTTACCAAAAATCTTCCACGGCTCCATCAATACCGTGATCCACAGGAAGCTTTACCTGAGTGTGTTCAACAGCTACCTTGGCTGCTGTAATGTGAAACCAAACAGTTATGAACTGAGTAGTTGGAAATTAGATTAAGTCGCTGTCTGATAATGCTTTGAAACATTAAAAAATAAGAGGAAACAACAATCTAATGGATATTATTTGGCTGTTATTGAGATCATCTTGGGTGAGTGTGGTTGTGGCCATATTCTCCGGGCTGGTGAGTGGTGTGTGCAGTGCCTCACTGATTGCCTTGATCAATACAACTTTGACGCAAGGCTCAGCGCGATCGCTCATCTGGCCATTTGCTGGCCTCGCCTTAGTCTCACTCTTGACCGGTGCGACATCACAATTTTTGCTCATTGATCTCGCCCAAAATTCTGTTTATCAGCTGCGGATGCGAATCAGCCAGCGCATTCTGGCTTCGCCCTTACAGCAATTAGAAGTACTGGGTCCTAGCAAACTGCTCGCCGTACTCACTAAAGATGTACAGGCAATTTCGGATTCTGTTTTTGTTCTGCCTTTTCTTTGTATTGACGTGGCGGTCATCTGTGGCTGCCTGATTTACTTAGGCACGCTTTCCGGTTGGGGGCTAGCAGTCGTAGTCGCTTTCTTGGTGGTCTCAGTCGCCTTTATCCAAATTTTGATCACCAGTGCTTATCGCTACATTGCCTTAGCCCGCCAGCAAGTTGATCGCCTCTTCAAAAACTTTCGAGGCATTACGGAAGGAACAAAAGAACTCAAACTGCATGTTAAGCGACGACAACGCTTTTTTGACGAAGACCTTCAGATCAATGCGGCTACTGCCCGCGACTATAACAAAACAGCCTTTAAATTAGCAGCGCTTTCTACAGGCAGTGGCCAACTGTTGTTTTTTTCACTGATTGGTCTTATGCTTTTCGGTGCCCCTCAATTTATTCCGGATTTGCAGCCTGTACTTCCGGCATATATTCTCACCCTCACCTATACCATCAGCTATCTCGAAGGGCTGCTCAGACGCTTACCCAATCTTCTCAATGCGAATGTCTCTATCCGTAAAGTCACTGAGATGGGACTCACCCTTGCTCAACACACAGAGCTCGCTTCTGCAGCCAAGCCGAGTGCGCTACATGGTGCGATGGCACCCCAGTGGAACACCCTAACGCTCAGCAATGCTACCCATAAGTATGTCAGCGCAGATGCAGACCGTGCCTTTTCCGTGGGGCCCATCAATCTCACTATCAAAGCAGGAGAACTCATCTTCATCGTTGGTGGCAACGGCAGCGGAAAATCTACACTTGCTAAACTGATCACAGGTCTCTATATCCCCAACTCAGGTGAACTTCGCCTAGACGACGAAGTAATTGTGGATACTAACCGCGAATGGTACCGGCAGCACTTTTCAACTGTTTTTTCAGACTTTTATTTATTCGAACGGCTTGTGAGTGCGGATGCGTTGAGCGTAGATACGCAAGCACAAACTTACCTAGCAAAATTACAGCTTGAGAAAAAGGTCTTCGTTCAAGACGGGCAGCTATCTACGACGGCTCTGTCTCAAGGTCAACGAAAACGTCTAGCGCTTCTATCTGCCTATTTAGAAGATCGACCGATTTATCTATTTGACGAATGGGCAGCTGACCAAGACCCTATGTTTCGAGAGATTTTCTATACTCAACTGCTGCCAGAGCTACAGCAACGCGGTAAGACGATTGTGGTGATTAGCCATGATGACCATTACTTCCATATTGCAGACCGTATAATCAAGATGAACTACGGAAAAATGGAAAAAAATAGTATATCTGATCTTCTCATTGCCTAGAGATGCTGATACATGGGCAAATCATGTCTTACTAAATGTCTCAAAAAAGTATCGCGCTTGCCAGGTATCGCGTATATTTTCCAGACACGATAATCATTCTGTCCACCGAAAACCTAGAGTATCCATCTACAAGCCTGCTTTGCAAGCACATTATAGAGATTCTCTATGTGTTCGACGTGTTCGACCGTTTGCTGGAGACAAAACTAGACTATGCTCGCACAAGCGTCAGTGTGTTACCGTCTGAGTCTTTGAAAGATGCGATGATACCGCTCTTACCCTAGTCGCAAAAGATGAAAAGAGTCTGTATATGATTCATTCTGTTTCTATGTCCGATAAGAGCCTTGTCAGCGTCTCTTTTGTTCCTGCCGAATAGAGCTGTTGAAGATGATGGGTGACGGTAGCTACGAATGTTTTGGAATGAGATAAATTTCCAAAGATTGTCTCGATGTTGAGTAGGGGCATTGGGTCGGCTTTTCCGGATAGCGCTTTTTCTGTCAGCAGCTGTGCCATTGGGTCATTGATGGGTAGGGGTTGGTTTTGATCGGTTTTGCCGTTGAGGTAGCGAAACCAGAGTGCGATCACAAAACTCAAATAGGTAATCGAACCGCCCTGTTCCAACCGGTCTCTCACACTCTCCAAAATAAACTTAGGCACCTTATCTGAACCATTCAGACACAGCCGCGATAGCTGGTCGCGCACCTTCGGGTTAGAAAATCGTTCGATGAGCGTTTGCTTGTAGTCGCTGAGCTGAATACCCGGCAAAGGTGGCAGTGTCGGCGAGACCTCATCCATTAGCCGTTCCACCACCCGACGAATCAGCGCGTCATTCATCGCTTCAGAGGTGTAGGTATAGCCCAGCAGCGATCCTAAATATCCCAACAAAGAATGACTAGCATTCAGCAACCGCAGCTTCATCATCTCGTAGGGATGCACATCGTCCGTCATTTGCACACCGACCGACTCCCAATGGGGTCGCCCCGCGCAAAAATCATCCTCAATTACCCACTGAATAAAAGGCTCTGAGACGACGGGCCATTTATCTTCTATCCCAAACTGTTCGCGCACCATCTGAATGTCAGCAGGCGTTGTGCCAGGGGTGATGCGATCAACCATGCTGTTCGGGAAAGCTACATTGTCAGCAATCCACTGGCCCAAATCTGGATTTTGCGCGCTGGCAAAGGCCGTTAGCATTTTGCGGGTGATATTGCCATTGCCCTGAACATTGTCACAAGACAACACCGTGAAAGGAGAGCGTCCAGATTGCCGACGTTTGTTTAGCGCAGCTGCGAGAAAGCCGTATACGCTTATGGGCTGGGCTGGATGCTGCAAGTCGTGCTGAATGTTGGGGTGTTTGCTATCGAATTCGCCAGTGCCTTCATTGACGTAGTAGCCGCCTTCTGTAATGGTGAGTGTTACGATTCGGCAGGTCTCATCGGCAAGCTTATCAATCACAGCCTGCGGATTTTCGGGGGCGAGCAGATACTCGGTGATAGCGCCGATGATGCGAGCGGTATCTTGCTCAGAAGATCGCTCTACCAAAGTGTAGAGACAATCTTGAGCCTGCAAGGCATCTCGCATCTTTTCATCGTATTTCAGCAACCCTACTCCGCAGATTCCCCAGCGACTATCTTGCGCTCCTATCTGCGCTATGTAGCGATCTACATAGCATGCCTGATGAGAACGGTGAAAGCCGCCTACACCGATATGAACAATACCGTTGGTGAGATTAGCGCGATCGTAGTTAGGAATGCGCACTTGCTCGGAGTATTGTGTCAGTGCTGCCGAATCTAGCGAAACCGAGGATTGCGCTTGCTGACTAGGGGTTTTCGGAGATTGGTCGGGGTTGGTTAGCGCGAAGCGGTTGGTCATAGGGTTGGGCTGCACTGGAGGGCTGAACGGTTGAACTGGGTACAGGAGTGTGCGGCTGCACGAGGGGGTGCTTTTCAGCCTTTGGAATCGCGATATCGTTGCTATCGAATAGATGGCAGAGTTCACCCTCGATATAGATAGGAACCTGATCTCGGACGGCGACTTGTTTATCACCGTCTGTTTGTACGATCAGCGTGTCACCGCCGGAGACCTTAACGTACAAAGAAGTGACATCGCCTAATCTTTCGACGACAAGCACTTCACCCATAATGGTGGGGTTATTAGCATTGATGTGCAGATGCTCTGGACGGATGCCGAGTGTGGCGCGATCGCCCACCGTCAGTGTTTTAGGCTGCACAGGCACAGTAACCGTCGCATCTCCAGGCAGCCTTAGCGTGGTGCCAGAGTCTTGCACGCTAGTAGTCATCACAGGCAAAAAGTTCATTTTGGGCGAGCCGATAAACCCAGCGACAAACTTGTTGTGAGGATGATGATACAGCTCTAGGGGCGAGCCAACTTGCTCAACAACGCCACCCTGAAGAACAACAATTTTATCGGCCAGCGTCATTGCCTCAGTTTGATCGTGCGTGACGTATATCATGGTGGCTTCCAAGCTGTTGTGAAGGCTCGCCAGCTCAATCCGCATCTGGCCTCTGAGGGCCGCATCTAGGTTAGACAGTGGCTCATCAAACAAAAAGACTTTTGGACTGCGCACCAGCGCCCGGCCAATGGCAACACGCTGTCGCTGACCACCAGATAGTGCGCCTGGCTTGCGATTCAGCAGCGGCTCCAGCTGCAAAACACGGGCAACGTCTTTGGCTCTTTCGTACCGCTTTGCTTTGGGAACGCCTGCTAGCCGTAGGCTAAATGCCATATTCTCAGCAACCGTCATGTGGGGGTAGAGCGCATAGGTTTGAAACACCATTGCCAGACCGCGCTGGTCGGGTGGAACGTGATTCATGCGCTCGCCGTCAATGAGTAACTCGCCAGAGCTGATCTCTTCTAATCCGGCAATCATGCGCAGCAGCGTAGATTTGCCGCAGCCGGAAGGACCGACAAAGACAACAAATTCGCGGTCTTCGATATTGAGATCGATGCCTTTGATGACTTCGGTGTCGGTGTATGTTTTGCGGATGTTTTTAAGGGTGAGGGTAGACATGGGTTTTAAGGAGGAAAGAGGAAGGATGACTGATGAATGGGGATGCAGAATTACTTGACGGCGCCGAAGGTGAGGCCGCGAACGAGTTGCTTTTGGCTGAACCAGCCGAAGAGGAGAATGGGTGCGATCGCCATCGTAGAAGCTGCTGAAAGCTTGGCCCAAAACAATCCCTGTGGACTAGAAAAAGACGCGATAAACGCCGTCAGCGGCGCCGCATCGAACGTGGTGAGGTTCAAGCTCCAGAAAGCCTCATTCCAAGACAAAATCACCGAAAGCAGCGCAGTGGAAGCAATGCCAGGAAGGGCTAAAGGCATGAGTACGTAAGCGACTTCCTGATATGTGGTGGCGCCATCCATACGATCAGCTTCCAGAATCTCTTTGGGAACTTCCTTGAAGAAGCTGTAGATCATCCAAACCACGATGGGCAGGTTAATCAGGGTGTAGATAATGATCAGCCCGATGCGAGTATCTAGCAGTCCTGACTCACGGCCCAAAATATAGATGGGCACGAGCACGCCAACGGGCGGCAGCATTTTGGTTGATAGCATCCACAGCAGCGTTCCCTTTGTGCGACTGGTGGGGAAAAAGGCCATGGCATAGGCTGCCGGGACCGCTAGCACCAGCGCTAGCACAGTGGCTCCGACGGAAACAATGATGCTGTTCCAAGCGTAATTGAAGTAAGCAGCGCGAGACTGAACGTCTATGTAGTTTTCCAGCGTTGGGCTAAAGAACAGCTGTGGCGGGGTGGCAACAGCGGCGACTTCTGTCTTGAAGCTGGTGATAAACATCCAGAAAATAGGGAAAAACAGAATGCCGGCGACAAGCCAAGCCAGCAGGCCAATCAGCCATCGATTAGAGTTTTTATTGTCAGCGGCCATGGCAGATATTTACCTCAGGGTCTAGGAGTCGATAGTAGTTGAGTAGATGAGTAGATGAGCAGGTTATCTTTAACTGTTGTTTTAAGTGTCTATATTTCGAGCCACGCTGCGCACGAGAAAAATCGCAACGATGTTTGCTAAGACAACTGCAATCAGGCCGCCTGCAGAAGCGCCACCCACGTCGAACTCTAATAGCGCTTTGAGATAGATGTAGTAGGCCAGATTGGTCGTTGCAAGACCGGGGCCGCCGCCCGTCGTGACGAAGATTTCGGCAAAGATAGTGAGAAAGAAGATGGTTTCAATCATGGCGACCACTGCGATCGCCCGGCTCAGATGCGGCAACACCACAAAGCGAAAGAGTGCAAACGACTTCGCGCCATCCATCCGCGCAGCTTCTAGCTGATCGGCATCAAGCGACTGAATCGCTGTAAGCAAAATCAACAGCGCAAACGGCAGCCACTCCCAAGACACGATGATAACAATCGACAGCAGCGGAAAATCGGTAAACCAGTCGATTGCCCCGAATCCTAGCCCCTGGGTAATTTGGGCAAACAGCCCATTGACCGGATGCATCAGCATATTTTTCCAGATCAACGCGCTTACTGTTGGCATCACAAAAAAGGGTGAAATCGCCAGCACCCGCGCAATGCCCCGCCCGAAAAACTCTTGATTGAACAATACGGCCAGCAGCGTGCCGAGCCCTATCGTAATCGCTAGAACAGAGCCGACAAGAATCAAGGTCGTGCCAATCGAAATCCATAGACCTGGGTCGGCGAGGATAAAGGTAAAGTTGTCGATGCCAACAAACGCTCGATTTTCAGGGACTAAGAGGTTGTAGCGCTGAAATGCAAACCAAATGGCCATAGCCAGCGGCACGATCATCCAGAGCAGTAGGGCAATGACGGAAGGCGCAACGAGTGCTAGTGCCGGGATCTTTTGGGGCGATCGCACTTTAGCCTGCGGTGACGCGGGCGGCGGTCCAGACGATTTTGTGATTACAGAAGACGTCATCATGTTTCTCTTTTCTTTTTCTTATTCAGTACGACCTTAGTCAACAAGTTTTACTCAGCGCGCCCTATTCGATATACCCGACATGGCGCATAAACCGCTCTGCTACCGCTTGCGAACGTTCGAGAGCCTGCTCAACAGAGACTTTGTTGGCAAGCGCTTCTGCCATGCGCTGCCCCACTTGGGTGCCAATCGCCTGAAACTCAGGAATATCGACATATTGAATGCCTTTGTAGGGCGTGGGCTCAGCTGCCGGACTCTCAATATCGGCAGATTCAATCGAGGTCAATACGGTTTCTGCAAAAGGGGCTACTTCCCGGTAGTTCGGATTCTCATAGGTCGAAGTACGGGTACCAGGCGGCACAGATACCCAGCCTGATTCTTGAGCGACGAGATCGATGTAGTCTTTTGATGTGGCCCAGGTGATAAATCTTTGAGCGGCTTCGGGCGATCGCGACGTCGCCGGAATTGCTAAAGACCAAGCCCATAGCCAGTTAGAACCGTTGGGATAGGTCTCTACTGGAGCAGGCGCAAAGCCCACTTTATCAGAGACCTGCGAGACTTCAGGATTAGACAGCAGACCCGCTGCGACTGTTGCGTCGATCCACATGCCACACTTTCCAGTCGAGAACAGTGCTAGGTTCTCATTGAAGCCGTTGGAGCTAGCACCCGGCGGACCGTAATTGTTCAATGTATTGACGTAAAATGTGACAGCGTTCTTCCATTCGGGTGTATCTAGCTGAGGCATCCAGTCCGTATCGAACCATCGCCCGCCAAAGGTATTGACCAGTGTGGTCAAAAATGCCATGTTTTCACCCCAGCCGGGCTTACCCCGTAGGCACATTCCATAAACATCGTTGCCCGGGTCATGCACCGTTGCAGCCCACTCTCCGACTTGCTCATAGGTCGGATTCTCCGGCACCTCAATACCTGCTTTCTCAAATAGATCGCGGCGATAGTACAGCATGGAACTTTCGCCATAAAATGGCAGTGCGTAAAGCGTTCCTTCGTGAGAGAGACCTGTTCGCACAGGGTCAATCAGGTCGTCGACATCGTATTCTGCTGGCAGCTGATCGAGAGGTTTTAACCAACCTCTCTTTGCCCAGATTGGTGTTTCATAAGACCCAATAGTGAGTACGTCAAACTGACCGCCCGCACTAGCCACATCTGTGGTGGTGCGCTGCCGCAAAATATTCTCTTCTAACACGACCCACCGCAGCTCAATGTCGGGATTATCCGCTTCAAACCGACGGGAGAGATCTTGCATCACCACCATATCTCCATTGTTAACCGTGGCAATGGTGAGCTGGGTTTTGCCGCTGGCCTGTGGCCCGGCGCTGCAAGCGTGCAGCATCTGTATGACCAGGACGCTCGCAAGAAACGTCGCCAGTATTTTGGCGAAGCGGAATGAGCGCATCGCTCGCCTCCTTACTTACTAAATAATTTGTTTTGGATGCGGGAGTTGTTTTGTCGGTTCTGATGCTTGGGTCTGGTGCTTGGTCTAGTACTCAGTTTGATGCTCAACCTGGCGGTTAAACCTGTGCCTAAACTTGCCCTCAAACGCATGCTCGAACTAAATGCTTGAGCTTATGACCAGCATATGAGCAAAAGCTCTATACTTGAAATCATACCGGCGTCATCTGACGTTTATGAGAAAATTAGTATGGTTTGAAACATTTCTTGATGGTGCTGCAGTGCAAGTGATTATGTAGAGCAACAGAGAAACCATAGCGATAGCAAGGAGAATGGCATGACACTTTTAGGCGGCGTTGAAGCAGGTGGTACCAAGTTCGTTTGCGCAGTAGGCACCGGTCCAGATGATCTGCGAGCGGTCACCCGCATCCCGACGACTACGCCAGAGGAGACGCTGCCCCAAGTCGTTGATTTTTTTCGTCAGCAAGTTGCTAAAGAAGGTGCCTTAGATGCGATTGGCATCGGCTCTTTTGGGCCAGTAGATGTCAGAGAAAAATCTCCTACTTTTGGCTGGTTTCTAGACACGCCAAAGCCAGGATGGCAGCAGGTAGAGTTTGCTGGCGTTATCAAACGAGCGTTGGGCGTGCCGGTGGGCTTCGATACCGATGTCAACGCAGCTGCTTTGGGTGAGCACAAGTGGGGCAATGCGCAAGGGTTAGAGACGTTCATTTATCTAACTGTAGGGACAGGCATTGGCGGCGGCGGCGTTGTTGGCGGCAAGCCTATTCACGGCTTGTTGCATCCTGAAATGGGCCATATTTTGATTCCCCACGACTTGAGCGTCGATCCTTTTCCAGGCAGTTGCCCTTTCCACAAAGATTGCTTAGAAGGCTTAGCGTCGGGATTTGCGATGGAAAAACGATGGGGGCAAAAAGGAGCCTCTTTGCCTGAAGACCATCCGGCTTGGGCCTTAGAAGCTAGCTATTTGTCAACGGGCCTAGTAAATTTTATTTTGATGCTGTCGCCAGAGAGGATTGTGCTGGGGGGTGGCGTGATGGCGCAAAAGCATCTCTTTACGCGGGTCAGAGAGGGGGTGCGCGAAAAGCTTAACGGCTATCTCTCTATCTCTCAAATTACTGACGATATTGAAAGCTACATCGTGCCGCCTCAGCTAGGAGGGCGAGCAGGCATTTTAGGCGCGTTTGTACTAGCGCAGAAAGCCCTAGAAATTTAGCGTTCAGCAGCCGTCAGCCAACAACCGCTATGCTAGCTTGGTAGATACCTGCCATAACCGTTCAGTAGCCAACCAGATGGGCGTGCCAAGTCGAAACACTGCGAGTCGTCACCCACGTGACCGGAAGCTGGATCTAGCAGCGCATGCTGCGTGGCTTTACTACATCGCTGACAATACACAAGAAGAAATCGCCACGAAGCTAGAAGTCTCACGACAGGCGGCTCAGCGGCTTGTCGCCTTGGCGGTGAATGAAAAGCTGATTAAGTTTCGGCTAGACTATCCGCTGAGTAGCTGTATTGCTCAAGCAGAAGCACTCCGCGACAAATTTGAACTGTTGACTTGCGAGGTTGTTCCCAGTGGGCCAGATGGCTCACGTAATGGACTGGGCGTTTGTGGCGCAGCTCGTTTGGAGACCTATTTGAGTGCTAAAGACCCTATCATTGTTGCTCTCTCTTCTGGACATACGCTGCGCCGAGTCGTCGAACAAATGCCTACGATGGATCGGCCTCAGCACAAAATCGTGTCTATCATCGGCAACATGACTCACTATGGGCGAGCTGGCCGATATGAGGTGGTCATGCGTCTGAGTGAGCGGATAGGGGCAGTGGCATACCCTGTTCCAACGCCCGTGGTTGCAACTAGTGTAAAAGAGCGAAAGTTGTTGCAAACACAGCAGTCTTTTTTAACTGTGCAGTCTTTAGTAGAACAGGCAAAAATCACATTTGTAGGGGTGGGCAATGTGGGCCAAAACTGCCCGCTCCATGAGAGCGGTTTTATAAACGATGATGAAATGAATGAGCTGATGGAGCTTGGGGCAGCGGGTGAAATCGCTGGATGGGCCTACGATGAGCAAGGGACGTTGCTGAAGCGGGGCACCAATGCTCGGGTGGCGGGCGTTCCTTTAGAGCAGCCAGTGAACCGACTGACCGTTGCGATCGCAGGTGGAAAAAACAAAGCCAACGCACTGCGGGCCGCCCTCAAAGGTAAGCTCATCAACGGGCTAATTACAGATGAAGCTGCCGCTGAAATCCTGCTATCTTAAAAACCCATAAGTATTGCTCAGATCTTGCAAGCGTAAAACCAACATAGCATTGCTCATACACCTCGAAATTTACAGACCACAGCGCGCTCATCTACGGTGTCCAACAGCAGAAACCCCTCTGATTGGCTGTCCATTTGAGCAAGCAACTCCCCTTTTCCATTCCAAGCTGCCGACTGCCCAACGCTGACAAAGTCGTCACATGGCCCCACCGAATCAGCCATAATCACGCACATATTCTGCTGTTTTGCAATTTCTGGATAGTGAAGGACGCCTTTCTTCATGCCCCCTGCTGGCTTAGCTACGCTGGCGAGGTAAACGCTCGCGCCTAACTCTGCAGCCTGTTTCGCATGGTCGGGCTGTAGTGACTCATAGCAAATTGCAGGCGCAATCTTTTCAGCGGATATTTCTAATACCAGTTGTTCATCTCCCGCGACGAAGAAGGGCAGCTCGTCAGCGTGAAGCTGTTGTTTTGCGTAGCAACGACGAGGCCGATTGGGTGTGAACCAAATCATTCCGATTTGTACTCCAGACTCTACAGAAATAGGTAGCCCAACGCCGATGACAATCTTATGTTCGTCGCTGCGCTGCTGGAATACGTTGAGTCTTTGATCAGCTTTTTCAGTGGCAAGTGTTTGCGCAAGCGCCGGTTCATAACCCGTGAGTGATAGTTCTGGAAAGAAAACGAGGTCAGCACCTTGCCGAACAGAAGCATCAACCAAGGTGAGGTGTTTGGCTATGTTTGATTCAATATTTCCTGTAGCAGGCTGAAGCTGAACAGCACTAATTTTCACTGTAATATTTTCGACCTTCCATCTCGCGACGAATATTCATGACACAATAATACTGCTCGGAAGAGATGCAGCATATCCATAGAGTGTCTCATGAGATGTACGCTAGGCGAGATGGCACCTTCCATTTAGCACTTGAGCTGTGCTTCAGAGATTTTATGAAAAAGCGTTTGCTGCAAGAGTGCTGAAACAGCTAATTTTCTCGACAGTGCCTGAGCGATGTAGCTGTGAGCTACTGACTGGGTAATAACGCCTGAGCAGCAGTTTGGTCGCAAACGCCGCCCAAGCCATTGACGATGTTGCAAGTGTTTGTAACGAGCATTCCCTGGTACGTGGCTGCTGGGGATTCAGAGTCGCCCAAGCCATCGGCGTAAATTGGGTCCTGTGAGACTGCGATATCAGTTTCTCGGGAGACAGTTTCGATCAGCCCTGGATTGCTCGTAGATTCTACAAAAATGCCGGGTACATTCTTCGATGCAACAACCTCTGTCAGCGATTTGATATCTGCTGCAGACGGCCGCGCCTCGGTGCTAAAGCTGTCAAGCACAGGTTCAATCTCAAGCCCATAAGCGTCGGCGTAGTATCCGAGCGCATCATGGGTGCTGATGAGCGTACGGCTGGAGGTAGGAATAGTGTCTACCTGGGCCTGAATCCAAGTATCGAGCTGCTCTATCTGAGTGATTAGAGCTTCGGCGTTCGTGTCATATAGTGCGGCATTTTCCGGAGAAAGTTCGCTGAGCTGACTTTGCACGGCTCTCACCATCGCTATGCCATTTTCAGCATCATGCCAAACATGGGGGTCGGGTACCATTTCCTCCTCTGCGTGAGCCTCGCCCTCGTCGTGTGCTTCGCCTTCTGCATGATGGTCATGTTCTGCATGGTCTTCACCTTCTGCATGATGGTCATGTTCGCTGTGAGCTTCGGCGTCGCTATGTGCTTCGCCTTCCGCGTGATGACCATGATGGTCATGAGCCTCACCCATCAGGGGTGCTGAGACGGCGACTTCTGAGACGGCAACTTTTGGGGCAGATGTGTCAGTTGACTCAACCATTTGAATAATCTCAGGCTCAAACCCATAGCCACCATACAAAACGAGATCGGCTTCTTCAATAGCCCGACGATCTGCCGGAGTGGCACTGTATGCGTGAGGATCTTGCCCTGCGCCAATCAAGCAGGTCACATCTACAGTGGCTTGGGCAATTTGCTCGGTGAGGTCGCACAGCACGCTGTAAGAGGCGACCACCTGCGGGCCACCCTCAGCAGTCGCTTCAGCCTGTGGTTGGTCGCTGTCGGCTTGTGACTGATTGCGGCTGGGCTGAGTGCAGCTCACTGCCCCTAGTACCAGCGTTAAAGCGGTTAGTTTTGAAAGCAGGCGTAGTGATTTCTGCATGGTCGACACTTTGAAAACGATTATCATTTTCAGGCAATGATATCGCAAGATGTTCTGTTAGTAACACTACGTCTGCAAATAGTTGATTAATCGTTTGTCTTCGCTCGGCCGACCGGGCAAGTGCTCACACAAGCGTGGCAAGAGATGGGATGATTGTCTGAGCAAGCATTACCTCTTTACGCAACCCTATGGACTGGCTGCTAGACCCTTTGAACTATGAGTTTATGCGGCAGGCGCTGACGGCGGGTGTGCTGATGGGCATTTTGTGTCCGGTTGTAGGCACTTACCTAATTGTGCAGCGGATGGCACTACTGGGGGATGTGGTGGCCCATGCGGTGTTGCCGGGGCTTGCGATCGCAAATTTTCTCAACGTCCCTTTGCTCATCGGCGCTTTTATCTCTGGGATATTCGGCACCTTTGTAACCAGCTGGATCCGCGCTCAATCGAAAGTCAAAGTCGATGCGGCCATGGCGATTACCTTCTCCAGCTTTTTCTCGCTCGGCGTTGCGCTACTTACCACTCTGCGCAGTCGCTTAGATCTCGAAGAGTTGCTGTTTGGCGATATCCTCAGCATCGCCCCAGCAGATGTTTGGGAGATTGGGTTTGTCACCCTCGCTGTGTTGGTTTGTGTAAAGGTGTTCTACAAAGAGCTGTTGTTTTTCACGTTCGATCAGCTAGGCGCAGAGGCGGTTGGTCTGCCAGTAGGCGCCATCAATGTTGGATTGATGGCCGCAATTACGCTGACGATTGTGGCTAGCATCAAAGCGGTAGGCGTGATTTTGGTCGTGGCGCTGATGGTAAACCCGGCAGCAGCGGCCTACTTGCTCACAAAAGAGCTGCACTGGATGATGGTGGTGGGGGCAGCAATAGGTGTGCTTGCCTGCATGACGGGAATGTACATTAGCTACTATTTCAATACGCCTTCTGGTCCTGCGATCGCGCTAACGCTGTTCGCATGCTTTCTATCCGCATTGTTGTTTAGCCCAAGCCAAGGAATTTTGACGAGAAAGCGAGGACAATCCAAAGCTTAATAGCGGCATTCACCTCAGTCACTCGCCTCAGTCACTCACCTCAGTCGATATTACACCACTACTTCTATTCGTCATATTTACACGCTGCATTTGCTACGCTTAAGCCTAGAAAGTTCAGCCTTATGAGCTGTGTAGCAATGTCGTTATCCCATGGTCGTCTCTTTGTGACAGATAGATACATCAATCCGCTGACCGACTTTGGCTTCAAGCGCATCTTCGGCACGGAGCCGAACAAAGCGTTGCTGATAGACTTTTTGAACGTGGTGCTGCCCGAACAGCACAGAATTAGCGACCTGAGCTATCGCAACAGCGAGAACCTCGGCAACAGTGAGCTTGATAGAAAAGCCATTTTTGATCTTTACTGTCAGAGTGAGAATGGCGAGCGGTTTATTGTAGAGATTCAAAAAGCAAAGCAAAACTTCTTCAAAGATAGAAGCGTCTATTACTCGACATTTCCTATTCAGGAACAGGCAATAAAGGGAGAGTTTTGGAACTATCGTCTGTCACCTATTTATACCGTCGGTATCCTGGACTTTGTTTTCGATGACCACAAGCATGACGAAACGCTACTGCACACCGTAGAGCTAAAAGATCAGCGATGTGAAGTGTTCTACGACAAGCTCAAGTTTATCTACCTAGAGCTACCCAAGTTTCAGAAGCCGTTAGAAGCGCTAGAAAGCCATTTTGACAAGTGGCTTTACTTACTACGACACTTACCGCGTTTGGACGATCCGCCTGAGCCGTTGCAGGAGCGTACTTTTTTACAGCTGTTTGAGACGGCTGAGATTGCTAAGTTCTCTCCGACTGAACAGGTCGCTTATGAAGACAGCCTCAAATACTACCGAGATTTGAATAACGTTGTTGATACTTCACGCGAAGAAGGCCGCGAAGAAGGCCGCGAAGAAGGCCGTGGGGAGGGTGCAACTCGAATTGTGGTTCGGCAGCTAGAGAAACGCTTTGGCCGATTATCAGAGGATGTTCTTAGTCAGCTGCGATCGCTCGACATCGAAAATTCTGAAGCGTTGGGAGAGGCCTTAATAGACTTTGTAAGTGTTGATGATTTGGCAGCGTGGCTTGAGGGGCGTTGAGGAGTGGGCAAAAGCGAGGGAACTCAATAAAAAACTTCGTCAAAAAAATTGACCATAGCTTTCCATGACCGCCGGGCTGCTGCTTCATGGTAGTGGAGGCCCTTTTCTGGCATATTTGCACCTTCAAACGTAAAGGCGTGTACTGCGCCGCCGTGAATGTGGGCTTGCCAGTCGGCCTTACGCTCATCCATTTCATTCGCGAAAGCCAAGTAGTCGTCGGTTGACACCAGCGGATCGTCCCAACCATGTTCGATCAGAATGCTAGCCTCTATTGGCTGCGGATCCTGCAAGTCGTTCCCAGTGAGTCCGCCGTGAAAGCTCACTACCCCCTTAAGGCATTCTGGCACTGACCTTGCTAAATCAAGTACACACAAACCACCAAAACAGTACCCTATCGCGCCCATTTTGCTAGCGTCCACGGTCTCTATCTCTCTGATAGCTCTATAGCCAGTCCGTAAGCGTTCTTGCAACAGGCTCCGATGCTTGAGCAGGGGATTCATCAAATGCGAATTGTCACCCGTAGGATTGCCTCGGATACCCTCCCCATAAACATCGACAGCAACAGCGACGTATCCCAGCTGTGCGACCCGCTGAGCAATCTTCTCAATGGGCGCATTCAAACCATCCCATGCATGGGCGACGAAAATGGCTGGAAGTGTTTTCGTTACCTGCTCCGGTTGGGCAATGTACAAATTGAATGTCGTCCCTTGATGTTTGTAGGTCGTTGTCGTTGTTGATAGTGAGGTCACTGCAAGCTTCCAAAAGCAACGCTATGAGCATAAAATCTTCGGCGTTGACTGTCTTGAACGTTTGCGACATCTATAGGTAAAAAATAGTCGGGTCTGTAGTGACGCTTTGGGCTGAAGAAGCAAAGGCTCTAGCCAGCACTGATCTATGCTCAGTGCGATATCTGCTGGGCGTTCGATTTAGATATCGACGCCAAGTGCGTATTTCGTGAGATTGATCTGCAAATTCTTGTACGGAGCTCTGAGATGCAGTCTCAACATTATCTTTGACGCTACGCTGCAATCGATGTAAGCTCATCACCTGCTTTGGGCTTACCCCAATGTGACGACGGAATTCACGCTGCAGTGTCCTTGGTGTTATTCCAAGCTGTTCACAGGCTGTATCGATGCGCCTGTGGCAGGTCAGTGCTCGGTACAGCTGCAAACGGTACTTTCTTATATCAATCGGGACTGCGCTGAGCAAGTTTAGGAGCCAACCATCCATTGCGCTTTTAACCTCATCACGTCGCAAATGATGGGGAAGGCAGCGCCAAAATTCTCCCGCTTTGCGATCGCCCCACACCCCTGCCAAATCAAGCAGGCTATCAGCGGAGTCTGGCCCAATCTCTGGAAATAGCGTCATCATGCCAGGTACGGTCAATATGGCCATGACGAACAGCGTCTCTGACTGAGCTATCCATTTGCGAGATTGCGTTTGTATGCCTAGCAGCCCTACCTTGGGGTGAATCTTACCTGATTCGTGATACGAACACTTGCCAAAGTTTGCGCTCAACACACCAATCGGTTCAGGGCACGTCCAGATCGGTTTCCCTGAGAATTCTCCCAGCTTGTCTTCAACTACTCTATAGCTCAGCACATAGGGTTGAAGTTGCCGGTGGGGCTCAATAGCTAAGATGGGCACTATCGTTCTCCAGTCGTTACCCGCTCATCTAACAAGCAAACGGAATAATATTTTGATTATGCAGAGCGGCCTGAATATTCGCGCCGTATGCCTGCTGAATATTTTCCATCGTCATCACTGCCTGGGGCGTATCGTTGGCCAGCACACGGCGATTGAGCAACAGCAGACGATGATAGCGGTTGAGCGCCTCGCCCCACTCATGGCTGCAAACGAGCAGCGTTTTGCCCTGCTGGCTGAGGTCAGCAAAAATACTCAGCATGATAGCTTCTGTCTTTTTGTCGATGCCGCTAAAGGGCTCGTCTAGCAAAAACAAGTTGGGCTGCTGGGCTAAGGCACGGGCAAGAAAAATTCTTTGCTGCTGCCCGCCCGAAAGCTGGCCGATGGGCCGATCTTTGAGGGGCAGCATTTCGACGCGGTCCAGCGCTGCGCTCACTAGCTTCTTGGCTTTGACATTGGGAGAGCGTCCCCAGCCGAGCGCTCTGGTCTGCGCCATCATCACTACATTCCAAGCCGTGATCGGGTAGTCCCAGTCAATTTGCGATCGCTGTGGTACGTAGGCCACCTGCCGCCGCTGCCGCTTCAGCGAAGCCCCATTGAGCAAAATCTGCCCGCGATAGGGCATCAGACCCAAAATTGCTTTAACCAAGGTGCTCTTGCCAGCGCCGTTAGGGCCAATGAGTCCGACCCATTCACCTGCCTGCAACGTCAGCGAAACCGCTGTCAATGCTTCGATTCCTCGATAGCTAACCGATAGATTTTGGACCGCGAGCATACTAAAAAATGATAATCATTATCACACATTGAAGAGTTTAGCAGATTATTTTTATGCAGCCTTGTTTAAAGTGTAATATTTTGAGAATGATAATCATTACTGAGCTATGGCGCTAGTGTCTAAAGAAGGTCTATCTGGAGACCGTCTCTACGAAGGCTGCTCGTCTGACGATGATTCAATCGTTTCAATTCCTAAAAAAGGAATGCCTGTCACGGTAATTACTGGTTTTCTGGGCAGTGGTAAAACCACGCTGCTCAACCATATCTTGCAAAACGCACAGGGGCTGAAGATTGCTGTACTGGTCAATGAATTTGGCGATATCAATATTGATGCTCAGCTGATTGTTTCTACGCAAGACAATATGGTGGAGCTCAGCAACGGGTGCATTTGCTGCACCATTAATGACAGCTTGGTAGAGTCGGTTTATCAGGTGCTTGAGCGCGAAGAGCGAATGGACTATCTGGTGATAGAAACCACGGGGCTAGCCGATCCGCTGCCCATCATGATGACCTTTATGGGCACTAGCTTGAAAGACTTTACCCGGCTAGATTCTGTCGTGGGTGTCGTAGATGCCGACAATTTTAGCTCGGCACTCTTCAACAACTCAGTGTATGAAAATCAGCTGATTTACAGCGACATCCTACTAATCAATAAAACCGATTTGGTTAGTGCTCAGCATTTGCAGGCGATAGAATCCAAGATTGACAGGGTAAAAGACGGTGCGCGGATGTTGCGATGCAGTCTGGGAACCGATGCTAAGCTGCCGCTTTCTGCCATTTTGGATGTAGGGTTGGCCGATGCTGAGACCTATCGCCTTTCGGAGAGAAGTTTTTCTAATCATGTTGAGGGCGATCGCTTTGTTTCTATCCCCTTTCGCAGCGACCGCCCCTTTGACTTTACTAAGTTTGAGCATTTTCTAATGCAACAGATTCATAGCAATATTTTTCGTGCCAAGGGCATTCTCTGGTTCGAAGGACAGTCTCAGCGCTACATCTTTCAGCTATCGGGCAAACGCTGCAATCTTTCTCCCGATAGTCAGCAGCGTCCTACGAACAATCAGCTGGTGTTTATTGGTCGTCACATCAATCCGCTACAGCTCCATCAACAGCTCAGCAACTGTTTAACCCGTTAATTTACCTTGATTAATAATCTGGATAGTTACTAGGAGCCCGTTATGTCCCTTGCTTCAGCATCAGATTTTGCCAGCACAATGCCGCTAGTGGTTGACGATGAACGACTGCCCGTTACCATCATCACAGGCTTTTTGGGTAGTGGAAAAACCACTCTAGTCAACCACATATTAAAGAGTTTTGAAGATCTTAAAGTCGCTGTACTGGTCAACGAATTTGGCGATATTAATATCGATAGCCAGTTCATTGTCCAGGTCGATCAAGACATGATTGAACTGACTAATGGCTGCATTTGTTGCAGTATCAATGACGATTTGCGCAATGCGGTTTATCGAATTCTTGAGCGCCGAGAGCAGATGGATTACCTAGTGGTAGAAACCACAGGCATTGCCGATCCCTTGCCGATTACGCTTACTTTTTTGGGTACAGACTTGCGAGAGTTAACCCGGCTGGACTCGATATTGACCCTAGTAGATGCAGAATCTTTTGCGCCAGATATATTTGAGAGTCAAGCTGCGTACAGTCAAATTGCCTACGGCGATATCATCATCCTCAACAAAACAGATTTGGTGACGAGCGATCGCATAGAATTTTTAGAAGAAAATCTGCGCAATATCAAAACTGGAGCCAGAATCCTCAGAGCTGAGCAGGGAAAGGTGCCGCTGCCGCTAATTATTGACATCAAGGTAGGAGAGGTCGGCGCTTATCAAGTAGAGGCAAAAGAGAAGACTAAAGAAACAGAACTGGCAGATCCTCACGACCACCATTCTCACGATCATGGCCATTCTCACGATCACCATCCACATGATCACGGTCATTCCCATGATCATCACTCCGACCACTTAGAAAATGATGGATTTATGTCGTTTTCTTTTGAGAGCGATCACCCTTTCATCCTTAGGCACTTTCAGCAATTCTTAGATAATCACCTGCCGGATAATGTTTTTCGTGCCAAAGGTGTTCTGTGGTTTCAAGAAAGTCCCGCTAGACATTTCTTTCAGCTCACGGGCAAACGCTTTCAGCTAGAAGAAGATCGGTGGCCAGGTGATCGCAGTAACCAGCTCGTACTCATTGGGAAAGACTTAGACCCAGATACGCTTCAGCAATTGCTAGAAGACTGTGTAGCGCCAGTCTCTCCTTCAGCACATTGAGAAAGCCAGCAAATCGAGTCATCTAGAGCCAGCACGTGCAAAAGACAGGCTAGATTTCGTCAGGGCTGGCACAATGCGATCGCACGCTAGCTTCGCCCCAAACAAATTCCTTGCAACAGGTCCTACCTGCAACGCCGCCCATGGCCCCATCAAAAACAATTCACACCCTGGCCAGCGCAAATGCGAATCTAGCACAGGTAACCCATGAACAACATCGGTAGGGTATTGCGCCATTACCTCCTGCAACAGTGGATGCGCAGTGATATTCAACTCAGTGCCCGTTGCCAGCCAAATGCGATCAATAGACTGATGCGCAAAACAATCGTGAACGGATTGGTTGTCGCACTGCACCTGCCAGTGATCCTTTTGCCACACCGCGCGAGTCACCTGGCATTGCTCATACAAAAAGACGCGGCCCTCCCGAGAAAACTTTCGTAACCGGGTCAGCGTTTCGGGGGTAAAAGATCCACCATTGCGCGCCTGCTGAATCATCTGCCAGCGTTTTTCCCAGTCGGTTTCTGCGTTAAATCCCTTTAGATACTTGGGTCCAAGCCAGCCAGGCGGCGCATCAAAAATCTTTTCTTGAAACGCACGTCGCCCCATCAGCAAGACCTGTGCGCCCCGCTTGAGTGCGCCCATCGCCAAGTGGGCGCTGCTCAGTCCACCCCCTACAATCAGTACCTTCTCGCCTGCCAGCGATGGCAATGCTGGTAGAGACACCGCCTGCGCGTGGCAGAGCCGTCCTGGCGGACAGCTGCTCACTTGCTTGGCCCAGTCTGGAATGTTTGCTTGAGCGCTGCCCGTTGCCATCACCACTCTACGCGCGCTTACCGTTTGCCCATCCGCTAACGTCAGCTGAAATCCTCGTTGTAAAGGCAACAAGCCCACCACCTTTGCCTTGGTTACTTTGTCTTGCAGCTGCCAGCGCTCTATGACGGCTTCGCAGAAGTCTCGAAATAGCGCCGTCCCTGGCCGACCGTAGGGATCATATAGTTCGTCACCTCGGCCTTGGGCAAAGTCACGTAGGTTGTGGGGGTTGCAATCGGGATGATGCACAGCGGGCGATCGCAGATGACGAATTTCTTGGGCTGCGAACTGCCTGTGCCACTGAGTGAGCCAAGTGCCACTAGGGTCAAACACCTGAAACCCGGGGGAGAAACCAGCCTTCAAACGCTCCCGCCTGCGCTTGTTCTTTTGGAGCAGGTGAGTAATTAGCGTCAGCGCCTGTGGCCCTGCGCCAATGACAGCAATATCGGTCTGAGATTGAGCCATACTTCCTTAACGGGACTGAGCTTAGCAGAGTTGAACAGTTGGGAATGCGATGAAACATTCAGCCAACGATGAGCGAGCAGAGCGCAAACAAATTGCAAAGGCATGATAATGATTATCGTTATCATACTGCAAGTGCATATCTACGGCTTTTAGGATCAGAGCTCCGGCAGAGAATCACTGAACAGAAGAACGCTGCCGCTACGTTCATTGAGCGGCACGATGATGAGATAGCGAAGCATTTCGCCCTGCAGAAGTTGGTATGCCAATCCAGCCGTAAACGTTTCCTGTCGCTGGAGATCAAAGTCTGTACTGTTGTTGACTTCAGGCATGACTACGGTTTCTAAGATCTGTTCAGGTGCTTGCTCTGGGAAGAGATGGTGGGCGTAAACGTCGAGCTTGGGCTGACTGTTTTCATCAAAGAATTGATTGACCTGCCCTGGTTCGCCAAAAATATCAAAAATTTCAAGCAGCGTCATTTCAGAGAATCCGTCGCTCTGACGCTGAACATGACCTACAAAGTTTTCCCAAGCCACTTCTACCCTAGCGGCTTCATCGGCAGCTTCTTGTTGAGAAGGCTTTGGAGCCTCCTCGGGGGAGCGAGTGGTCCGGTTGTCTTCACTATTCCCCGGTTGACTCGTCTCACCAGTAGCAGTGCTGTTTAGCTGAAATGGCTCATTGGGAATGGATTCGTTAATTGCGCGATCGCGGGCCTGCTCAAAGATAGGTTCAAAGGTCGGCTCAGTCATAGGTTCAGGGGCTACTGGAGGTGTCGAGTTTGTGGGCGGTGCTGAAACTGTAGCCGTCTGCACTGGTGGCGGCAAAGACACTGATGGCGACGGAGGCACGTCTTCCGCTACCAAACCTGGGATCTGACTCACCGCAACGATAGGAACTATTTCCGCTTGTGAAGAGGCCGGTGGAGGAGATTTTTCTGACCATGGCAAGAGCACCAGCAAACTGTGGAGCAGCACAGAGACCCACAGCAGTGCGCCGTAGCTCTGCCTTTTCTGAACGGTTCTCTGCTCAGCTCTGTGGTGCGCTCTGGCAATCAAAATCCCTGCTCGTTGACAGACTATTCGACCAGATTTATAGTAACAAAGTTATGATAATGATTATCATTCTTGAACTGTATTTCGCTAATCGCACCTACCATAGCCAGGATCGGTGCTGACTTTTGTCTTAGCCATCCGCTGCTGTCATCTGCTATTACGCCCCCTATTCATCGTCTGTGAGATTGTTGTCCATGAGATTCTCCCTTCAGTTGTTTACAAAACTCGCTGTCTTTGGCAGTGCGATCGCCCTTTTTCCCTACACGTTGGCAGCTCGCGGCCAAAGCACCCCTCAAGTAGTTGCCAGCTACAGCGTACTGTGCGATCTCACCGAGCAAATCGCTCAAGACACCGTTGATGTCACTTGCCTTATCGAAGCGGGCGAAGACCCTCACGTTTACAATGCCACCCCCGCCGATAGACGAGCGATTGAAGCCGCAGACCTAGTGTTATACGGCGGCTACGAATTTGAACCAGATATCATTCAAATGGTTGAGGCTTCGAGCAGCTCAGCTGCCAAAGTTGCGGTTTCAGAAGCTGCCGTGCCTGAGCCATTGATAGGCGCTCATCACGACCACTCAGACCACTCAGACCACTCAAAAGCCGGACATGGTGACGGTGAGCACGATCATTCGGAGCACGACGATCACAAAGACGATCACGATGATCACTCAGACCATTCAGATGAAGACCATGACGCGCACGGTCATTCAGAAGAAGACCACGGTGATGAGGACCACGGTGATGAAGACCATGACGAGCATGGTGATGAAGACCATGATGATCACGATCATGACGAGCATGGCCATGAAGATGGCGAACCTGATCCTCATGTTTGGCACGATGCAGAAAATGGCGTAGCGATGGTGCGCGTTATCCAAACGCAGCTCAGTGAAGCCTTCCCCGACAATGCCGACCTTTACCGAGACAATGCAGAAGCGCTATCGACTCAGCTGACTCAGCTCGATGCTTGGATTCAGCAACAGATGGATACCGTTCCTGCAGACCAGCGAGTACTTGTAAGTACCCACGACGCGTTAGGCTACTATGCTGAGGCTTATGGCATTCGCATTGAGCCTGCTTTAGCGAGCTTCAGCACGGAGGCCCGCCCATCCGCTGCCGACCTGAGAGAACTCATCGATATGGTTGAAGGCAGTAATGTACCCACCGTTTTTGTAG
>JBCBFY010000008.1:0-76348 GCA_038527325.1 Cyanobacteria bacterium J06614_10
CGCCGAGTTGAGCGGGTTGCCCTTTTTTTGAGGATTGGCTTCTAGGCCAATGAGCAGATTTTCTTTGACGGTGAGCCGGGGGATGATTTCTCGGCCCTGGGGCACATAGCCGATACCTAGCTTAGCCCGGCGGTTGGTGGGCAGCGGCAGCAGCGATCGCCCCTGGTAGTCGATATGTCCGCTGCGGGGAGTGAGCAACCCCATGATGGTTTTGAGCAGGGTCGTTTTACCGACCCCGTTCCGACCGATGAGGCAGACCATCTTGCCCTGGGGGATCGTCATATCTACATCGCGCAGAATATGACTTTCGCCGTAGTAAACGTTGAGTCCAGAGATTTGCAGCGTGGGGGCAGGCTGCGGTTTGGAGAAGGTAGGGGCAGGCGTTGTTTGGACCATGATGTTGGCTTCTCGGTGTCGACTTCTCTGTATCGCGTTCTCTTCGCTTTCCTTAACGGGTCTTTTGTGACCACACTCTCGTGGGTAGTCCCCAAACATAGATAAAGCCCTCAGCGGCCTTATGGTCGAACTGGTCGTCGGCGCTGTAGGTGGCTAGCTCCTCAGAATATAGGGCATTGGCTGATTTGCGCCCCGCGAGGACGGCATTCCCCTTAAACAGCTTGACGCGAACGGTGCCCGAAACCCGCTCCTGAGTCTGACTGATAAAGGCATCAAGGGCAGCTTTGAGCGGGCTATACCAGAGCCCGTTGTAAATCATTTGGCTGTAAGACTGCTCAATGTTGCGCTTGTACTGGGTGACATCGCCGGTGAGGGTGAGGCTTTCGAGATCCCGGTGCGCGGCGATCAATACAAGCAGCGCGGGCGCTTCGTAAATCTCCCGAGACTTGATGCCAACCAGCCGGTTCTCGATCATGTCGATGCGGCCGATGCCATGGTTGCCAGCAAGGGTGTTGAGCTGGGTAATGAGGTCTATGGGGCTCAGGGCGTTGCCATTAAGGCTGGTGGGTAAGCCTTTTTCAAAGCCGATTTCTACGTATTCGGGGTCGTCTGGGGTGTCTGCGATCGCCCGGGTCATTACAAAAACTTCTTCAGTGGGCTCATTCCAAGGATCTTCCAGGGGGCCAGCTTCGATGGAGCGGCCTAGCAAGTTGCGATCAATGCTGTAGGGAGAAGACTTTTTGACCGGGAAGGTAAGGCCAAACTTTTCACCGTAGGCCATGGCCTCTTCGCGGCTCATGCCCCATTCACGGGCAGGCGCGAGCACTTTTAGGTGGGGATTGAGAGCAGCGATCGCAACATCAAATCGTACCTGGTCATTCCCCTTACCCGTGCAGCCGTGGGCAACGGCGTCGGCACCATACTTTTCAGCAGTTTCCACCAGCAGCTTGGCAATCAGCGGTCGGGCCAGCGCCGTAGAAAGCGGATAGCGATTTTCATAGAGAGCGTTGGCCTGAATAGCCGGAAAGGCGTAGTCAGTAATGAACGATTCCGTGACGTCGGTCACGACAGATTCGGCTGCGCCACAGTCGAGGGCTTTTTGGCGAATGGGCTCTAGCTCATCGCCCTGTCCGAGGTCGGCGGCGAGCGTAATGACTTCTTTAACGCCAAATTCTTCTTTGAGGTAAGGAATGCAGACTGTCGTATCTACGCCCCCCGAATATGCCAAAACAACTTTATCTGCGCGGCCCATGTCTGATTTTGTCCGTAGGTGAAGTGATCAGGTCCATATTATGGCAGTCGGCGCGTTTTCAAAGAAGTTCATTGCTAACGGGACGGGAAAACGAGGAAGCCAAAAAATAGGAAGCCAAGAAATAAAATAGTATGGAGGGTGGACGCCCACTAGAGTGCTTTAGATTTTGAGCCTATGTTTTTCAGCGTTGTCATTCCGACTTACAACCGCAAGCCCATTTTAGAAAAGTGCCTGCGCGCAATGGAAAACCAGGTGCTACGCCCAGATGGCCCCGTAGAAGGCTACGAAATCGTGCTGGTCGATGATGGCTCTACCGATGGCACGGTGGAATGGATTAAGGACAGCGCAGACGACTTTCCCCATGTGGCGCTCTACGAGCAAAATCATGAGGGGGCTGCGATCGCCCGCAACTTCGGCGTGCAGCAGGCCAAGGGCGACACCATCATCTTCATCGATAGCGATCTGGTGGTGCTCGATAGCTTTTTACAGCATCACGCCGACGCCCTAGAAAAAGCCTACCAGCAGGGCAATGAGCGCGTCTTTACCTACGGGCGAGTAGTCAATACCTGCAACTTTGATGAACCTACCTCAGAGCCCTTCAAGGTGACCGATTATTCGCGGGCCTTTTTTGCGACCGGAAATGTTGCGATCGCCAAAAAGTGGCTGCTCGAAGCCGGTTTGTTCGACGCGCAGTTCACCCAGTACGGCTGGGAAGACCTAGAGCTAGGCGTGCGCCTCAAAAACAATGGCCTATCCCTGATCAAGTCTCCCGAGGCCGTGGGCTATCACTGGCACCCCGCTTTCTCCGTCGATGAGCTGCCCGACCTCATCGACAAAGAAATCCAGCGGGCCCGTATGGGCGTCGTGTTTTACCAGAAGCACCCCACCCTCGATGTCAGACTGATGATTCAAATGACCTGGCTGCACCGCCTGCTGTGGGGCACCCTCTCGCTGGGCGGCCTGCTCAATGAGCGCACCCTGGGCCCAGCGCTGCGCTGGCTAATAGATCGCGGCTACCCGCAGCTCTCCCAAGAACTCAGCCGAGTCTTTTTAAACTGGTACAACGTAAATGCAGTCCATGCCGCGTATCGGGAGGCAAAACAGCAGGCCGGATAGTGCCTTAGCGAAGACCGCAAACGACACAAAAACCAAGTCGCAACGGCGACCCAAGCGACAGGATCGCCCAAGCTACAGATTGTAGGAGGCAAGCGCGAATGGCAGACGATGCGATTCGATTATTCCGAATGTTGGTAGAGGCAGGGGCCAAACCCGGAGAAGATTTCTCCTACGATTTGCAGACAGAATCGGCCCAAATCAGCGACCAAGCCTTCGAAAAGCTCAAATCGGCCTACCCCGAAGTAGACTGGGCCAGCATTTGCGAGCGGGTAGAAGTAGACCCGGCCCTCCCAGCTGAATATCTCAATAGCTATCTGGGCGTCGACTTTGTAGACCGCATCCTGACCCACATCGAGCAGCGCATGGAAGCCTTGCCCCCCGCCGAGACGGCCTGGTATCTGCAGCAGGTACTCGGCGGCGTAGAAGCGCGCACCCAAGTCTCCCTATACACCCTCTTGCAGCGTCGGCTGCCGTTAGCCCGTCAGGCCCGCCTGGAGACACTGTTGCGGCAGCCCGCTGTGCCCTGCTATCTGTGGATGACCGACCTGATCGATGCAGCTGGGGGCAACGCTGCTGATATCGAAGTCGAGGGAGACGAAGTAACGCTTACCCGCCACGGTCTAGCGCTACTGACTGCGGTGTGGGACGGCGAATATGAGCTTTTAGAAGAAGAGGACGACGGATAGCCTGTCTATCAATTCTCGCTAGCTGATGAATCGACGACGAGTGCGCAGCCGTGAAGGGTACGGCCCTCCGTGGCCAAGTACATAATGGCTTCTGCCGAATTTGCAAAAGGAACCGCCGCGCTTTGCGAGCTTTCAGCTTGCGCTGGCTCATCTGGTCTAGCGGGGCCATAGAGCACCTGATCGGTCAGCAGGCTGAGAATGGTTCGATTCAGCCGTTGCGGCTGATGGCCCGACCAAATCAAATTGGCTGATACGTTGCTCCCAGAAAGCTGCTGAGCAATCTCGTGGGTCATGGCCAAAATGCCGCCTTGGCAAATTTCGGTCACGGAACGATTGCGTACAGATTCGCTCTGTTCTATTAGGTTGATAATGGTGCTGTTGCTGCCTACCTGTCCGGCATTTTGCAGAAAAGGCAGGGCGTACTGACAGCACAGGAACGTGCCTTTCAGGGTGGTTTCGGTGATTCTGTCCCAGGTGGTCTCTGAGACGTCGAGCAGCGGGCCATCTAGGGGATAGGGGCCGCCGATACTGTTAAAAAGGATGTCTAAGCGGCCATAGGTAGCGATGGTTTCATCGATGGCGGCCTGCACATCGGCAGCGATCGCAACATCGGTCAAAATAAAGCTTGCCCGTCCCCCCTGCTGCTGGATCTGGGCGACAGTATCTCGTCCCTGCGCAGCGTTGCGGCCACAGATCATCACCCTCGCGCCCGCACCCGCCAGCTGCTTGGCAGTATCCGCACAGATACCCTGACGGCTACTGGTCACCAGCGCCACCTTTTCATTCAGGCGCATGGTCATTTCCCACTACTTACAAGGGCAAAACACAGCGGGAAATCCCTCAAAAGAAGAACCGGCACAGTCCGCGTTTCAGAGGCTAGATAGTCAGACTGACCACCCTGAAAATAGCAGCAAGGACGCCGGTAAGAAACAAGCGGAGAAAAAAGTCGCGAAAAAAACGATTGCAGTGACGACGAATGGATATCGTAGACCATAGGAACTATGTGAAGGGTATTGCGGGCCGAGCACACATACTTAGGCCGTTTTCAAATGCATCACCTCCCATAGCGGAAAGTCTGCACACAAAGTGGGCCCAAAAAGCGCCTCATAGGCAATAACCCAGCGATTTTGGACGATTTATTTAGTTGAGCCGGATGGCTAGCAGCCAGATGACACGCTGATTCGAATAAATTTTTATAGTAAAAATTTATACCCAATATAGTTATGGGTCAACGTATCTTTGCTGAAAAACGTTAGTGATTACGCCTCTGTGCGGTGAATGACTACTTACATCCAGTGTGAGATGTCTTGTGGGATCGCCATGGAATCGCCAGCCCGCAAAGCGAGCGATCGCAAGGTCCTTCCCAGGCGCAACGCCGAAATCAGAATAACTGGCGGCAAAGTGGCCTACGCCATAGTACCAACTCCCCGATTCTGCCCGATGCTCATAAATGCGCCCGCCTCCGTTGACGGATAGAGCATCTGTCAAAATGACGAACATTCAGCCGTATAAAATGTATTCCTCTATACGGTAGGTCCTCTTTTTTCGTCTGACTGTTTAGGAAAGATGTCCCTTAGTAATTTCGCTGATTAAAGATTTTGATAGAGCCTTTGAAAATTGAACCGCGAAATATTGAGTTGCGTCCGACGCGTCTGTCGGATTTGAGCTTTGTGATGGCAGCAGAGCAGCATCCCGAAAATGCGACCTACATCAATCAGTGGCGACAAGCTCAGCACGAAGCAGCCATCGTCTCCGAAGACGAAGCCCACTTCATCGTGGAGCAAGGCGGTAAAGCGGTGGGCTACGTGGTCTTAGAGGGGATGGAAAACCCGCACAAATCACTGCTGCTAAGGCGCATTGTCATCTTACCTAAGGGGGCGGGCTATGGCAGGCAAACCCTCCGCTGGCTCAAGGTGCAAGCCTTTGAGCGGATGCGCTACCATCGCCTTTGGCTAGATGTGGTGGTGAGCAACGAGCGTGCCCTCATGCTGTATTTGAGCGAGGGATTTGTGGTAGAAGGCACGCTACGAGAAGCCTTCAAAACCGCTGACGGCTACGAAGATATGCTCGTGCTTGCGATGATCAAGGCCGACTACTTCGACGCAGACGAGGGCTAAGCGGCCACTGCTGCGGGCAGGTAGGTCAGCACCTCTACGCCAGATTTTGTCACCGCCAAGGTGTGCTCAAACTGAGCAGAAAGCTTTCGGTCGGCTGTAACCGCCGTCCACTTATCTTCTAGCAGCTGCACCTCATGAGAGCCCTCATTGAGCATCGGCTCAATCGTAAAGACCATGCCGGGGCGAATCTTTTTTCCTTTGCCCGGCACACCATAGTGCGGCACCTGAGGCTCAGCGTGAAAGGTGCGGTGCACACCGTGACCCACAAAATCGCGCACAACAGAAAAGCCTTCCGACTCGGCATAGGCCTGAATAGCCGCGCCAATATCGCCAATGCGCCCACCGACTTTGACCGCCTCAATGCCAACCCACAGAGACTTTTGCGTGACTTCTACCAGTTTTCGCGCCGTCGGCGAAACGTCACCCACCAAAAATGTCCGGGAGCTATCACCGTGATAGCCATTGAGCAGCGGCGTCACGTCTATATTGATAATGTCTCCTGACTGAAGAATGTCATTTTTGCTGGGAATGCCGTGACAGACCACTTCATTAAGGCTGGTACAAATCGACTTTGGAAAATCGATGGCGCCGGGGGCACCAGGGTAGCCCAAGGGCGCACTGGTCGCACCGTGCTGCTGGGTCCAGGCTTCTGCAGCGTCATTTAGCTCAAGCGTACTCACCCCCGGAACGACCAAAGGCTCAAGGTAGTCCAGCAGCTTGCTAGAAAGCTGACAAGCAGGACGCATCGCCTCGATTTCGCGATTAGAGAGCAGCGTAATGCCTCTAAAAGGCATTTCATCGGACTTTTGCAGAACAGCAGGTAGCGACATCTTTATTTCTAATGATTCTTATCTATTACTCTAGCGCCATTTTTTCCTTTATTTAGGAGACGTCCAGATTCAGCCGACGCTGAGAGGACGCTTGCACACGTTCTGGCAAAAAAGAAGGATAACCGGGTATGCTGATGCGCAACGCTAATGGGACGGAGCGTCATGAGATTTTGGCTGACCGCTTTTGTATTGATATTCGCTGCGGTGGAGCTGTTTCAGTGGTTTGCTGGACTCGCTAGCTGGGAGCCGGGCGGTGTGTGGCTGGTGCTAGGCGGCATGGGGCTAGCGGTGCTGAGTAATGCCGGGCAGCTGAAGGCCGGGCAAGTTGCTGACGCTCAGCGTGATTCAATCGTGCCCGAGGCTGATGCGACGCCTGCTGCTGCGCCCGAGAAGCGCGCTGAGAAGAATACAGATAAGTTTGCCGACAAGGACTCTATCTCATTCAAAGTAAGACCTCTAAAGCGTTAGCCATTGGCCCCTTCTGCGCACCAAATTACCATCAAGACACCTAGCTATCTGCCTTGCCTGCAGCCATGAACTTCATGATGCCGTTGCGAATGAGACTACGGGGTGTGATACGTGGTGAGAAGGCCAGTAGCTTGTTGAGCAGGCCGTGAACGGCGACGACTTTTTCTTGCTCTAGCATGCGATAGCCATAGTTCGCCACGGTTAGCGCCGTCGGGAAGTTGTCTGCAGAGACGTTTTCCATCGCGGCGATCGCACCCATATTGGCAGTATCCGCAAAGTTGGACTGGGTAGGCCCTGGGCACAAGACGGTGACGGTGACGCCGGTGCCTGCCGTTTCAGCCGCGATCGCTTCACTCAAAGACAGCACATAGGCCTTCGTTGCAAAGTACACGGCCATCATCGGTCCGGGCTGAAAGGCGGCAGTAGAGGCCACATTCAGAATCTTCCCCTGACCGCGGGCAAGCATACCCGGTAAATACAGGTGGCTCAGCTGGGTCAGCGCCAGCACGTTTAATAAAATCATGCTCTGGAGCTTATCCCAGTCACCCGCTGCAAACTCGCCATAGTCGCCGATGCCTGCATTGTTAATCAGCACATCGACGATGAGCCCCTGCTGCTCCACCTGGTCAAAAATCTGTTGGGCCGCGTTGGGTTCGGTGAGGTCTTGAGGAATCGCGATGACGGTAATGCCGTGCTTAGCGGAGAGCGTTTGCTGCAGGTCTAAAAGTTTGTCTTGGCTGCGGGCGACCAAAATGAGGGTGTAGTGGTGCTGCGCAAAGACTTGGGCAAAGGCGCGACCGATTCCACTCGAAGCACCGGTGATGAGGGCTGTTTTTGGCATAGAGAGAGAGGTTGCTAGTGCTCATTATCGCTGCTGAATAGAGTATTTGCCGAACCCTGACCGAATATCGGCTACCTCTACCGGTGGGTAGGGTTTGCGGCACTACGCGATCGCATCCCCCGATTGCCATCATAAATACATCGCAATTCGGAGATACACAAACATGATTGTTCGTCGCTATTGGCAACCTTTTTCTGAAATTAACGCTGTTAAGCAACAGCTCGATCAGCTCTTTGATGACTTTGCTGGCATCGAGACGGCACCCACAACCTGGACGCCTGCGGCAACCCTGGTTGAAAGTGAAGATGCGCTAACCCTACACGTGCAGCTACCTGGTATTAATGTCGATGATATTGACATCCAAGCTAGCCGCGAAGTAGTAGCCGTCTCGGGTACCCGCCCCGCTCCCAAGCTAGCCGAAGGTGAAACGCTCCGTCGCAATGAGTTCCGCTACGGTGCTTTCCGTCGTGTGGTGTCTCTGCCAGTAGGCATCGAGCCCAAGTCCGTGACTGCCAACTACGAAGCAGGCGTTTTGGTGCTGCATCTACCTAAGGCAGAAGATGTTCGCAACCGTGTGGTGAAGGTCAACGTGGCAGGTGCGAAGCCTGCGATCGCTGACGCTGCAGACAACGGTTCTGCAGACGCTGCAGACGCTGCTCAGGCGTAGTCACAGTCAAATGATTGCTGGTTTGATTGCCAGCGATCGCATCCTCCCGTTCGGCCAGCTTTTTGGAGACGGCTGGCCGACGGTCAAGTCTCTCTTTTCTAGACAGCACTGACCGCTTGGCAGCTGATTGAGACGACAACTTTAGGTACACCTCTGCGGGCAATCACAGCGTGGTTGCCCGTTTTTTTTCGCGGCAAATTTTTGACAGGCCCGTCTCTAGAATCTCCTATGCTGGTAGAAAGTGAAGTTGTAACAAAGGGTTGAGGATTAGCCATGACAGGTGGCGAAATGTCTGGGGTGTCAGCCTCCTCTGAAGTCGTTGAGTCGGTGCCGCCGATTGGTCTGCTGACGATGGTTCGGCTAGGGACTTTTAACATGGGGCTGAGCATCATGTCTCTACTGCTCCTAGGCGTGCTAAATCGAGTGATGATTGCCGACTTGAAGGTGCCTGCGCTGGTGACGGCAGGGGCGATTTCGGTCTATCAATTCATGGCGCCTGCGCGGGTGTGGTTTGGCCAGCGCTCAGACACGACACCGCTGCTAGGCCATCACCGAACGGGCTACATCTGGCTGGGTATCGTCGGGATGGCGATTTCGGGATTTTTGGTGGTGCAGGTGATGTGGCAGCTCGGTGAGCACATTGCCACCTTTGGCTGGGGCGTGGGTGCCTACCCGTGGGTAGCGCTCATGGCGGTAATGTTTGCTGTATATGGGCTGGCGCTGTCAGCAACGACGCCTTTTGTGGCGCTGCTGGTCGATGTATCAGATGAGAGCACCAAGTCCAAGATTGTAGGCATCGGCTGGTCCATGCTGATGGTGGGGATTGTGGTGGGCGTGATTATTGTGGCTCAAGTGACTGGCTCCCTGGGTGAGACAAACACCATTGAGGCGCTGCGCGGTCCGATTAACCGGCTGTTTATCATTGCGCCCGCCATTGTGTGTTTGATTACGATCTTGAGTACGGCGGGTATTGAGAAGCGATATTCGCGGCGATCGCAGCGATCGCAAGCCAGCAACCGAGAAGACAGCATCACCCTCTCGCAGGCGCTAAAGGTGCTCACCGCGAGTCGGCAAACGAGCCTGTTCTTTAGCTTTTTGCTGGTGCTCATTCTCAGCCTGTTTATTCAAAATGCGGTGCTAGAGCCCTATGGCAAGGAAGTGTTTGGCATGTCGATTAAGGCGACAACGGGGCTAAACGCGTTTTTTGGCATTGGCACCCTGATTGGCATCCTCTCCACGGGCTTTGTGCTGATGCCGCTACTGGGCAAAAAGCGCACGGTGAAGGTGGGCTGCTTGGCGGCAGCTGTCTTTTTGCTGCTGTTGATCGGGGCGGGCTATGTGGGTGAGCCCTGGGCGCTGCAGGCCGGAGTGGGCTTGTTTGGCCTGGCAGCGGGTGTGCTCACGACCGGCTCTACGGTGCTGATGATAGATTTGACGGCGGCAGAAACAGCGGGTACGTTTATTGGCGCTTGGGGCCTAGCACAGGCGGTCGCCCAAGGAATTGCCTCGGTGGTCGGCGGCGGCCTGCTCTCATTGGGTAAGTCGGTTGTAGGTGGTGAAACGCTGGCCCAGCTGGTGCCTGCCTATGGACTGGTTTTCTTTGTGCAGGCGTTGGGCATGCTGGCGGCGATCGCCCTGGTGAGCCGGGTAAATATTCAAGAGTTTCAGCTAGATGCCAAGCAGGCAATCAGCGCGGCGTTAGAGAGTGAATTAGACTAGCGCTGTCTGTAATAGGGACAAGACCACATGACCACAACTGAATCAATGACGGCAGAGACAGCCGACTTTTGGGAGAAAATCACAGCGTTTGCCCAGCAGGTGACCCAAGGGGTCGGCGCAGAGCTAATGAACGCCTTTGGCAGTGCGACCGCTGAAGAAAAATCAGACGGTAGCCTAGTCACCAAATACGACAAGTGGGCCGATGCTGAACTGCGCGATCGCCTCTCAACCGCCTTTCCCGACCATGGCCTCCTCAGCGAAGAAGCCGAGCACATCTTTCCAGATACCGACTGGTGCTGGGTGATCGACCCGATAGATGGCACGACAAACTTTACCCGAGGCGTGCCGCTATGGGGCATTTCTTTGGGACTGCTGTATCGGGGAACGCCCGTTTTTGGTCATGTCTTCGTTCCACCGGTAAACCAGCACTTTCATGGATTTTGGCCAGGTGACTCTGGTCTGGCGATGCCCACCGGAGCGTTTGTCAATGGCGATCGCATTCAGGTCGCCACAGAGGCCCCTTCGGGCTCCCACCTCTTTAGCCTCTGTGCGCGCAGCATCAAAATTCTACACAAGCCCTTTCCCTGCAAAATTCGCATGCTAGGCGTCGCTACTTACAATATTTTGACGGTGGCATCAGGGGTGAGCCTAGGCGCGGTAGAAGCGACGCCGAAAATTTGGGATATTGCCGCAGTGTGGGCCATTACCCAAGCGGCTGGCGCAAGCTGGACGCTGCTAGGCAAGACAGAGGGCTTCCCGCTAACCGCTGGGAAAGACTACAGCAGCGCCCCCTTTCCCTCGTTGGTAACCCGGCCTGATTTAGTGTCGAGGTTTGAACCTTTGGTCAGCGTTATTGTGTAGGCTCTTGGTGCACCTTTGACAAAGCACTAACTATCAGCGCTCAAACAAGCAGCCGACATCCGGGTAGCCTGCTGCCCTTCTAGCAGCTGCACGTCTCCGCTCAGCGTACGTGCCCAGCCAGTAGCTTCCTGTAGATGAACGTCTGCGCTTGCAGCTGGCCTGCTCTGCGCAGCTGTGCCTACTGTCCCTACCGGTCGCACGTCTTGCCAAAGCGTAGGCGCGGCGATTGTGTCACGGGGGTCTAGCGGCAGCCCGCCACGACCGGAGGCGATGAACTGGCTACCGTCCGTCTCTGCGCACCCGGCTGCGACTTGCTGGTCGGGATCGACGACGGTGGTGGGGAGTGCGATCGCCCCAGAGCTAGGGTCTACCTGGGGCGTGTCAATCTCCACGGTGCCGTTGATGCCAAATTCTGAGCTAGCGGTGATGTCGCTTTCTGGCGTGAGGCGATCGCGAAAAGCCGTTCCCAAAACGCTTTGACTCGTGATGTCAATATTGCCGCCTTGCCCCTGAACGGCGTTGGCCACAATGTCACTATTTTCAAGGGCAATCAGCAGGGGAGTTGCGATGTCAATATTGCCCCCGTCTTCTGTGCCTCTCGACTCCACATTCAGCAGACTGCCGCCTCTCAAGATGAGTGACTCTGCCAGCTGCAAATCAATATCACCGCCTTCGCCGCTAACGGTAAAGGCTCGAAGCTGCCCGCCGTCGCGCACAAACAGCTGCTCGGCCAGTATTTCTAGCTGTCCGCCGTTCCCAGTTCCACCATTTTGTACGGTAATGCCCGTCTGCCCTTCAATGTTGAGTCTCGGAGTTTGGATGAAAATGTTGCCAGCATTACCTGTCGGCTCAACATCTGGAACGCCTAACAGGTGCTGCTCTACCAGCGAAGGCCGTAAAACCGATGAATTTATGCTGTCCCTACGGTCTTCTGAATGGACAACTAAGTCAATTTGCTCACTGGCCCTAATACGAATGCTGCCTGCATCGCCACTAGAGATAGAAGATGCTGCAACAGTTGCCTCGTCGCTAACGCTTAGGCGACGGGTCTGAATATCTAACACACCAGCACCCCCTGACCCCAAATTAGAAGCCGAAATGGCGCTGGGAATGTCGCTAGTCTCAATGCGTCCCCGCAGCGTTATGTCGTCAGCGATTACGCGTATGTCTCCCGAATTTCCCCGGGAAAAGTTAATTGAATTAATGCCGCCACCCTCTTCAAGTAAGACATTTGGCGCATACACCACAATATCGCCCGATTGTCCTGCACCACCGATAACCGTTTCGCCCACAACGCTGCTGAGAAAGGCATTGTCAGGACTCGCACCATAGACTCTCAGCTGGTCTTCGACAGTCAGTTCAATCATGCCGCTGGCCGCATCGGTGTAGGTTGCCGCGATGATGCCCGCACCTTCGGTAATGTCAATATTCTCGGCGGCTACAAAAACAGCACCGCTGTCTGTGTTTCCCAGCGTGCCGCTGAAGATACCACCACGAATTTGCTCATCTACCTGGCTACCTTGCAAACTCAGCGTGCCGGTCGCTTGAATACGCATATCCCCGCCTGGGAAAGTAGCTGCTGGCCCATTTTGCCCGAGCAGGAGGGACGCTTCTGTGAGATGAATATCGTCTCCTGCGAGCTGCAGTGTGCCTTGCTCTGTCGCTGAAATCTTCACCGTAGAGCTAGGATGAATCTCGACCGGAAAGCCACTGACATTGACTGCTGAGCGATTGGCTAGGTGAATGTCTTCAAATTGACTGACTTGGGAATAGTCGGCTGTGAACCCAACTGGGGTTGATGCTAGATCGATGTTGCTGCCCGCACCGAGGCTCCCGAGTTCAATGTTGCCGCTGTTGGCTGTGACTACGCCCCCATCAAACTGAAGGCCTGAGCCAATCAGCGCCAGCGTCTTGCCAGGAGCGGCCTGCAAGCCGATGGTATCGCCGAATTGCAGCGTGGGTGACAGGTCACTACTGCTCGCTTCGAATGGATTGTTGCGAGTGAAGTTGTAGCCGGTGTTGTGAACAGCGATCGCACCTGGCGCCTCTCCCATCTGTAAGCCAATCGGTGCGCTGACAGTCAAGAGCGACGGCTGTGCCAAGTTGGCCGCGCTAAACACATTGCCATTCGCAAACGTCAGCGACTCTGCCGTAGAAGCTATGAAAGAACCGAGCAGCTGCGTTTGCGCACTAAGACCAAAAGTAATGCCAGCCGGGTTGATCAAAAAGAAATTGGCTTCGCTGTTGGCGACCTGCAGGGTGCCGTTGATATCTGACGGGCGATCGCCCGTGACCCGAGTGATGATGTTTTGGATAGAAGGGGTCGCAAGGAAGGTAACCGTATCAGCAGGCGTCAGCGAAAAGGCCTCAAAGCTGTGAAAGAGGTTTTGCTGCCCCTCTTGAGAAGTCAGCAGCCCCCCAGTCACTGCGCCCCCAGCGTACTGTGTATTCACACTCCCATCGGGCACGATCTGCGCACTAGCCCGACCTGGCACCGCAGAAAATATCATCAGTGAGCAGGCTGTCTTTAGCGCAACGGTGAAGACGGTCTTTAGACCCGACAATATGCTGATTTTCACGGAAAATTCTCTATAGAGGCTGGCTTTTCCTCTATTCTTCCCGTTAAATCATCCGTTTCTCCCTAAAAGTCGGCGGCCACATCCATACAGGGAACCCCGTTCAGCACCACCCGGCCCATATCTAGCTGCTGGCTGTCTAGCTGCCAAGATTCCTCTTGCTGGTCTGTGAGGCCCGCAATGTGGGTCGTCACCTCTACCAAAGCCTGAGTATCTGCCAGCTTACCGACAAACGTCTGCTGATAGCGCATCTCTCCCTTCTGCGGATGGCTAATAGTGCCGACACTCTCCCCAAAGAGTTGCTGTCCGTCGGCGAGTTCTAAGCGGATGCTGAGCCAGCTGTTTTCTGTAGATTTTCGAAAGCAGAACTGCTCAGTTTCCGGGGATGCAGCCGCCAAAGGCGTCTCTCGCAGACCGGGTGTCTGCCCGCCCTGCGTTTTTTGAAGGGTATATGCGCTCATGCTTGGGAGCGCCGTATCACCACGGCCAGTGCTTTCAGATTTTCCTTCTGATACGGTTTCTGGCTGCGGCGCTGTGGTGGAGTCAGAGACAACAGCTTGAGGATTGGGAGGCGATGTTGCCGAGTGATCGGGGGCCGGGTTGTCAGTCGCTGACACCGACGCGTCAGGGCGCGTACCACTGTGGCAGCCCGCCAAAGCCACCATGGCAATTAGCGCTGTAGCGGTTCGAATGCTCTGGTTGTTGCCTTGACCATTGCTCTGGCTGCTGCTTTGGCCATGATGGGGCGTGCGTCTTTTTTCTATTGCGCTGAAGTCACCGTGTTTTCTGGAAAGCTGGAGTTGATGGAATAACGTTCGCGGAGGGGTGTCCATGAGGTGTAGAGAATCAACTGTACAAGTCAACTTTTGTATAAATAGTAGTCTGACATTCTACATATGGAATCTTACAAAATCTGAAAGGCTTCGCTGTGGGCTGAGGCTCGTTCTTTCGGTTTGCGATCCTCAGTATTCACGATCTTAGGGTCTATAGATTTCTCGGGTCAATAGATTTCTCGGTTTGTTGACCTCCCGGTATACAATTCCTTAACGATAGATTTTTCTACAAGATTTCGACACCCACAGCCATGACTCTTGCCCTCGGAGATGCCGCTCCAGACTTTTCACTGCCAGATGCCGACGGTAATACCGTGAGCCTATCGTCGCTCAAAGGACAGCGGGTGGTGCTGTTCTTTTACCCACGTGACAATACACCCGGCTGCACCAAAGAAGCCTGCGCCTTTCGCGATGCCTACAGCGATCTACAAGCCCAAAACGTAGCCGTCTTCGGCGTCAGCACAGACAGCGCCAAATCCCACGCAAAGTTTGCAGCCAAGCACGATCTCCCCTTTCCCCTACTAGTCGATGAAGACGGTGAAGTCGGCACTCGCTACGAATGCTACGGACTAAAAAAGATGTACGGAAAAGAATACATGGGCATCACCCGTAGCTCTTTTATCATTGGCCCAGAGGGGACGCTCGAAAAAATTTATCGTAAGGTCAAGCCAGAGCCTCACGTCGCTGAGGTGGTCGCCGATATCAATGAGCTAGTGGGTGCTAAGTAAGTGGGTGCTAGATAGTTAACAGGCAAGATAAGGCCTACGCATGGCAAATATCTCAAAGATGCTAAACGACTCGCTCCGCCGTGGCTTTCGCCCCGTGCGCACGCTTTTGGGACTGCTTTTGCAGCGGCCAATTATCGGCACGAGTGTGATTCCGGTGCTGCCAGATGGCCGCATCGTGCTGATTCGTCGGCGAGATAATGGGCTGTGGAGTTTGCCTGGTGGCATTGTCGACTGGGGCGAAAACTTGGCAACGGCAGCGAAGCGCGAGCTAGCCGAAGAAACCGGATTAACCCTGCTTTCGGTAGGCCGATTGGTGGGCGTGTATTCTTCCCCCAATAGAGACCCTCGTTTTCACTCTATCTGCATCGCACTAGAAGCCAAGGCTGAAGGTGAGCTACATATTCATGATCCAGACGAAGTGCTGGCGGTACAGGCTTTTTTGATTGGCGACCTGCCGCAAGAGAAGCTTTCCCACGACCATACCCAGCAGCTGCAAGATTACTTATCTGGTCGGACGGTCTTGGCCTAGGGTCAGCTTGCCTGGTTGCTCAGTGCTTTCTGCTTTTTTCGGCTACGCCTCTGCTTGACTGCACTCGGCTCTACAGTTGCCACTACGCTCTCTAGGGAAGTCATTCGCTTTTCTCGGGTGTGCGTATTGGTTTGATACACCAATCCGTGGTCGATATCTATGGCGGTGAGCCAGCCGCTCTTGGGATGGTAGCCGCCCGTGTCAATATCGAGCCAGCCAGGGCCTTGGGCGATCTGGCCGGGGGCAACGCCGGGTAGCGTAAAGGTGATGGTGTGTCCAGTAATCACCTGCTTGTCTTCGAAGAAAGGGGTCGGATGGCTGTGGAAAACGTCTCGAATCCAGCAGAAGTCCATCTGATCTTGTGCAGCTAGCGATTTGTCTGGGTGAAGCCCAGCGTGAACCAGCAAAATATCGCCTAGGTCGAGATAGAGGGGAAGGGTTCTTAGCCACGTGACGTGCTCTAGCAGAGCCTCGGTGCTGGGATAGCTGGTCAGCGTCGGCTGTCCGCCACTGTTGAGCCATCCCTGAAAGGCGGCAATGTTGGAGTTGTCATCTGGAAAGGCATTGAGCAATAGATGCTCATGGTTGCCCAGTACACAGGGATAGTTGTGCGTTTTTACAAATTCCACAACTTGGGCACTGCGAGGCCCCCTATCGATGAGGTCGCCCACGAAGTGCAGTGTGTCAGACTGCGTCGGTGCAATCATAGTGACCAGTCGCATCAGGCCATTGTAATGACCATGGACATCTCCTATGAATATGCGACGACTCATTCACTTCCTGCGGTTGGACATACGCTCATTATGCCTAATTGCTCTACCAACTCACCATATCTACCCATTCACCATCTTTAGTGGTCGTACGTAGCAGATAGCTAGTCAGGCAAGTCGGTGACTTTGACGATCATAAACTGGCTACGGGCACCGCCACTAGAGCTGACCACTTGCCACAGCAGCATGTAGTTGTTGTCTTGGTTGGCATCGCCGGGCTGCTCCCAGTCTGGGACTTCTTTGAAGGTGAGATCGCCTGTCTCTTTATCGATGATAAATTTGTCCATGTCTTCACCATCTTGCAGACGGTAAATGAGCTTGCTACCCGGTGTATCCTGCGCTCTGACCTGAATGACATCGGTTGAGTTCTCAGCGACCTGGATGAGGGTGCTGTTGCCGGGCAGCGTGTTCTTAGGAGAGATAATGGTTAGCTCATTGGGGCTGTATACTTCAGCCGTATTGAGCACGGTGGGTGAGGGGGCGACTTCGGCGCTGGGGCTGATGGCCTGTTGGCAGCTACCCAGGCCGAGGAGAAGAGGCACAGAGAGAATGCGGACAGCTGACAGGCTCAAACGCCTGCTAGTAGCGGATGAGAAAGAACGTTTGGTGTGGCTTGGCATGACGGCGGAAACGTGGGTGATATGCGATCGCGATAAAGCTAGGTCTGTAGTGAGCGGCAGCTAGGTGCAGATCTGCTGAGAGAAGGCACTTACTGAGCAGCCACCTCAGTACTAGCGCTTTGACAGGTGTCGAACATCACAAGTTATGCTCGACGCCAGAGATGTATGCAATGACGCCTAAGTCGGCCTTTTAGTTGCACAGACAGCTGAACTCAGCTGATGTCGGCACGGACAGACATAGGCAGATCTGATACACATTAGAATTTACGTAGTGTCTTTTTTTACGAACCCCGAATGGTGGCCCTATTATATCGCTACGTGCCTCTCTGGTTGCGGCTTTTCCATCCGTGTTCTACTAATTTCTAGCTTTTATGTAGGCGCATGGGATACCCAATGAGAGGACTAAGCCGCCGCGTCCTCAAGCACGAACCCCGCATCGCGAATCATGTCAAAGTCTTTCTGTGCTGGCTGTCCGGCGGTGGTCAGGTAGTCGCCGACAAAGATAGAGTTAGCGGCATACAGACCGAGGGGTTGGAGCGATCGCAAATGCACCTCTCTCCCTCCAGCGATCCGAATTTCCTGCTGTGGCAGCAGCAGCCGAAACAGGCACAAAATCCGCAGGCAGCGTTGGGGCGTCAGCTCATTGCGCGCTTCAAACGGCGTATTTGGAATCGGAATCAAAAAGTTGAGCGGCACGCTCGTCACGTTCAGATCGCGCAGTGAACGTGCCAGATCCACAATCTCAGCGTCGGATTCTCCCATGCCAAAAATACCGCCCGAACAGGTCGTGAGCCCAGCTGCCTGCACGGCTTGAACGGTGGCGAGCCGGTCTTGGTAGGTGTGGGTGGTGCAGATGTCGCCGTGGTGAGCTTCCGCTGTGTTTAGGTTGTGGTTGATGCGGTCAACGCCTGCGGCTTTGAGCTGCCGGGCCTGCGGCTCATCGAGTAGGCCCAGCGTGGTACACACCTTCATGGGGTACTGCGCTTTGACCGCACGCACCGCGTCTAGGACCCCTTCGAACACTTTTTTTGAGGGGCTACGACCCGATATCGCCATGCAGAAAGTGCCTGCATTTAGCTCATGGGCTCTCCCTGCGGCAGCGACAATTTTCTCGGTCGTCATCAGCGGATACTTTTCAATCTCTGCGCCAGAAATTTTGGACTGTGAGCAGTAGTGACAGTCTTCGGGGCACAAACCGCTCTGCGCATTGAGCAAAAAGTGCAGTCGCACTCGGTTTTGCCAGTAGTGATGGCGTACGCGATAGACGGCTGCTAGCTGAGCGAGCAGGGCCGTATCGGGCGCCTGCAGTACGGCTAGCGCCTCCGACTGAGATAGCGATTCTCCTGCCAGCGCCTTATCTGCTAATTTTTGCCAGTCTGGCAGCTTTTGACAGTCTGCCTGTGCATCGGCTGTTCGATCTGTTTGCTGAAAGGCGGGAGCAGAGCTAGAAGGAGAAACCGCGTTAACCATAAATGTTCTATAGATTCCTGATGCAAATTTTACGGCATAACGTCAGATTGCTTACGACGTAGCGTGATCGTACGGTCGCGCCTTGTCCTGAAATTTTCGCAAAATGTCGTATTTCCACGCCTAAAGGTAGTGTTATGGCTGATGTCGATCCCTGTCCGAATCGGATACTTTGGGAGTATTGACTGATTTCAAGAGCGCTGCTATGTGTTGAAAAGAATGGCATTAGCTAGACAATCCATCACCCTCATTCGTCACGGTCCGCCTGCGGTGTCTTTGAGCCAGCGGGTCCGCGGACATCAGTTTCGCCAGTTTGTAGAGCGCTACGATGCCGCGAAAATTTCTAGGCAGGCACAGCCACCTCGCCTAGCGCGCCAGGTGATGGCCCAGGCTGACTGGGTCTTTGTGAGCAACCGGCCTCGGGCGACCCATACCGCTGAACTGCTGGGCTTACCCACTACACCCATTGTCGATTCCCAGTTTCGAGAGATCGAATTTCCTGTAGATTTTCCCCGTCATTTTCGCTTTTCGGCCATGACTTGGACGGTGATCGCCCTGACCCTGTGGCGGCTGGGCTACTCCTCCAGATGCGAGTCGCTCGCCCGGGCTAGGCAGCGGGCCCAGGTCGCTGTAGACCTACTCGAAGGCGGTACCCAAAACGGGTCTGTGGTGCTAGTCGCCCACGGCGGTATCAATAAGCTGATCTCAAAGGAACTGCGACGACGGGGCTGGCACGGCCCTCGATTACCCCATAGCTGGCACTGGGGATGTACTACCTATTGCCGCTAAGATCGCCAATGAAGGCGCTGCCCAGTCAAAATCGACAGTTTGGCAGAGTCACTTTTGCGCGTTCAGCGGCATGATAGAGGGGTTATTTTTCCAACGATTGATCATGTCTGACTCCGATACTTCTGCCAAGGCAACTGCCTCCTCAGCAGAGGAACCTAGCTTGCTGACTGTGGCGCTTTCTGGCGCGATCGCACTTGCCAAAGAAGGAAAACAATACAACCAGGCAACCGCACAGTTCGAAGCATTACTGACCCAAGTGCAGACCGACAGCCCCGCAACGGCCCCCCTGCTGAAGCAGCTATGGGAAGAATTCATTTCGGCGCAGCGGTCTGCTGCCTTTTGGCAAACCCTCAGCGACGCCGAAAAAGAACTCTCAGACAAAATGTCTGAAAGCAACATTCAGCTCAAGCAAAACTACATGCGACTCGTTCAAGAGCAGTAGCCCAAAAGCGAAGAGCGTTTAAAGGAACGTTTACTGGGGCATGCCAGTAATAACAAGTTGCCCATCGGTAACTTGGATATCTTCTGGCGTCAGCCCCTGCTGAGACAGCACGCCCGTAATCTGCTGCTCAATATCCGTCTGGGAGATGCCGAGCTGACTGGCCACGCTGGCGACCGGTAGCTTCAGCTGACCAAAGCGAACATAGGTATCGCTCAGGCTAAAGGCCCCATCCTCGATTTGAGGGCTCCCCTCAATGCCTAAGTACACCTCACGGTTCGCCAAAAAGGGAAAGGTTTGGTTGATTTGTTCGATGGCTTGCTGCCCCTCCGCAGGCAAGCTCTCCAGCGGAATTTCTGAGAGGTTCATCACCATACCGCTTTCTATTCTGCCGTCGGCGATTGTGGTCTTCACTTCCTTGGCATTGCCTAGGGCAGGGGCGAGGTAAGGCTGAGTTGCGATCGCCTCGGTCACCATCTGGTTCAGCTCCCCAGCGGAAATCACCACATCACTGCTAGACGGCGTGTAAGTGCTATTCAAGCTCCCATTGTCGCCAGTCGCGGCTGACTGCGTAGAGTCGTCTGTTGCCGTAGCATCAGCCGTTGGCAAACTAGCAGTCGGTGCATCGGTAGACGCCTGAGGTGTGTCTGCGCGGCTTCCAGCCACACTACCAGCCACACTATCTTCTGTGCCATACCAGCCAGACGTGCCGTTGGTTTGCATGGTGGCATAGCCTAGCCCACCGCCGACAGCCGCCGCCACGAGGGTCAGTCCAACTAAGAATGCTTTCATCGCGATACGGGGTGAAAAGTTTCGAGAGTTTAGAGAAAAAGCGATCTCTAGTAAGTGATCTCCACGGTATAGAGCACCGATTCCGACGTGTCTGTCCATTATGACAGTTGGCCAATTATGACAGCTGGCGAGCAAGCTGCAGGCAAACCGCCAGAGGGGCATCCGTCTTGATTGCCTGCGGGTCGATGTGGGTGCCAGTAGCTCGATATCCCTGCTGTGTCAGCGCTGCCAACAGCGCCGCCTTGGGCGGAATGTCCATTTTTCCGCGTCTGCCAATTTCAGCGAGAGGATAGTGATAGGGCGGCAGGTTGGCCTCTGCCTGCATCAGCGTTAGCAGCTTGTGACAGGTTGCCCAGCGGTTTTCCATCGTCTGCGGCTCAGGGCAAGACGGGTTGCCGGTAGCCGCGCTTTGTTTCGCCGGTTCTCTTTTTTCCATGGCAATGCTGGCCATGGCAGTAAGATCGCTTAGATTGTGTAATGGACCCAACCACATCGGGCCGCTAATGACAGGAGCAATTTTAGCTTGACAGCTACAGCGCAGCCCCTGGCCAAGCTTCTTCCAACCTACGGTGTGGAACTGACCGCAGCTGTGGCAGTAGCCGACAAACCCGTAGTGCTCTGTTTGCCACGAACCTTGCCGCGTCACACGCACCATGACCCGGTTGACTTCGCCGCTGTACCAGCTAAAGACAGGACGGGCAGCGAGCCCTCTTGCCGCAGCCTGCTGGACAGCTGCACCAATGAGTAACCTCAGGCCCTGCTCGTGGACGGCTGGGTGAGCGCGGGCATAGGCACCGTAAACCTGCAGGCTGTTGTCGGGGGCGTGTCCGCTGGTGGTGCGGCCATCTGTACTGGTGAGGTAGAGCAGGCCGCCGAGCCGAATCGCCCACAGGCTGCTTGACAGGGTGGGGGTGGGGCTGCCGAAGCTGTCGATGTCGATTAAGTCGTAGAAGTCTTTGTGTTGGTGGCGGTCAAAAAAGAGGGCGTTGGCGTCTCTGTGAGTAATGCAGTAGCGATCGCTCGGCAGACTAGCACTGAGGTTACGCTGTAGGCGATCGCGCAGTTCCCAGTTGCCTTCATTCGCCCAGACAAAATCTGCCTCCGCTTCCAAAACGTAGCGCAGCGGTCGAACCCCACAGCCGGTCATGGCATCTAGAATTCGCAGCGTTTTTGTCGGGTTGGCAGGGTGGTGTCTCTGTGCGATCGCGGCCAATACCGCCAGGTCACGTCCGGTCTGACTCGTGGTTCGAAAAAACGCATCGCCAACGCAAAAGCGGGCTGCGCCTTCGGTGTGCCAAGTGTTAGCCGAGGATTTTTTTAGCAAGGGTGCACGGCAGGCTAAGACAAAATGCGAGCGATCGCAACTTCTAATTCTGCTTTACTGAGCTCTGTAATGACAAATACCTCCTGGGCCGACTTACGATGACGCGCAATCAGCTTGTGCCCGCCCGTAATCGGCACGGAAATCTTCAGCCGCAGCTTAGGCGCGTTAGACTTCACCCGAGAAATTACCGCCGGGGTAATCGTTTGAATCTTAGGTGTTTTGGCCAGCTTTTCGAGTAGGGGAATTAGTCCAGGAATGTAGGTAGAGTGAGTAATTACCACCCGGCCACCGGTAGATTTGTTTGCAGCCTTATTCGCTGTTTTGTCTGCTTTTCTCCGGTCTGCTTTTCCTTTCGCCTTTCTCCCCACGCACTGCCAAAGCCGACTAGGCTTTCTCCAAAGGGGCCATCGTCAATCCGGCCCGAATGAGCTGCGAGTGATACAGCTCGGCCTGCTCTAGCGGGCCCACCCACACAATGGCCTGCCCTTCGTTGTGAATTTTATCGGCCAGCTCCCAGGCTTGGTCGCTGTTGACACCGGGGATGTAGGTGGTCAGGGTTTTGGCGACGTGCTCAAAGGTATTGAAATCGTCATTGAGCACAATAATTTTGTAGTCAGGATATCTTTCTTTGACGACGCTTCGCGATCGCTCTTTAACCGCTGAAGGCGAAGCAGACGCTGCCCGAATAGTAGTCATCGAAATCGCAGAACTCATGGATATAACTAGCTTATCTTCCACCCATCACACACGTTGGCATCGCAAAGTAACCCTACTTCGCTCGCTGTCCCAATCACTATCAGTCTAAGGCTTACAGACAAAAAATGCGCAAAAACATTTTTATACCGGCACGTCTAATTGCTCTCTTTTGAGCTTTTCTTTGCCAGCTTATTTATCACCATTACATATGGCTCTTATTAGCTTTCTCCTTTGCTATTTTTTGTGTGGCGCGCAGCGACGGGGTGGGTCTGCAACTCACTCAACCCAGCCAATCTTCCATCGTTACATCCACAGTTATTTGTATATCCACAAATATTTGTATATCCACAAAAAAATTCTCCACAAAAAAGCTCTTTCCTAGCTCTGCAATTTCTGCAAACTCTTCTTCCATCACTCTGCTACTCACATTCTCTCAAGTACTTTTTCTCCCCTCTTTCACGATTCTCCCTTTCTGCCGCGCACTTTTCGGAAAACCCTACAAATTCATGGATGAGGACCGATCTCTATGTTTTTATTTCTGTTGAATCGCTCCAGATCAGTGAGGTTATCCCTTCTGTTGCGCAGAAAACAACAATCGCATAATGAAGCCGTTGAGCCCCGCAAGTTCGACCTTGTCGGACTCATACAACAATTCACCGGCTACAACCCATGAGAACAGAAATCCCTTCCCAGTCGACCTTTGCCACTTTTGTCGAGCAAGTCCGGGCAAACCAAGTGCAGCGAGCCACCATCACGCCGCATCGAATTGAGTACCAGCTCAAGCCCGCATTTGGCGGACAGCGCCTGTTTACACAAGTGGCTGATAGCACCTTGGATGTGTCCGCCTTGCTGCGTCAGCACAAGGTCGCTATCACTCATCTAGAAAACAGCTCAGCGGCAGCGAATTTGGTTGGCTTGCTCCTCTCTACTGGGGCGCTGGTGGGTGCCTTTGCCTGGCTGGCAAAAGCCGGTAGCCCGGGTGGCGTAGGCAGCGTGATGGGCGCGGGCAGGAGTCGGGCCAGGACCTACGCGCCCACGAGTAGCCAGCGAAAAAGAAACAACAAAGCAACGGTGACGTTTGCCGATGTCGCCGGAGTCGACGAAGCCAAACAGGAACTGCAAGAAGTTGTCGATTTTCTTCAAGATGGCGAAAAGTACCGCAGAATTGGTGCCAAGATGCCCAAAGGTGTGCTGCTCGTTGGCCCACCGGGCACAGGGAAAACGCTTCTCGCCAAAGCAGTCGCGGGTGAAGCAGGCGTGCCGTTTCTGAATATCTCCGCCTCAGAATTTGTGGAAATGTATGTAGGTGTAGGCGCCTCTAGGGTGCGCGATCTGTTCAACAAAGCGAAGAAACAAGCGCCCTGTATTGTCTTTATTGATGAGCTAGATGCCATTGGCAAATCGCGAGGCGGTACGCCAAATGGTGGCAACGATGAGCGGGAGCAAACGCTGAACCAGCTACTCACTGAGATGGATGGCTTCGATGGAAATGCAGGCGTGATTTTGATTGCAGCGACCAATCGACCAGAGATTTTAGACCCTGCCCTGAAGCGTCCGGGTCGGTTTGACCGGCAGGTGCTGGTCGATAGACCCGATAGGCAAGGGCGATTGCAGATTTTGCAGGTGCATGCCAAGCCTGTGTTGATTGGTGAAGATGTCGATTTAGACGCGATCGCAGCTCAAACTTCTGGTTTCGCAGGCGCAGACCTAGCCAACTTGGTCAACGAAGCCGCGCTATTGGCGGCTCGCCACAACCGGCAAGCAGTGTTGATGGTCGATTTTAGGGAAGCCATTGAGCGGGTGGTGGCTGGATTGGAGAAGCGATCGCGTCTCCTCACCGACACAGAAAGGCAAACGGTGGCCTATCACGAAGTAGGCCATGCCATTGTGGGCTCGCTAATGCCGGGTGGTGGCAAAGTCTCCAAAATTTCCATCGTGCCTCGTGGCATGGGCGCTCTGGGCTACACGCTGCAAATGCCAGAAGAAGACCGCTTCCTGATGGTAGAAGACGAACTCCGGGGCCAAATCGCTACCCTGCTCGGCGGTCGGTCTGCAGAAGAGGTTGTTTTTGGGAAGGTTTCAACCGGCGCCAGCGATGATATTCAAAAAGCCACCGAGCTAGCAGAGCGAGCAATCACCCAATACGGCATGAGCCCAGCCCTAGGCCCCATCGCCTTCGAAAAGACGCAGGCCCAGTTCTTAAACAGTGGCACCACTCGCCGAACCGTCAGCGGCGAAGTGACCGCAGAGATTGATCGCCTGGTAAAACAAACCATTGACCAGGCCCACGCCATGGCGCAGTCAGTGCTACGAGCCAACCGTGACTTGCTCGAAACCATGACACAGCAGCTTTTGACCACTGATGTGCTAGAGGCCGAAGCCCTGCAGCAGATGCTCGCCCAGGCCAAGGCACCAGCGGGCTTGCAGGCATGGTTAACAAATGGCGCAGCCTAACCCAACCCTCACAGCAACAGAGACGCTGTCCTATCAATGGCACCCAGGGTTAGCAAGTTAGCTTTCTGCAGACCGTTGAGGCCTTTTACAGACTCTATTTTGATGTTCTCGTAGGGGCGGTCGTGCTGGATTAGCGGTCTTAAGAAGTAAACGCCCGATGGCTTCAGGTCACTCAGGTCGCCGATGCGAATCATTTCATCGAGGCCGCCGCTGATTACAAACTGACTGTCGGGGCTGAAGGCGACTGAGCGAATGCCACCGGTTGAGCCGGAGTAGTCTTGCGGGCGCAGGCGGAAGCAGGGTTTCTCAGGCGAGGCCAAGTCCCAAATGTACACCATCTGGTCTTCGCCGCCTGCAGCCAAGTACCGACCATTCGGGCTAAAGGCTACTGCTTTAATGCCAAGCTCACTCGGGGTGAAGCGATCGCACTGCTCCCCCGTTTCCATATCCCACAAAATCACCGTATTATCGTCGCTACCGCTGGCCACATAGCGACCATCCGGGCTGTAAGCCACTGAGCAAATGCGGTGCTCGTGACTGGCCAGCGATTGGCAAATGCCCTCTTTCCTATCCCAGCGCCGTACGATCTGATCGTCGCCGCCGCTGACCAGATAGCGACTGTTGTTCGGGTCGAAGCTAACCGCCCGAATCCAGTGGGTGCTGTATTCCAGCACCTTCAGGCAAAAGCCAGAAGCCGTATTCCATATGCGAATGGTGCAGTCATCGCCGCTACTGGCCAAAAAGCGCCCCCGATTGCTAAAGGCGATCGCCCTCACCCAGCTGGTGTGCTCGCTCAACGTGGTCAGGCACTGCCCCGTATTGGCATCCCACAGGCGAATGGTGTGATCATCGCTGGCACTGGCAATCCGTGCATTTTGCAGATCGACTGCGATCGCCCAAATCCGGCCCTGATGCAGCGACAGATTCGCCTTGAGTTCACCGCTCTGGCTATCCCACACCGACAGGTCACGGCTGTCGCCACCGCCGATAATCCGGCGCTCACCCAAAAAGCTAATCGAGCGAATGCCATTGGTGTAGCCGCGATAGGTTTTCACCCGTCGTGGCGTCGCCCGCAGGATGGGAGACGCTGAATGACCTGAGGCCGCGTCTGCTGCAGGCTTTATCTCACTTTTGTGAATTTGCCAGAGCATAAGCGTTTGCTTGTCGCCGCCTGCTGCGAGCAGCAGCCTATCCCGCTGCTGCTGAAAGCCCACTGACCAGATACGGCTTTGGCGGGTCGAGAGGGTCTGCAGCAGCTGATAGTTGTTCAGGTTCCACAGCATGACCTGGCAGTCGTCGCCGCCGCTAGCCAAGAACTGGCTATCAGCACTGACCGCGAGCGATCGCACATGGTCGTTTGGCTGGTGGAGAACCTTGGCGCAGGTCTTTTGGGCCCAGTCCCACACGCGAATAGTTTCATCATGACTGCCGCTCAGCAGCCACTTGCCATCTGGGGTAAATTGCAACGACTGCACCCAGTCTGTATGGCCAGTCAGTTCTTTTGCGGGTTCGGGGGACGATAGCTGTTCCTGGCTATTTTCGAGATTTTTCCGCTGTGCTGTCAGCGCGTCAAGCGACCACACGCGGATGATATTGTCATCCCCGCTACTCACTAGCCACTGCCCATCCGGACTAAAGGCGAGCGATCGCACCTGGCTTTGCTTCGTCAGCTGAGAAGATCGATAGGCTTGAGAAGCACTGCCCACCTCAGCGCCATCACCCTGGTGAGAAAAGCGACAAATTTCCTGGCCATTACCTGCTCTGTAAAGCGTAATCTGATACTCACCGCCACTGGCAATGGTGCGCCCGTCTGGACTAATGGCAATCGTCTGAATCCAGTCTTTAGATAACTGCTGCCAAATCTGTTTTGCCTGGGTGGCCGGTGCCTGGCTAGGTGGGGGTAAGTGCCACAGCTTGAGCTTGCTGTCATCTCCCCCAGTGACTAAAAAAGGCTGATGCGGAACAAAGGCCACCGCGCGCACCCAGCCGCTGTGGGCAGCCCATTCAGCGCACTTTTGACCGCTGTTGTGGGCGCTGTGGGTGCCGCCTAGCTGGGTGTGCCAAATGTGCACATTGCCATTGGTATCACCGCAGGCGAGTAAAGGCAGATTTTGTGAACCGTGCGACTTCTGTGAGCTGCTGAGTGCGATCGCCATGACATCGCTCAGCGTTTCTGTAAAAACCGAACGATTTAGCTCGCAGCTGTTAAAGTTCACATCTCGCAGCTGGGCCCCTTGCAAATACGCCTGCCAAATCGTCAGCTGAGAAAAATCTTTTCGAGAGAGCTTCCCCTGCGATAGCTCCACCATCAAATTCACAAAATTCCCCCCGGCATAGCCCAGTCGATGGGGATTGTTCTCCCGGAAAAAGTCTAGCCGACGGCTCAGATACTCATCCACCTGATAGAGACTTTTACAATAGTTTCTCAACCGCTCTAAAATTGGCCGAACAATCTCATCTCGCTGAAACTCTCGTAAAGATTCTTCCGTATCCGCTTTCAACAGCGCATGATTATTAAACAGCGTCAGATCTCCGTGGATGAGATCTTCAAAAATCTCACGAATAAACCGGGTCAGCACATATTCAGACACAATGGGATGCAGCGAAAAAAGCGCACTCCCCTGGTGCTTCACCTCTACCAAAAATCGCCTCTCCAGAGACTGCAGCGTATACAGCAGGTTTTTCTTATGGTCTTGCGAGACGATGTCAGCCTGCAAATCTTCTAGGGCGCAGGGCGTATTGTTGATAGCCAGCCAATACATCACCTCAATTTCCAAGGCAGAGAGCCGCTTAAACTGCGTTTTGATAACGCCTCTTAGGTCGTCAAAAACAGAAATCTCCTGATCCAAAAAGTCTCGAATCCGACCGTAAAAAATATCTTTTACAGCGTTAGCCGCCAGCCTCAGCGCCATTGGGTGGCCGTAGTAGCGGTCGATCAGGTCTTGATAATCTCCCGCCTTTCCTTTCAGGTGGAAGCTTTTCAGCATCCTTGCTGCCTCATGGTCTCTTAAGCCATTCACCGTATACAAATAGGCCAGTGAGTCCTCCGCAGGAATAGAGAGTAGCTCTCTCGGCTTTTCTCGGCTGGTGAGGACGATGCAGCTAGCTCCAGCTTCTGGATACCGATGGGCAGGCCGCTGAAGCGCTGTTAGCAATTCGCCATACCCCTCAAGATCTTTTTTGTACAAGCTGGCCTGTTGTTGTCGGCTTGATTCAAAAGTTGGCGTTCTTTTGCCGCTTCTGAAGGTTGCAAGCCTTGACACGCGGCCCAGCGGTGTCGCTTCCGTCTGGAGATTCTCAGATTGTAGATCTTTTGTCTGTGTGTCTTTTGCTTGGACGTCTTTTGCTTGGACGTCTTTTGCTCGGATGTCTCTTGCTTGCGACAAGCCCAGTGCATCATCTGTGGCAGTTGTCAGCGGGCTGTTCACCGCGCTGCTTTCAACATCGATAACCTCATCAGCTGTTCTTATTTCGTTGTAGCTTCTAAAAACAGTCTCAAATCCATCAATAACAACCAGACAGCGCTGCTTGGAAAGGCAGGATAAGAGCTGCTGGAGAAGATGCTGAAACGAGCCACCCCTGATGGAATCATCTGAGGGGGCCGCTCTATCTGTATCAGACACATGACCGCTCCGCCCTGGCTGCAAAATATCTAGGAGCATACGAACAAAGTCTGCAGGCGATCGCGTTGACTTTGCCGTCACCCACACCACCTGATGAAAGTATCCATCCGCTGACTCTGCCAGTTTGGCCGCCAGAGAGGTTTTGCCAATACCGCCAATGCCACAGATGGCCAGCAGTTTGTAAGAGTGGGTGGCTTTTAGCACCCAACGCTTGAGAAATTTGAGTTCGTCCCGCCTGCCCTGAAATAGGGTCAGCGTAGGGGCATCGTGCCAGTGATACAGCGTTTCGAGCTTGGGGCTGTCGGGTAGCTTACCCGGCCAACCCGACAAGTCGTCTGGTTCGCTCCACTGGGTGAGGTCGGGTACGTCGTCTTGGTCTTTTGGCGCGATCGCAGCCGATGCAAACTGTAGACTTGAGCGCTTCATGACCTTCATAGAGGCAGCCACGCGCTCATCGAGTGGCTTACTGCCTAGATCCGTCGCTTGTGAGATGAGGTACTGCTCCAGAGAGGCAAGCTTGCCAGGCCCCCTACCTTTAATCTCAAACTTTTTGTACACTTCGCCGAGGCGTTTTCGTGCCGCCGCCTCTGAAATGCCCAGCTGTTCAGCGATATCTTTACTTTTTCGGTTGAGAAGCGCCAGCTTCAGCGCGGCTAGCTCTCCCTTGGAAATACGCCTAGCGCTGGCAATTTTAGCTAGGAAATCTTCTGAAAGATTGGGATGTGACGAAAAATCGGCATGTGACATAGAAAAGTCGTCATCAAGAACATTTCAGACCGGTAACATCGCTACTTTCTACTGCTTAGGCCTATTGCTTGGGCGTTAGGACTCACACAGTTTATCTCACAAAAGCCATTGTGAGATACCCTCACCGCTCAGATTCAAAAAACTTATATCCTTAGCGAGATCTGCTCGTAGTTTCGGACAATGTATCGTTCAATACAGTTATCTTTGTGCCTACTTTTTCAGACTTGACAGGAAAATGTGAGGCCGCTAAGTTTGGATTGTGAGGTAAGTGAGATTTGATTCGTGGCTATCACAAAAATCACAGGCTCACAAAACGTGAGAAACTCTCTCTGACCTTGGGTTTCCATCACACTAGAGCCTCCAAAATTAAGTCCCTGCCATTGAGGTCTGCAGGTGCTAAGGGTCACGGAGAAATGCGTAAAAGGTCAAGGTATCTACCTCAGTCTGTCCCCGACTGAGAAGGAGTCATTGGTTATGTCGACAGTTTCAAAGCCTGCTCAGAACTCGTCTGTTCAGGCTTCAAATGCCAACTCATTCAGACAGAACGCCAGACAGAAAGCTGTGAATCAATCACCTGAAGAGGCCTTTGCAATGCCCCTATTTCCCGGCTACGTCAAACCCAGTCGTCAACCTCATCACACTTACGTATCAAACGCTCACCCAACCAACGCTCACCTAGACCATCAACAGGCCTCTGCCGAAAAAATTCAGAAGTTGCGCTCTCAGCTAAAGCGCATAGAGCAGCGCCATCGCTCCGAACTTAGCCAGCTAGAAGAAACCTGGCGCCGTGAGCTAGCCGCGACCATAGCTGCCCAATCTGCTCAGACAAAGCAAATACAAAATCGTCGGCTGAAGCCGACCCTCGGCCATATCTCAACGACTTACGTAGTTCCTCGAAGGCTACGCCCAGGATGGATGGACCGTGCCTTGAGTACTGTTCCTAGGTTTCTATCACTTGTCGTCGCAGGGATTATGCTGGCTGCGCTCACTGCGATCGCCTTCTCACCAAACGGCCTTTGGGTAAGTCTCAGCCCAATTATCCAATCTGCAATCCCGTACATCTTCGTGGTAGGCCTACTCGGCGTCTTCGTAACCGCCGTATGGGACACAGCCCGGTAAAAATCACGGCAATCGGGCTACAAGGCTAAACCACAGTCAAAACCACAGTCAAAACCATAGACCAGACCACAGACCGAGCAGCTACTCACCGCCCAGAATCTTAGGCACCTTGAAGAAATCTTCCTCCCTTTCCGGCGCGCTATCCAAGATGGCCTCCCGCTCAGAGAAGACTTCTAACCGATCTGGGCGCGTGATGTTGCTCACCTCAATGGCCCGCGTCGTAGGCGGCACATCCTCAGTGTCTAGCTCGTTCAGCTGCTGCACATATTCCAAAATGCCGTTCAGCTGCTCTGTGAACTGTGCTTCTTCGGTTTCACTTAGCTCCAGCCGGGCCAAATTAGCGACTTTGCGAACCTGCTCAATATCGATCATGAATTGGGTAACACCGCTCCGGGCAAAAGAAATAAGCAATGTTTTTTATAGTATCGGACTTTCTGCCCGATACCAGGGTGCTTATCGCACAACCTAGTTCAAGTTGTCACTTAATCAAGTCGCACTCGCCCGGCTAGATCATGTCTAGCTTCATGCGGCCAGTCACTTTGAGCCAGTTCTGAGCTTCGATGTAGTTGTTGGGTGCAATTCGAATAGCTTCCATCCAGTAGCGAGCCGCTTCGTCGTACAGGGTGTTGGCTTCGGTTTTGTTGCCAGCGGCTTCTGCTTGCTCACCCTGGTAGTGATAAATCACAGCAGTATTGTTCAGCGCCTGGATCAGCCTAGGATTGAGGTCTATCGCTTCCTGATACAGATCAAGGGCTTTTTGGTGCTCACCGTTGCTCGCTTCGATGAGGCCCATATTGTAAAGAATGTAGCTCTTATCGTAAGGGTCTTCTTCTAGGGTGAGGGCTTCTCGATAGTTGTCTAGCGCTTCGGCGTATTCTCCATCTGCCTGGGCCGACATACCATCGCGGTAGTAGGCAAACGCTTCTTTCGCCTGCTGCTTGGCAGGCAGCATCTTTAAGATCATGTCGGCCATTACCGTAAATGACTTATCGATGAAGTTGTCGTTTTTCTGAGTTCTTGGCATTGAAATCTCTTCTGAAGCCTTGTTAGAAATCTCCGAAGTTAGGCGGATGACTCAGGCACGGCTTAATAAACTTTTTCAAAGCCTATCAAACTGTCGTAGGTATGATCGCCTAAACGTAATGGATTTTTAAATAATCTAACAAAGCAATCTAACAAAGCATCTGTGGCTAGCGGACGCCTGCTATGGCGAATGACTCCTGCCCAGTGGAGACACCAGCAGAGACAGCCCTGAGTGCCTGCTCTTGAGGTGCCTGGTCAATCAGGAACGCAACGAGCTCGCCCACCGTATCGAAGTTGGCCTCGTCGAAGCGATCGCTCAAATCGACTTGAAACTGATTACAAAAGTCTTCGCAAAAATCTATCGCCCAGTCGTGCCAGCACACGAGCGGTAGCTGCAGGTCGGCAATGAGCTGGTCGCCGGGTCTGATACGGCCAAACTCAATGCCCGAATAGTCGCTGAACTGTCGGTAGACAAAGGCGAGAACAGGTCTATCTACCCGCTCGCAGGAGAAGAGCGCACACCAGTCCGTAAGATCTAGCAAAGACCGGCCACGATCTTCCATCTGCTGGTTGATCTGGCGGCGAATAGTGAGGTCGGGGCTCAGGTCAGCATATGTACGGATGCTGCAAAGCCAGTTGTTAAGCTGATTCATCATAGAAAAAGCGCGCTCCCGAAGAAACCGTTAAGGCGTTGTGTGTTTAATATGCCCACTCACCCTAGAGAAATTACGGTGCTTTTTGACACCTCCTTACGGAAATAATTAGAGACTTTCAATGATATTCATTGATTTTTATTGATGTATTGCACAACACATGCCAGTGCGACGCAAAGTTAATGCATCAATCAGTCGCACCACGAGGCTATCTAGAAGCTATCCAACCAGAAGCGACACAACCAGAGGCTATACGAGAGGCTATACGAAAGAAGCCTGCTCTTCTCTAGCTTCTCTCAAGGCACCTTCGATGCGGGCTGCAGGCATGGGCCGTCCCACCCAATAGCCCTGCAGATAGTCGCATTGATATTGGCTTAGCAAGGCTTGCTCGGCCTGATTTTCGACCCCTTCTGCGACCACTTTGAGATCGAGGCGATGGGCTAGCTCAATGGTGGACTGTAAGATGGCTTGATTTTTGGGGTCGTGGGTAGCCCCTCGCACGAAGCAGTTGTCTATTTTTAGGGTGTCGATGGGGAGCTGCTTGAGATAGCTCAGCGAAGAGTAGCCGGTGCCGAAGTCATCGATAGCGATACGAATGCCGAGCGCTTTTAGCTCAGTCAGGATGGCGATCGCCGACTCCGCATCCTGCATCAGAGCAGTCTCTGTGACCTCTAGCTCCAAATTTTGTGGGGCCAGACCAGTGGTTGCCAGCGTATTTTTCACCGAGTCGATCAGATTGGGCTGATTGAACTGAACGCTAGATAGATTGATCGAAATGTACTTGATGCCTAGGTCTTGGCTAATCCAGCGTCTGGCCTGGGTGCAGGCCGTTTTCAGTACCCACTGGCCAATTTCTACAATCAGGCCCGTATCTTCTGCGAGAGGGACAAATTTGGCCGGTGAGATGTAGCCATGCTCCGGGTGACACCAGCGGATCAGCGCTTCACTGCCCTCAATGTTGCCGCTTCTGACATTTAGCTGTGGCTGGTAGTACACCTCAAACTCGCTGCGCTCAAGGGCGTAGCGCAGCCAGGTTTCCATGGTGATTTGGTCGCTGAAGGCCACCGGCATGTCAGACCGGTAAAACTGGCAGTAGTTGCTCTTTTGCTTTTTGGCAAATTCTAGAGCAGCGTCCGCCTGGCGCAGCAGCGTAGAGAGATCTTCGCTCTGGTGCAGTAAAAAGGCAATGCCGATGCTGGTGGTGACGAAGACTTCCTGACCGGGCAGAGAAAAAGGACGACTGAGCGCATCCATCAGGTTATCGGCAGTTTCTCTGGCCTGCTGCGGACGCTCTAAGTTGGGGAGGAAGACGGCAAACTGGTTGGCGGTGAGCCTAGCTAGAGTAGCGCTCTGAGGTAAGCAGGCCTCCATGCGCCTGGCAGAGGCCTTGAGCAGCTCATCACCTGCGGGGTAGCCCAGTACGGTATTCACCAGCCTCAGCCGGTCCAGGCTGATAGACATAAAGGCCAACGTCTGCTGACTGCTGTGGGCCGCCACGATGGCCTGACTTAGCCGCTGGTGTAACAGCCGGTAGTTGGGCAGGTCAGTCAGGCTGTCGTAATGGGCTAGCCGGTTAATTTGCTCGGCAGTATTGCGCAGCGTCGTGACGTATAGCTCATTGGTTGCCTGCAGCCGGTTGATGCGAGCGGCAATCGTGTTTGAAATATCGGCATGGGTCACTGGCCGCACTAGGCAATCGTCAGCGCCGTGTTCCATGGCCCGGCGGGTGTGCGATCGCTCCGTTTCGTCGGTAATCAGGATAAAGGGTGTCAGCAGCAGCTCACCGTCTTGGCGGATGGCCTCTAGCACCTGATGACCGTTGAGCCCAGGTGTATCCGGCGCAGACAGCGCCCAACTGCACAGAATCACATCAGGCCGATGCCTACGTGCAGCATGAATGCCCGACGGCCCATCGTCTGCCACGTCGACTAAAAAGTCCTCAGACTCTAGGTGCTCCACTAGGTCAGTACGCCTAGGGCCAGGAGAATCTATGACTAAGATTTTTTGCATGGACGATTCTTAGCCCTCGCATCCCTGGTGGATCCTAAGGATGTTAATAAAGGAAGCAAACAAGAGACACACCTGTCGTTGTTCTAAAGAAAGTACCCTGATTGGCTGAATGAGTCCGTAAGTAGATAAACTTAGCAACAAACTAGCGCACCTGCGTCCTTAAGTTAGGATCTCTGTGCAAATGTATTGATAAGGGTTTACATCAATTTACGAACGAGTTGACGAATCAATTGACGCAACAGCTTGCATATCTACGCTAAGACCATAGGCTGATCGAATGAGTGAAGATGCGATGCGATTGCGTCGGGTAATTTGCCCCAAAAGGGTGGGGATCGGGGCAGTGGGGTGTTCTTAGAATGCCCGATACAGGAGAAACGTGAGCAGAAACGGTTGTAAAACTGTCTAAGCAATCGCTACGGCGGTCAAATCGTTCAGGAAGAGGAATATCCCCAGAAGTTAACCGAAAAGGTTATACGATAGCGGCTGCCGTTTCCAGCGTTGCGATAAAGCTAGGGTAGGAGACTGCCGCCGCCTCGGCCCGCTGAATTTGTGTCTTTCCGGGAGCGCGGGTGGCTGCGATCGCCAGACTCATGGCAATTCGGTGGTCGGTGTAGCTATCTAGCTGGGCCGCTGTGAGCTGGGCCTCTGAGCCCATGCCGCTGATTTCTAAACCATCGGGCTGTTCGACGATGTGCCCGCCGAGTTGAGCGATCGCAGCGGCCATTACTGCGAGGCGATCACTCTCTTTTACCCGGAGTTCAGCAGCCTCTGTAATGGTGGTTTTGCCAGTGGCAAAGAGCGCTGCGATCGCCAGGATAGGCACTTCGTCTATCAGTCGCGGAATGAGCGCACCACCGATGTGGCAGCCCTTGAGCTGACTGTGCCGCACGCGCAGATCGGCCACCGGTTCGCCGGTGACATCCCGCTCATTTTCTAGGCTGATATCTGCTTCCATCGCTCTAAGCGCATCCAGAATGCCTGTTCGAGTAGGGTTAATGCCGACATTTTCGATGAGTAAATCGGACCCGGGCGTAATGGCGGCTGCCACCAGCCAAAAGGCTGCCGAGCTGATATCTCCTGGAACGATGACCGTTTGACCGGAGAGTGTGGCCGGGCCGTGCAGGGTAACGCTGTGGGTTTCAGAATCGATAGAAAGGTTTGCACCAAAGGCTTTGAGCATGCGCTCGCTGTGGTCACGGGAGAGGCTAGGTTCGGTCACAGTCGTATCGCCGCTAACCGAAAGACCGGCCAGCAGCAGACAAGACTTGACCTGAGCAGAGGCGATGGGTGAGTGATAGTGAAAAGGCTTTAGCTGCTGGCCGGTCACGCCAAGCGGTGCGAGGGTATTGTGCGCTTTGCCCGCAATGCAGGCACCCATTTCTGTCAGCGGTGCAATCACGCGTTTCATGGGCCGCGATCGCAGTGACCGGTCCCCCGTAACCGCAAAAAAGTGGCCCGGCTGCGAGGCAAGTAGACCCAACATGAGTCTCAGCGTCGTTCCAGAATTGCCTGCATCTAGCACGCCATCAGGCTCCTGCAGCCGACCGCTAGTGCCCTCTACGGTGACCCACTCCGACGCTAGGTCTGATATTTTTGCGCCCATAGCGCTGAAGCAAGCTGCGGTGCTGCGAGGATCCTCACCTAGCAGCAGGCCCTTGATTTTAGTGGTGCCCTGGGCGATCGCACCCAGCATGAGAGCTCTGTGTGAGATGGACTTGTCCCCTGGGACCGTGATGGTGCCTGTCAGCGGGCCGCTCTGGCTACCGTCAATTTCTAGCGTTTTGTGAGGGTGCTGATCGATCAGCTTCAGAAAGGTCATGGTGTGAGTTCCGTGGGTCGTTCCGTACTATCATCCCGCTTATTGAGCCGCTGAATCGCAGTAGGCATTGATGCCTTCGATCAGGCTGCTCTCTTCGGCGTCAGTGGCCTGAATTGTGCTGTAGGCGCTGTTGGTTTGCTTCTGAAACTGGTCAAAATCGTCTCGGAAGGCCGCTTCTGTATCTGCCGTGGCCAGACGCTGCATCGCTTCTTGGGCAGAGGTCAGCGCCTCAGTCCACTGGGTGATCACCGCGCTGTATCGGTTGCGATATTCCACTAGCTGCTCATCGTCAAGGTTGAGATTGCCAAGGGCCTGCACCAGCTGGCTAGTATTCTCACTGGCATTTTCAACGGCAGCGACGTATTGACTCGCGGCTGACTTAGTCTCTGCCAAATTTTGCGCGTTAGAGATTTGCTCAAGCGACTGGCCCATCGCCTGCTCATACTCCGTTCGAAAGTCTTGCGCACCATTAATTGTGGAGATCAGCGAGTTGCACTGAGAGACCTTGGCACTACAGCTGGTGAGGCCAAGAAGAATGAGAGTGCTGAGGGCGGTGACTGACTTAAAGGAGGGCATAGACAAGCTTGCGGGCAGTACGGGCACGGCATACTGTAAAACGATCACAGCCAGGCAGCGCTAGGCTGTTTGCATACATCCAAATCGCAGTCAAACAGCACCGGCCTAATGGCCTTAGCGAAGATTACTATACCAACTCAACGAGTTCTTTATGGTTGAAAGTATTGACCGGCAGACAGATTCGGTGGCGTCGACGCTGGCCCAGCATCGGGCGCAGTTTCCAGCGTTAAAGAACAAGCACTATTTTAACTACGGCGGTCAGGGACCGATGGCTGACAGCGCGATGACGGCCATGGTAAAAGCGCAGCAAAAAATTCAGCAAGACGGCCCTTTCGCTGGGGCTGTATATGAATGGCTGCAGGAAGAGAGTCAGCTAATTCGAGCAGCGATCGCACTGGTCCTAGGCACCTCTCCCGAGACGATTACGCTGACCGAAAATGTAACCGTTGGCTGCAATATTCCACTGTGGGGACTGCCCTGGCAGCCCGGTGACCATATTTTGCTCGGAGACTGTGAGCACCCTGGTGTCGTTGCGGCTGTACGCGAGCTGAGCCGACGATATGACGTGAGTGTCAGTACCTGCGCACTGTCGAGCCTGTTGACGGGCGCAGATCCAGTAACGGTGATTTCACAGGCACTGCGCCCAGAGACCCGACTGGTGATCGTGAGTCATATTTTGTGGAATACCGGACAGGTGTTGCCGCTCCGGGAACTCGCTGATCTTTGCCATACTCACTCGCCCCACACCCGGCTACTGGTCGATGCGGCCCAGTCTGCCGGTACGCTACCACTCGATCAGCCCGGTTCACAGCTACCAGAGACGGGCGTCGACTATTACGCCTTCACCGGTCACAAGTGGCTATGTGGCCCGGCAGGACTGGGCGCGCTATACACCCGGCCCGACCGACTGGAAGAAACTGCGCCCACCTTCATCGGATGGCGTGGCGTAGAAGTCGATGACCAGGCTAATCCTACAGGCTGGGAGACAGATGCCCGCCGGTACGAGGTGGCAACGTCTGACTATGGGCTGTGGAGTGCGCTACGCCAGTCGATGGCTGTGCAGGACGCGTGGGGCAATAGCCAAGCGCGCTACGACCGAATTTGCACCTTGAGCGCGCGCCTCTGGCGGGGGTTACGCGAGCTGCCTCAGGTAGCCTGTTTGCTAAGCGAAGCACCACCACCATCAGGTCTGGTCTCCTTCCAGGTCCAAGGACCTGATGGCGAGCCCGCTGCAGCGCGTCACCGCACTCTCGTTCAGCAGCTAGAAGCTGAAAAAATATATCTGCGTACGCTACTTTCACCCAGCTGCGTGCGGGCCTGTGTGCACTACCTCACCCTAGAATCTGAGGTAGATTTTTTGATAGAGCGCATCGCCGCCTTGCTGGGCACTACCGACTGAGCATTTTTCGCTGGGACAAAAATCTTAGCTGTAGTCGCGACCTTCATAATCTCGACAGCCTTCGCAGGGCCCCATCGGGTTGGCGGCGCAACGGATAAAGGGGGATTTGGCATTGAGCTGGCAGGTAATGTCGCCGATTACCAACCCTAGCCCGTCGACATAGTGCGCATCGGGGTGGCGAGGCCGGGTAGAGATGTGCCGCAGTCGCTCGCGAGCAGCGTAGTCTGCGGCTATCTGCAGATTAGATTGGAAAGACTTGCGAGCATACAGGCCTAAAAGCAAAGAGACCACAGCAGGAATCAAGCCAACGACAATAATCAGCGCAATAAGCATGAAAAATTGAGATTAGGACGCTTGCTCAAATCCTAGCGTGTCTATTCCCTGACGGGGGAATTTTTCTATTTTGTTTTTCGCTTGTGATGATTGGGTTCCGCGTACAGCCTTCATATAGGCATCTTTATCAGCCGTATGCCCTGCTAAGCCTTTTCTTTTTCCTTGGGCTTAAAGGTAGAAGCAACGCTGAGTTCTTTCAGCTGCTTGTTGTCTACAGCGGAGGGCGCGTTGGTGAGCAGATCGCGGGCCTGCTGAGTTTTTGGAAACGCGATCGCATCACGAATAGACTGCTCCCCGGCTAGCAGCATCACCAGTCGATCTAGCCCGTAGGCAATGCCACCATGGGGCGGCGTGCCAAATTCAAACGCTTCGAGCAGAAAGCCAAATTTGTCGTTGGCTTCTGCTTTCGCAAGGCCAATCGTCTCAAAGACCTTGGCCTGAACATCGGGCTGATAGATACGCAGACTCCCGCCGCCAATTTCGTAGCCGTTGTACACCATGTCGTAGGCGACGGCTCGGGCGGTGGTGAGGTCTGAAAGGTCGTCGGGATGGGGCGCTGTGAAAGGATGGTGTAGCGCCTCATAGCGATTTTCGTCAGCGTTCCACTCAAACATGGGGAAGTCGGTCACCCACAGCAAGTTGATTTTGCTCTCATCAATTAAGTTGAGTTCTTTTGCGATCGCCTGTCGCAGCTTGTCGAGCGTGGCATTTACCGTGGCCACATCACCCGCACCAAACAGCAGCAAATGGCCAGGCTGCGCACGGGTTCGCTCCAGAAGCGTCTGCTTTTGCTCATCGGTCAGGTTGTCTTTAATCGCGCCAATAGTGTCAATTTCGCCGCCCTCTCGCACGCGGATGTAGGCCACACCCCGAGCGCCCGCATCGGTCGCCACCTTAAACAGGTCTCCCTTGGGCTTGATGCGAACGTTTGAAATCGCGTCATTGCCACCCGGAATGGGTAACACCTTCACTTGGCCGCCATTGGCCACCGCCCCCGAAAACACCTTAAAGCCAGAATCTTTGACGATATCTGACACGTCGACTAGCTCCATGCCGTAGCGGGTGTCGGGCTTGTCGCTGCCGTATCGGCCCATGGCCTCAGCGTAGGTGAGCCGGGGAAAAGGCGTGGCAATCTCGATCCCTTTGACCGTTTTGAAAATATGGGCAATCAACCGCTCGTTGAGGGCCAGGATTTCTTCCTGATCCATAAAGCTCATCTCCATATCGAGCTGGGTGAACTCTGGCTGGCGATCTGCTCGCAGGTCTTCGTCGCGGAAGCAGCGAGCGACCTGATAGTAGCGGTCCATACCCGCCACCATCAGGATCTGCTTAAAGAGCTGAGGCGACTGGGGCAGCGCAAACCAGTCGCCTTCATTGACCCGAGACGGCAAAATGAAGTCTCTCGCACCTTCTGGGGTAGAGCGCGTCAAGATGGGCGTTTCGATCTCGATGAAGTCTTCTTGGTCTTCGAGGAACCGGCGAATGGACTTGATAATGTCGTGGCGCAGCCGCATGTTTCGGGCCATGCGATCGCGTCTCAAATCCAGGTATCGATACTTCAGCCGCAGGTCTTCTCTCACATTTTCTTCTTCTGCCGTAGAGACCTGGAAGGGCATCTGCTTGCGCACAGCGTTGAGAATGGTGAGCGTATCGGCATAAATCTCGACTTGGCCCGTGGGCAGTTTTTCGTTGAGGGATTCGGGTGGGCGCTGGGTCACCCTGCCGACCACTTTCACCACATATTCATTGCGGGCTTCTTCGGCGATGGGGTAGGAGTCGGGGGTGCGCTCTGGGTCGCTCACGATTTGGACCGTGCCGGTGCGATCGCGCAAATCCAAAAATACAACACCGCCATGGTCTCGGCGTCTATCTACCCAGCCATAGAGCGTGACCGTTTTTCCAATGTGCTCGGCTCGGAGTTGTCCGCAATAAAGGCTACGCATGGCGACAGGCGGGTAAAGAATACCAAAAATAAAACCTTTTCATTATGAAGGATGAAGGCTCATTGCGGAACATCCAGATCAGGTAACTAGAAAATGACTTACGTGACTCTATTGTGATCGAATTGATCAAAATATTGCTCTCTGCGTAATTGGGCGGAAGGGGTGCTAGTATTTCAATCAATCGCTAGGGGTGCCCTCCTACCGGTCGCTATCGACTCAACAATCAACTCAAAGTGTTGAACCGCAAAGTGTTGAACCGCTTTGAGTAGCGACTGGAAAGGGGCTGAGAACATACCCTCGGAACCTGAGTCTGGGTAATGCCAGCGGAGGAAAGCATGAAGGATTTTTTTGATACATGGGTTTAAGTGTCGTTGTCATGATGGTGGCAGCGGTCACCTTTACATTAGTGGGCCTATCGCAGCTGGGTCGCCGCGTCATCGATTTGGAAGAGTACACGGTGAGCCGCAACCAAATTGGTGGCCCCGTGGCGCTGGCGACCATTACGGCCTCAGCCCTCGGCGCCTGGATACTATACAGCCCGGTGGAAGCGGGCTCTGCCTTTGGCGGGCTGACGGCCATTTTGGGCTATTGCATTGGCTCGGCGACGGCGGTGTTTGTCTTCGTAATTGTTGGACCAAGACTGCGGCAAATCATGCCTTGGGGGCACTCGCTCAATGAGTATGTACGCTACCGGTTTGGGCGGATAGGTAGCGGTGCACAGGGCGCTACGGCTACTTATGAAGGTAGCGGGATTGCCCGTCGCGGTGACGACCGCTGGGGTCAGGCCATGTATTGGCTCACGGTCGCCGTGATGCTGTTGTACATGTTTGTCTATTTGGCGGCGGAGCTGACTGCGATCGCGCAGACGCTTCAGCTCGTGGCTGATGTACCACTGCTACTCACCTCTACAGTGGTGATTTCAGCGGTGTTTTTGTACACCGCCTACGGCGGCCTAAAAGTCACTATCCTCACCGATGCGCTGCAGTTCGTTGTGATTGTGCCGCTATTGCTCATTTGCTTTGGGGCCACGATTGTCTGGCTGGGGGGCTTTGGCGCTGCCTTTGCACCCGTTGCCGAAAAGCTGCCCGAGCTGATGTCCTTTGCCAATATCGGTGGGCTGAGGTTTGGGGCTACGCTGATGATCGCCATCATCGCCGCTGAGCTTTTCAATCAGGGCAATTGGCAAAGGGTCTATGCCTGCAAAGATGCGCCCACGGTCCGGCGCGCTTTTTTAGGATCTTCCCTGGTGATTTTGCCGCTGTTGTTTTTGTCGGGACTGTTGGGGCTGATTGCCGCTGGCTATGACCTCAGCGGCGCGACGGCCTTTTTTGACCTGCTCAGCAGTTTGAATGTGCCTAGCTGGCTGATCGGAGCAGTGGTCTTGCTTGCGGTGGCATTGGTCATGAGCAGTCTCGATACGCTGCTAAATGGCATTAGCGCTGTTTTTACCGTCGATTTGCTGCGGCTATCCCACCAGCCGCAGCAGGTACTAACGATCTCACGCATTCTCACCGTCGCAGTAGGCATTCCTGCAGTCGTCATCGCCGCTCAGGGGTACAGCGTTCTCTACTTATTTTTTATTGCAGACCTGATCTGCGCGGCTCTCATGGCGCCTATTATCGTGAGCCTTTACAGCCGCTATCAGACGTCTGCAAACGCCTTTTTTAGTTCACTGGTGGGCATTGTGTCGGGCCTACTGTTTTTCCCAAAGCCTGACTTTTCACCGCTGGTAAACGTGCCTGGCGGCGGAGATTTGCTGAATAGTTTTGCGATCGCGCTAACAGTCTCCACCGTCATGACCTTGGTGTGGAACACGCTGGATAAATCGCTCAATCGTAGCTCCCTGAAGCCTTTCAACTACAGCGAACTCAGTCGTGTCAAGCCCTACTCGTAGGCGACTGGGCATGGAGTGTTCCGTCACAGACAAGTTTCCGCGTCACGATTTCCTGCTTTTTCAAATTTCGTCACCGATAAAACACTTCTTTTTGCAAGCTATCTGCTATCTATCGAGGCTTAATGCACATGCAATCTTTTTCCCCGTCTGCGGCTGCGAATGAACGTGCGGCCAACCAATCTCCAGAGCAGTCTGCAGCTGCTGACCTATCGGCTCAAACCCAAACAGCCCCTTCGAATCAAGCGACTGTTGGCACGACACCAGCTGCCGGTAGCCATGCCCTGCGCACCGAATGGATCGCCAAGCGCAAAGGACATGTCAACGTCAGCCAGATGCACTACGCCCGTCAAGGCCTCATCACCGAAGAAATGGCCTACGTAGCGCGCCGCGAAAACCTCCCCGCCACACTGATTCGAGACGAGGTGGCTCGCGGTCGGATGATTATTCCTGCCAATATCAACCATCCGAACCTAGAGCCCATGGCAATTGGCATTGCCAGCAAGTGCAAAGTAAATGCCAATATCGGCGCCTCTCCCAATTCGTCCGATATTGAAGAAGAGGTGAAAAAGCTTCACCTAGCCGTGAAATACGGCGCCGATACGCTCATGGATCTCTCCACCGGCGGCGGCAACCTAGACGAAATTCGCACGGCCATTATCAATCACTCACCCATCCCAATCGGGACGGTGCCCATTTATCAGGCGCTAGAAAGTGTCCATGGCAGCATCGAAAACCTCGACGCGCAGGACTTTTTGCACATTATCGAAAAGCACGCTCAGCAAGGCGTCGACTACATGACAATTCATGCGGGCATTTTGATAGAGCATCTGCCCCTCGTGAAAAACCGCCTGACCGGAATTGTCTCTCGTGGCGGCGGCATCATGGCCCAGTGGATGCTGCATCATCACAAGCAAAACCCGCTCTACACCCACTACGACGACATTATTGAAATCTTCAAGCGATACGATGTGTCCTTTAGCCTGGGCGATTCTCTCCGCCCCGGCTGTCAGCACGATGCCTCTGACGACGCTCAATTTGCCGAACTCAAGACCCTAGGCAATCTCACTCGCCGCGCCTGGCAGCACGATGTACAGGTGATGGTAGAAGGCCCCGGCCACGTCCCCCTCGACCAAATCGAGATGAATGTGAAAAAGCAGATGGAGGAGTGCTCCGAAGCGCCCTTTTACGTATTAGGTCCGCTGGTGACCGATATTGCACCGGGCTATGACCACATCACCTCTGCCATTGGTGCAGCGATGGCCGGTTGGCACGGTACAGCAATGCTCTGCTACGTAACGCCAAAGGAGCACCTGGGCCTGCCCGATGCTGAAGATGTGCGCAACGGACTGATTGCCTACAAGATTGCGGCCCACGCGGCAGATATTGCTCGCCATCGTCCGGGTGCGCGCGATCGCGACGATGAGCTCTCCCGCGCCCGCTACAACTTCGACTGGAACAAGCAGTTTGAGCTATCTCTCGATCCGGACCGGGCCCGAGAGTATCACGATGAAACGCTACCAGCAGACATCTACAAAACCGCAGAATTTTGCTCTATGTGCGGCCCCAAGTTCTGCCCGATGCAGACCAAGATAGACGCAGACAAACTCACTGAGCTAGAAAAGTTCCTCTCTAAAACTTCTGAGCAATCGTAGGGAAACGTTTTCACGACAAAAGCCTGCATCCAGCGGCATGCCCTGAGAGCAAGTCGCTTGGATGCAAACGAAGTCCCGCCTAGCTAAAAACTAGGCGGGACTTCGTTTGTAATCTGTGAATTGACTGGTTGATTGAGACTATCTGAGCAGCCGACGTAGACTCAATCGACTACAGCAGCTTGCGAACCCTCATCCAGTCGTCAGGCTTCACTAGCCAAGGAGCCACAGGCACCTTAAGGGTGATGCCATTTTCATCTATATAAATTCGGCGACTATCGGCCTTTACAAACTCCCAAGACTCAAACGTATATCTTTTGGTCGCCATGCCGAGCAGGTTGTACACCGTCAGCTGGCGAGGTTCCAGTAAAAAATAGGGCCGGTGCAAACAATAGAACCCAAAGACAAACAGCACGAGTCCTAAAATTCCAAGGGCTGGAGAAAACTGCCCCTGCAGCGCAGACCATACGCTAAAGACCAAAATTAGTGCACCGCTAACGACAAAGAAAACACCCAATGTAGTCTTGTAGTGAGCCGTCAAATGCTGCTGAGCGCTGTTGGGTTGCATGGAAATTGGTGCGGATGACGCTTGAGGAGCGAAGGGTTAGGGAATGGAGGTAGAAGACCTAAGGCAAAAACTAGAAGGGAAAATGAGTGAAAGACGAACTAGCGTAGATAGTTTCTAAAGGCGCAGGATGAAGACGTGCAGAACTCATAAAGGTGCGCCTATTTCCCTATGTCTAAACGATCTGCAGACTTCATGCATGGAGAATATCACTGAAGTACCGAGTTTGTTATGTCAATGTATAAATAAATTCAGGCTGTACTTAGATATTTGTGATGTTTATGTAGGAATTTATAACTAAACCTTCGCGTTTGCTGTCCAAAAAGGTCTGCCCACGATGCACTATCATCATTGAGCAACATCGCAGAACTAAGGCTGCTATCTATGGCTTATAGAGCTGTGGCTTATAGATCTGACTTTGTCTACCTGTCCAGTTTGTCTATTGCCCAGATAGACTACTCAGCGATTCCGAAAGTTTCTTTGCTCTGAGCGTCGTTGACATATCGCCAGTGCCAGGGCTCAAGGGACGTAGAGCTAGGAAAGCCCGCTTCGTGAACAGATAGCTCAAACCCGTAGGCTTTTGCATTCGCTTCTAACCATTGGAAGGCACCGGTTTGGGCGAAGCTCAGCTGCCAGTCTGTAGTGGCGTCTCTGCCGCCAATATCGATAGCGTAGCCGGTTGGATAATCGCTCTTGGCAGCGTCGGGTGAGCGAGTTTCTTCATCGCTATCTACGTTCTGACTAGTAGCGTCTGCGAGTTCTGCGGCGCTGCGAAAGCCAGAGAGTGGATACAGTTCAACGCCGTCTTTCTTCGCATCGACGACCATCCTCCAAAAAGCTTCTGCCGCTGCTGGCCGAAGCAAAATGCTGCCATCTTCTAGCAGCGCGGTGAGTTCTTCTGCGGTCGCCTCAGGATAGTCTGTGCTGGGCGTCTGCCAATTTTCCCAGGTTTGCGGCAGCTGAGTCAGCCTGTGCTGTCCCCACTGATAGGTTTTCACTCCTATTCCTAGCGCTATTAATACCGCCAGGCTACCGATCAGCAGCTTCAGTAAGTAGGGGTTTGCAGGCGCAAACGGCTTCCCTGTGCCCGATGTGTATGATCGCGATGGAAGCGCATTCGACTCATTGCCGAAAGTGAAGGGAACCGCGCGGCTCGCTTTCGTCTGGGTAGAAATCCGGCCACCGGGCGCGGCAACGACGGTCGGCAAGCGGCTGTCGTGGGCGACCTGATGGCGAGCGCACACCAGTCCTAGGGTGTTCAGCGCTGCTTGGGCGTCGGGAAAGCGATCTTGCCAATCGTGCCGGACCAGTCGATCAATAAATTCTGCAATCGGCAGGCTAACCTCTGCCCCTTCGCGCCACAAAAGGCCCTTGTTGGGGTCGTAAGTGAAATGGTAGTGGGGCTTACCCGTGAGCGCTTCGATGGCGATCAGTCCTAGGGTGTAAAGATCGCTGGCTGGCTGGGGCTGCTGCTCATAGCCTGGCTGCAGCTGCTCGGGAGCAAGGTAGGGATGCGGCGTGATAGGGTTAACCCTCTTCAGCGTGCCGTCAGCTGCGATCTCGCTGGTGGCTAGCCGGTAAAGCGTACCAAAGTGCGTGAGAAAAATTTGGCCGTCGCCATCCTGGCGAATAATGTGCCGAGGATGCAGGTTTTGATGAGTCACGCCCTGGTTGTGGGCAGCGCTCAGGCCGACCAGTATGTCGTGTAGGAGCTTTGTCGCGTAGCTTTCGCTCAGCTTTTTACCGGGGGTGATCTCCTGACTGAGCGGATGGCCTGACAGGTGCTCTTGAACGATGTAAAAGACGTTCGTTTTAGCCTTTTTGGGGCCTTTGTTTGTGCCCTTGCTTGTGTCCCTGTTTGTACCTTTTATGGAGGCATTTTTAGGGCTGGTATTGGCGTCGCTGTCTGAAGGGGGGCGATTGGTTGCTTTTTTGGAGCTACTTGGCTGATTGAAGTAGGCTAGCAGCCTTGGGACTTGGGGATGTCGGCCGATGCGCTCTAGGACCTGTGCCTCACGCTCTAGCCGGTAGCGCATTTCGGGCTGGCGATAGTTGACGCCAATAACCAGGCACTGTGGCCGTTGAAAATGTTTGCGATCGCACCCCAAATAAACCGTGCTGAAGTCGTTTTGACTTAGCTCCTTTTCTAGCTCAAAGCGATTTTCTAGTATCCGGGTGCTCATTCGTCGGGCTAAGAACGATACGACAGGTGGACATGAACAAAGATAGGCACCGCTTTTTGTAGGCCACGGATTCTGCAAGTAGTCTTTTCAGCCTGATCTCTGGCTTAATTTTCTCTGCGCAATCATATTCAATTTATTTAATATAGCTTCTACGGAGCAAGGCTATTTCGTCAATGACCTGCTGCAAACGCCTGGTATCTAATTGTTGAACCCGTCCGGCACCCTGACAATTAGATTTATAAAATCTTCAGTGGTGCCGTGCTCGGAGAATGGCTTTGGTTTGACTGCTTGCTTAAGACTTCGCTTTTGCTTCTAGGGTTTCCAGACGGCTTTTGAGTTCTTTATTGGTTTTTTGCACTTCATCAAGAGACTGGCGTAAATCCGCGATCGCCTGATCGGCACCGACTTTTTTCTGCACTCGTCTAGCAGCTTCATCGGCTCTGCGCTTCACCCGCCCATCCGGACTGTGGGTCGCTAACCCACGCAAGATATCGATAGCACCCTGCACTTCCATCTGCGCAAGGGCACCGACGGTGGCTACCTGAGTCAGAAAGAAATCTTCTCGCGATAGGGCATCTAGCCGCTCTAAGATCCGGTCAATCACCGGTTTGCGCTGCCCAGTAGAAATGGTGCCCAGAGCGCGAATGGCCGCTAGCCGCAAGGGTTGGGGCACTCCGAGTTCGGTGTAGGGCATAAGCAAGTCGAGCGCTGGCTCAGAGGATTTGAACTGGCTAAGACCTGCGATCGCACCGCTCCTAACGACTTCATTCCACCCTGCACGGTCCTTGAGCGTCGTCTCAATGACTTTCAGCGTCTTTTTCTCTTTCGACTTACCATCAATCTGAGCTGTGCCGATTTTGCCGAGCGATCGCACGGCACTGGCCTCCACGTAGTAGCTCTCATCTCCTTTTTCTACGATGGTTTTTAGCGCCTTGTAGCTGTCGGCTGTTTTCACATCGCCCAGGGCAGTCACCACAGCCCGGCGAACTTTTGGGTGCTTGTCTTTGATGGCGCTGAGCAAAGCCGCTTCTGCCTGGGCCAGCTTTACCGAACCCAGCTGCTCTGCAATCTCTGCCCGCACCGCCCAAAAAGGCTCCTGCTTGAGCGCATTTTCCAAACTTTTGACCGCTTCAAGACTGCCCTTTTTGGCGAGGGCTTCAGCGGCAAACAGCCGGGAAATCGGGTCAGGATCGTGGGTGAGCTGGGCCTTGAGTTCCGCAACGGGGTAGGCCAGTTCTACCGTCTTTAGATAGTGATTGCCGACATCAAAACTGATAAAGTCTGGCTTTTTCTCTAGAGGGAAGTACAGGGCCTGCTCTCGCTCATGGATCCGCACCTTAAATGTTTTGATGTCGGGCTTACGGGCGTTCTTGGCGCTGCTTTTGGCGCTGCTCTTAGACCCCTTCGACTTTTCAGCTGTCTGAACATAGCCAAAGCCAATCGGTATCTTTAGGTCAAACAACCCTTCCTGCACCTGGGACTTACCATCTTCTACCTGGGTTTGGGTGACGGTGAGCTTTGCCAGGCTACTGTCGGGATCCCAGCTGTAGCTGACCTTGTAGTCAGGATGGCCACCCCTGTACACATACTGATCGAACAGGAAGCGTAGGTTTCGTCCGGTCGCTTTGTCGATGGCGCGCAGCAGGTCGATGGTTTCGACGGTGCGGTGGGCGTTGTCTGTCAGCAGAGTGCTGAGCGATCGCGTAAATAGCTCGTCGCCAAGCTCCATGCGAATCATGTGATACACGCAGGAGCCCTTTTCATAGATATGCCGGTCGTATAGCTCAATGGCCTCCCGATAAATATGGGTGACCAGCGGCCTACGATACCGGCTGCGATCTTCGCTGAGGTAGGCTCTCGCATGGTTGAGGTGGTAGTAAAAGGCCTCATCTTGCCCCAAGGTCTCTTCAATCCACAGCACCTCTGAATAGGTCGCGGCGCCTTCTTTTACCCAGGCCTGAGACCAATGGTTGATCACAATCAAATCGCCAAACCACTGATGGGCTAGCTCGTGGGCCACTAAGGGCTCTGCTCGCTGATTGTCTAGTGCGGCCCGCTGGTCAATGAGGCAGCGATCGGTCAGCAAGGTGGTCGTGGTATTTTCCATGCCACCAAAGATAAAGTCGCTGACACAGACTTGGTCGTAGTTGGCAAAGGGGTAGTCGTAGCCAAACCATTTACTGAGGGCCGCCATCATCTGCGGCGTTTTGCCCATGGTCAGCTCAGCCTCTGCCTGGCGACCTTTTTCAAAGAAGTACCGAACGGGCTTTCCTTTCCAGCTATCTGCTATCTCCTCAAATTCACCAATGGCCAAGGTCATCAGGTAGCTAGGGTGAACTTTTTCCAGCTTCCAGTGGTAGACGATGTCGTTTCCTTTTTGCTCTGTATTGATCAGTTCGCCGTTTGAGATCGCTTTGAACTTTTTGGGGATCTGCGCCCGAATTTCTGAGGTGGCTAGCTGACCCGGATAGTCGAAGCAGGGAAACCAAAACCGAGAGTCTTCATCTTCGCCCTGTGTCCAGACCTGTACGGGTTTGTCGGGATAGTCTTTGTCTGGGCCAATGAAATAGAGTCCGCGCTGCGGATTCTCCACCGCGTAGCGAATAACGATAGCAAAGGGTTTTCTCGCTTTGGTGGGCTGCTTCAGCGTGATGTGCAGCTGCTCGCCGTCGTATTCAAAGGCTTGCTCGGTGCTGCCTACCTTCACGCTCTCAATGTTGAGCTCTACCGCGTCTAGCTTGAGGCTACTTACTCCGTCTACCACCGGATTGATTTGAATGGTGCAGGTGCCGCTGTAGCGCTTGTTGGGAATGTCAAAAATGAGGTCTAGGGCAATATGCTCTACTTGACCGGGGCGATCAGGGTTGTAGTGAGGATAGGCACCGGGCAGCTCAAAAGATTTCCGGTTGGCTTGATCGAGTAGGGTCTCGTAGATATTTTCCATAGTGAGAATCGTGGGGCTATGTCAGCTTAAAGTAGCGCTTTTTGGAAGTCGTGACGACGGTGCACAGCAGAAGAAATGCTTCTGGCTGTAGTGTGTTCATGTAAGGGTTTGTGCCTGTCTTGTCATAGTTTAGACAGGGTTTGGGATAATGCGATTATGCCTTGCGTCGACGCATGTATTGATAGGTGGTGGATATGGATAATGTCGCCTCTTCGGTGGTGAATGGCTTACTGAGTATTAGGCCGCTGGCCAAGTTTGCCAAGCACCGGGCCCGAAATATGATGATGGACCGGGCCGAAAGCATCGGTGTGTATTGGCGCGATGAGGTCAAGCAGCTTCAGGCACGAGGCGATCGCGCATATCAGGGTACAGCGGTAAATCCCGTTTGGGAAGAGGCGCTCGCGGCGATCGCCAACCCCAATATTCGCTACCCGAAGTACTACACCACCAGCTTCCACGCCTACGAAGAGGGCAATCTTGGCTGGCTCCCTGCGATGGAAGTCGACGTAGCTGCCCGAGCAGTGCACGCTCGCATTTGGCCCGAGGACGATGCTCGCTCAGGGGTGCGGGGAGATGCCAGCCTGCGAGCTAGCTTCCACCAGATTTTGCAAACGCGTCTGTCAACAGCACCTGAGCGCATTGTCGATTTGGGCTGTGGCGTTGGTGCCAGCAGTTCTGCACTACAAGACACCTTTCCAACAGCTCACATAACGGGAGTGGACCTGTCAGCTTATTTCTTGGCGGTAGCCCAGTACAAGGCTGCCACATTGGGCAGTCAGGTTCAGTGGCTACACGCAGCAGCAGAGGAGACCGGACTACCCAGTGAGTCAGTCGACCTCGTCTCTGTGTGCCTAGTGTTTCACGAGCTGCCTGCGGCAGCGGCCCGTCAGGTCATAGCCGAAGCCTACCGCATACTCCGCCCAAGCGGCCACTTTGCCATCATGGATATGAATCCAGCATCGGCAGTCTACAAAGCCATGCCACCCTACGTGCTCACCCTACTAAAAAGCACCGAACCCTATCTAGACCAGTATTTTTCGCTAGATATGACCGAATCTTTCGAGCAGGCCGGGTTCCAAACGCCAACTATCACGGTCAACAGCCCGCGCCATCGAACCATTTTGGGACAGAAGGCATAGCAGGCAGGATGAGATAGATCTTTCTTTAGCGCTAGGAAAGAAAGGCCGAAAAATAGGCAAAAAAAGAGCCCAGCATTTGCTGAGCCCGAGGGTTCCATGAATGATTAAATGTTTGATCTATAGTTGCCTTTAAAGGGTGTATTTAAGTGCTAAGAGAGCGAACTCTTAGAAAAGGTCTCTGGCTGAGCTACGGTGCCACTGTCACCCAACGTCGGAGAATCGCTGTCTCAGCCAAAGTGTTGGTGTCAAATATAAAAGTCCTAATCGGATACCGCTGTGCTCTATGCAACAGTTTGTCGGTTTGCACGGAGTCTTGCGCCTTACAGAACGCTGATCAGAACGCCAATTAGACCCATACGGTGTCTATTCGTCACTATTTTCGCCAAAGCTATTGTCAAAGAAGAAACTATCGAACAAGAGAATGCCTAGGCTGTCTGCCTTGGCAGCATCGACCTCGATAGTGTTTGCATCTTCGGCATTTGCATCCAGCGCTAGTAAGAGGCTGGGGTCTTGGGCAAGCTGGTCTGCGATCGCTGCTGCGCCGTGCTGATTGATATGGCTAGGATCGGCAAAAAAGCCTGGCTGACTTTCCCACTGAGTCAACAAGTCGACAACGTTGAAGCCAAGCACCCCGCTCTGGTCTGCCAAAAAGGACTGAAACTGACCTTCGTGATACAGCCGAAAATCGTCTAGATAGCTGCTGCTAAGCGGCAAATTCACAAAAATCAGCTGGGCATTTTGACTCTCAACGAACCTGGCAGCTTGCGCAAGGGCAGTCGTTTGCCTGCCGTAGAGCGTGAACGGAGAGTAGGCGCCGTCATATTGACCGCTGACCCTAGGAAACTGGCGGTAGTAAATGGCCGGGTCGAAGCGATCGCCCACCGCCGAAAAGCCCAAGGCATCTATCGTATCAGACACAGAAGCGCGAGATAGCGCCTGGTCTGCGGCTGCGACGTTCACCACAGCTGCCGGATCATCCACCGCGCTAGCGTCAGGCGAAACGACAGCAGGTCTTTCTCCCCGAAGAATAGCCTGGTAACCCGGCGAGACCACTAAGCTTTCCCAAGTGCGATCGCGCCGCCCATCATTAAAGGCCCGAGACCCATCACCCCACACGATCACGCCGGGTAGGTCTCCCGGCAGCAGCTCACCCAAGATAAAATTCACTACTTGCGCCGTGGCCCCATTCACGCTGAAGTTGTAAACCTTTGGGCTGTCGTAACCCTGCTGAATGAGCCTGCTTTGGAGCACTTCTGGATCGATTCCCTGCAGCGCACGCGAACTGCCCACGATCAAAATATCGGGGACGCCTACCGTTTCGATATAGCTGGTATAGCTAGCTAGCTGCTCATTAAAAACGGTGCTCCCCAAGCTTGGGAAAGCGGTCCCTGCCGCTGATGTTGGCTCTATAGTGGCGGCTTCTGCTTCCGCTGCGTCGCGCAGGCGCTGCAGATATTGGCGCAATCTTTCGGTATCTCCACGCTGGGAAGCCCCCGAAAATATAGAGCTGGAAGAAGGCGCTTGGGTATCTGCTGCTGGCTCAGAGGTTTCTATCTGTGAGCTGTCGTCAGCGTTCTCGGCGACAGGATTTGAGAGGGCGGCTGGGGTGCCTAGCTGCAGTGTTGTGAGGGCTGCGATCGCAGCTGCAAATAGCCTGGTAACGGATCGTAGTGATTCGCTCCGCCCTAGAACGGCGGACAGCGGACCACTATGAGTTCCAAATTTCAATGGTTTCACAAAAATACTAAGCACGTTTATAGGGGCCTATCTACCAAGACCCCGTCTATCGTCTATAAAGATGGGTAAGAAAATTGAGTTAAGTCAGCCACTGAGCAGCTGAGCGTGCGTACATGCACTAACAAAATTTTATCTGTTTACTCAGACTCACCCAGTGATTTCCGTACGTCCCCGTGCAGGTGGTGTCCCTTCTAACTGTTTTCGCGGGCACTATTCGCCAAAAACCCTATGTAATTTCTCTCATTGTTTTTCTCAATTGTTTTGATAAAAAGCTTGCATAGCGTCACAAAAAGGCGTACTAAGTATCACCATGATGGTCTTGCCAAAAGTGACGATTGCCTCAAATGAGACGCTTTGCTCTTACAAGCCCGTTTCCATCTTTCTTCCAATTCTCTCTGCCATCCTCACCAGGGATCGTATTAGAATATTGGTACAAAATTACTAAAAAAGAGTCATGGTCCAATACACCCTCGCCCAAAGTCCTGAAGTTTTGATTGACGTGCCTGGCCGCGATTCGAACAAAGCGCGTGAAAAGGCAATGGACCAGCTAATGGCCCTCATGGACGACGGTAAGCTCCCCACCGAGCTTGACGATGGTTTTAACCCGAAGGAATTTATTGAAGTGAAAGAGCCCAAGACAGAACCATCCGCAGAGGAAAATGCCGTTGTTGATGCAGTGCAGACGCTCAGCAACCTGGCCAAGCTAAAAGTAAAGGTCCAAAGCTCCCGCGAAGATGCCCTCAAAGTGCGTGAGCTTATCGACCTACTGTTTACAGATGAATTCATTGAAGAGGAGCAGGTCGAAGAACTCAACAGCGGCTTTAAGACGCTCAAGACCTTCGCTCAAACCAATCTGAAATATCGCGATGCCAAAGACGAGGCAGAATCCGCGCGTGAAGTGCTAGATAACGCACTCAATCCGCCCAGCAAGAAGAAATAAGCACGGATTTGCTGACTTTTTTGGCTGATTTTTTCCTTGTGCCGCACTCATGCTGCGGCCTTGAGCCCTGTGCCAAGGTAAAAGTAACCCATTACTTTCGGCAGTTTCGACGCGTAAAAGGTCTCTACTTTAACGCTATCAAACACCTCTCCAACCAGCTGATCAATCCGGCGATTGAGGTGACAGCCGTCAGCAATGACTCGCTGAACGGGGGTTAGTCTGTTCTGCCAAGTTTGTATGCCGGGCTCGTCGCTCAGTCCGTGTTCCACAAAGAAAAATTTGCCGCCTGGCTTGAGTACTCGGTAAGCTTCGCTGAGTGCCTGCTTCGCATTGGGAATGCTGCACAGCGTCCAAGTGCACACGACGTTATCAAAGCGATTGTTTTCGATGGGGAGTGACTCGCCGCTGAGTGTCCGGGTCTGCAGGGGTAGGTTGCTGGCCTCAATTCGCTTGAGTGCGATCGCGTTCATCCCCTCATTGGGGTCTATAGCCGTTAGCGAGGTGACCGCATCAGGATAGTGCGGCAAATTCAATCCGGTGCCAAATCCAATTTCCAAAACATCTCCACTGACCTTGCTCAACAGCTGCTGCCGATAGCTCGTCATCGACTCAGATGACATCGTTAGCTCTAGCAGTCGTGGAAAGATGAACTGTGAATAGATATTCATTGGCTGTTTATATCGTCGTTGTTGCTCAATGGGCGTAGCTGCTTATTCCATGCTATCGGGTATGCGCTATTCCCTATTCTCAAAACATCTGCTAGCGTTTTAGTCTGATCGAGCGAGGTTCTCACCCATCGCTCTACATTGACGGTTTACTCGGCTGCCCAAAGTAGGCACAACAATTTTGGGGTAGGCGGTACGCGGTAGGCAATCACAGTAAGTAAACAGTAGGCAAACATATGGCGGCACTTACAGGGCGAAACTTTCTGAGCTTAGCGGACCTCACACCCGACGAAATGGACCATCTGCTGACCACAGCAGCCCATATCAAGTCCAGAAAAATCAATCCCCAGTGCCCCCAAAAAATACTCGGCCTCGTCTTCAAAAAGGCCTCTACCCGCACACGCGTCAGCTTTTCGTCTGCTATGTATAAGCTCGGTGGCCAGGTCATCGACCTCAACGCCAACCTGACGCAGATTGGTCGTGGCGAGCCCACTGCCGATACTGCCCGCGTGCTCGACCGCTACCTAGACGTGCTAGCCATTCGCACCTACGACCAAGCCGAAGTAGAAGAATTTGCCCGCTACACCAGCATCCCTGTGATCAATGCTCTAACGGACCTGGAGCACCCCTGTCAGGTGTTAGCAGATCTATTAACCGTGCAAGAAGCGTTTGGCTCACTCAAAGGGCTAACAATGACTTACCTCGGAGATGGCAACAATGTGGCGCACTCTCTCATACTCGGTTGCGCGCTGGTAGGCATGAATGTTCGCGTGGCGACACCTGAAGGGTACGCCCCAGATGAGGAGATTGTGAAAGCTGCAGCAGATATTAGCCAGGGAAACAGCGAGGTGCAAGTCACTCAAGATCCTAAAGCTGCCGTTGAAGGTGCTCATGTGCTGTACACCGATGTTTGGGCAAGTATGGGACAAGAGGATCTCGCCGAAACTCGGATTCCTATTTTTGAGCCCTATCAGATTAACGACGCTGCACTTGCGATCGCACATTCAGAAGCCATCGTGCTGCACTGCCTGCCTGCTCACAGAGGCGAAGAAATTACAGAATCGGTGATGGAAGGTCCCCATTCGCGCATCTGGGACGAGGCAGAAAACCGGATGCACGCGCAGCAGGCCTTACTAGCCGAGGTGCTAGGCGTCGTTTCGTAGCGGCTACGCATCTTTAATTATCTTAGGGCTTCAAAGTCTTAGGGCTTCAAAGCCGAGGCGTTAGGTCGGGGCATCGGGTTGTGTCTTGGGCTGGGCTGTTTTCGCAAACTGACGGGCAACGAGCCCGAGGAGCACGACCCCTAAGAGTCCGGCGAGGGGATTGTTGTCGATGCCGGTCACCCACGCTGGGGCGCGACCGGTGTAGGCACTTAGCCCGCCAACATTAACAATGTAGTAGCCCCAAACCAGTCCTGCATGGAGCCCTATCGGATAGCCGAGCCGAGTGCGTTTTTCTTTGCCTGTGGGCGATCGCCTTGCCCATACCAGCGCCATCCCCAACACCACCAGCCCCAAAAACTGCGGCAGCGTCCGCAAAATCTCTGACCAAGGCTTAATAAAATGAGTGCCCGCAAAGAACAAAGCATTCATCACGAGCACAGCACCCGAGGTGTAATTTTCCTCAAGTTCTGCCAACACCCAACCTCGAAACAGCAGCTCCTCAGCCAGTCCGATAGCCAAGGCCACGATCAGCCCTTCCACCACGAACCTAGCGAGCCGAGGGCTAGGTGGCGTTGGCGTCGCCCACCCCAGCAGCGACGCCAGCCCAAAGAGTGAAAACACACCCAAAACGCCAATGACAAGCGCCACTAGCCCGTCACACAGCGTTTGAACTTGGAGCGAAAGACCGCACCGATTAAAAGGTCTCCCCCAGCCATGGATTGCGCTACCCCATACCGGCAACCCTAGAAGAAAGCCTACGTACAGCAATACCAGCGACACAATTTCAGCGGTGTCAGAGTCGTAAAACCATCCCCGCGACCAATACACAGACGCGGCCACCGGAGACCACACCACCAGCAACAGCACCAAAAAGCAGCCAATTCTTATCCAGGCACCCTGACGTCTGACCCAGAGGATTACTTTCTTCGCAGTTTGCGACATGCCGAGCGCCTATTCGTCGGGCTCAATGGTGCTAGTCAGCCCTTTGCTGCAGAGGGATTCGCAATAAAATTCGGCATGCTCTAGCTCACAGATAATCACTAAGCCAGTGCCAGAATTGTGCGCCTGCATCATGATGTCGATCGCCTGGGGCGCACTCAGGCTAGGAACCGTTTCGATCAAACACTCAACGACATATTCCATTCCATTGAAATCATCGTTGTGTAAGAGCACTCGGTAGCGAGGTGCAATCTTACGAACGGTCGACGTCGTGGTTTTTTCAATAGTACCGATAGAAGTAGACATGATATGGCTGTTGACTTTTCTGGCTTGTTTTTCTGTCGATGACTGCCAGTGACTACGGCCCTACTGCTTTGAGTAGGGCGCTAAAGGCCTGGTAAATATCAAGTGTGAACGTTATTACCCCGGTGATGGCGCTTAAGTAACCCTACCAATTATGAGCCCAGTATGAACCCGACGCAGTCTCAGCGAGTCAAACCTGTTAGCGGCAGTCTGGATTAAATTGTGTAGCGCTAGTCAGAAACGGCTCTAGGGGAGTGATAGAATATGCAAACGTTAAAGAATTTTAATATATCTTAGCCAAAATTAAATATCTTGGCGAGTCTCACTATCATCGTCAGCTTTTTTCAAAGGCTTGTCGAGCTGTTCCGGTCAAAAGATCCAGCACTCAAAAGATCCAGCACTCAAAAAATCCAGCACTCAAAAAATCCAGCACTGAGACAATTCAACGTCTCTCAAGTTGAACAGCCTGCTGCTTGAGAAAGGCAGTCAGGCGATCGCAAAGTTCAAAACCGCCTATAAATACAACCTACTAGGAGCATATGAGCGTTGTTCCCTCCCAGATTCTTTACCTAGAGCATGGCCCATCCCGTCTGTATGCCGAAGCGATACAGGTGATGAGCACCCGCCAACTTTGCTGGTCCCGCCCGACGCTACTGATTGCGGGACTCCCTGAAGATTCGGCCGCTAGAAGGCAGGCGGCGATCGCCGAGGCCGCACAACACCCCGCACAGTCTCCCCTAGAACTCTACGATCTCGACGGTGCTCCAGATCTGATCTGGCCGCTGAGCCCCTTTCATTTAGCCTACGACCTTGATTTTTTTGCGCTCCTAGTACAGCTCAAGATGACCCCTGATAGTACTAAGCGACCCAGCGGTACCACTCAGCTCAACGACTTCATTAAAAGCTTTTGGTACAGCCAGAGAGATAGTTTGCCGCTGACACAAGTTTGAGGTTGCTCCCAGAGTTGAGGCCGCTACCAGACTTGATGTAGCTTCTGCACAGCATTACGCTTACCATCCCCACGCCGTTTCGCCATGAGGGATGTGACTCTATTTGAGGTGGCTGCGCAGATTGAGCTACCCGCTTGAAACCGCCTAACGTTGGCAGCAGCCGCTATTAACGACATCTGCTGTCGGCATCAGCCTGTCAATCTGTGTTTTATGGTCCGTTTTGAATGTAGAGCCAATGAACGCTACATCATTTGAGAAATCGTTCTCGAGAATGAGGAAAGGCAAAAACGTTTTAGTCTATTTTCTTTCTATTGTGAATCAATGCAGACAAGTATTAGGGCCTAGCTCCTAGAGGACAACCTTAAAAATAGCTGTGATTTTATACCTAATAAAGGCTCATCTTTAAATAGAGTTTGTTCTCCATTTGTTTTACAAAATACTGAAGATATACATGAACAATGTTTAGTGTGTTTCCTTCACTATGGGAACAAAATTTGGCACAGCATATCTTTATAGACGTATGCTCTGAAGTCTCCCTACCTATCTCCACAGCCGGTCGAAAGTTGAAGCTCTCTGTTTTACTCTAGGTTGAAATTTTAGCGGGCTGAGTAGGTACCCTATGGGGTGGGTTCCTAAGGTTGTTTCCATTTGAAAAGAAATTGCCTACGAATTCACACAGTTTGTATCAATTGACACTGAAGAGTTGAGTTTACTTAAAGTTAAGTGGAATCACTTACTCAAAACTTTAAAAAGGTCCTAATACGGGTCAAGATTTAGTCAAATGTACCGCTATTTTCTAGCCCGCTACAGTTTCAGACCGTTAAGTTTGTAAGCATACGTTTTAAGACATCCAAAAAAGCGTTCATCTAACAGTTTGTTCGCTGTTTGGTGACATTCAAAAAGCTGTTGAAAGTTCATTAGAAGCCAACTGAGGAAAGAGTAATATGGCGAGCATCAATGCACCTGTGACTGTGGTGTGCCCTTCTGGCGTCTTGAACGCTGAAAGCGCTTCCAGTTTTGAAAAGCAGTTGTTTTCCGCTGTCAGTAGTGACCATCCCAGCGAACTGGTCGTGGATATGAGCCGAGTCGAGTCTTTGGACAATGCAGGCTTGGTTTCATTCATGTCGGCGCTGAATGCTGCTCAGCCTCGCTGTAAGCGCTTGAGCATTTGCTCTGCGCCTCCCTCCATCAGAATCGTGTTCGAGCTTACTCAACTCGACCGTCTCTTCACCATGGTCGACCAGACACCTGCACTTGCTGCATAAAGCTCAGTATCTAGAACTCAGTATCTAGAGCTCAGTATCTAGAACTCAGTATCTACAGACAGTCCTATGGATCTCTCGGCGGGAAGCAAAGCTGCCGAGCAGGGAGCACCCCTAACGCAGTGAGCACAGACAGAAACGCCTCTACGACAAAGCACCTTCTTGCGCGGCAAGAAGGTGCTTTGTCGTAGTCTCTGAGTTGTGAAAGACCTTGCTATAGTGAAGGCCTGAGAATTTTTGTGGCTGCGCCGTACAGCCGTATCTGCCTGTGCCTCCTGTTACGTCTAATCTTGTTGCGTCTGACGCTGTGTCTGATGCTGTCAATATGCCTGTTAGTGAGCTGCTAAATGCGGACATTTCCCGCCCTGCTCGATATTTAGGAAATGAGCAGGGCGCGGTTCATAAGCCCTGGTCTCCGGCAGCAGTGCGCTGGGTGCTGACCTACCCAGAAATATATGAGGTGGGCGCTTCTAATCTGGGTCACATTATTTTGTACAGCATCTTGAATGCGCAGCCTCGGCAGCTGTGCGATCGCGCCTACCTACCCGCCGCTGACCTCGCCCAACAGCTAAAAGAATCCAATATCCCCCTCTTCGCAGTAGAGTCTCGCCGTCAGCTGAGCGACTTCGACATCTTAGGATTTAGCCTGAGCTACGAGCTGGGCGCGACAAACATCCTAGAAATGTTATCGCTCGCCCAGATTCCGCTGACGTGGCGAGCGCGCGATGCGGCAGGGCCCTGGCACACCGAATCGGGAAGCTGGCCGCTGATCTTTGCAGGCGGTGGAACGGCAACGTCGAACCCTGAGCCCTATGCGGACTTTTTTGACTTTGTTGCGCTGGGCGATGGGGAAGAGCTGCTGCCCGAGATTGGGCTAGTGCTCGAAGAGGGCAAGGCAGCTGGCCTCACCCGTGAGCAGGTTTTGCTAGATCTAGCGCAGGTACCAGGGGTGTACGTGCCTCGTTTTTATGACATGGCCCCCGACGGTTCAGTGCATCCCAATCGCAACGATGTGCCAGCGCGAATTTTGCGCCGGGTGGCCCCGCCGATGCCTGCCTATTCCATCGGCCTAGTGCCCTACGTGGAAACCGTTCACGACCGCCTCACGGTGGAGATTCGGCGAGGCTGTACTCGCGGCTGCCGGTTCTGTCAGCCGGGAATGCTGACCCGTCCTGCGCGGGACGTGCCGCCTGAGGAAGTCATTGATACGATTGAGCGCGGCATGCGCGAGACGGGCTACAACGAATTTTCGCTGCTTTCTTTGAGCTGCTCCGACTACTTGGCACTGCCTGCGGTGGGCGTAGAAATCAAGAACCGCCTAAAAAATGACAATATCAACCTTTCACTGCCCAGTCAGCGAGTAGATCGCTTCGATGAAAATATTGCCAATATCGTCGGTGGACTGCGGCAGACGGGGCTGACCTTCGCGCCAGAAGCGGGCACCCAGCGAATGCGGGACATCATCAACAAAGGCCTGACCAATGAGGAGCTGCTAAGGGGCGTCAAGACGGCCTACGAACAGGGCTGGGAGCGGGTGAAGCTGTACTTCATGATCGGTCTGCCCGGTGAAACAGATGTAGACGTGCTGGGCATTGCAGAAACGATTCGCTGGCTCAGACGTGAGTGCTTTATCAAAGGACGCAGAGCACTGAAGTTTAACGTCACCATCTCTAACCTGACGCCGAAGCCCCACACGCCGTTTCAGTGGCATTCAGTCTCGACAGAAGAGTTTCAGCGTAAGCAGGCCCTCTTGCAGCAAGAGCTGAGTACGATTCGCGGCGTGAAGGCGAACTTTACCGATGTTCGCATTTCGGCGATGGAAAATTTTGTGGGTCGGGGCGATCGCAGGTTATCGGCGGTAGTCCGGCGGGCTTGGGAGCTCGGCGCGGGCATGGATGCCTGGTGGGAGAGCCTAGAAAAAGCCTTTGGCGCTTGGACGCAGGCGATCGCCGATGCCGGGCTCGACTGGCAGTATCGTCAGGTAGAAAGCGGCGAGTGGAATCTGGATGAAAGCATTGCCAGCGAAGCGCAGGGGGAGCAAGGAGTCACCGAGGCCATGGCCGCAGTGCTAGAAAAGCCGCTCCCCTGGGACCATATCGACACCGGCATCGAAAAACAGTGGCTCCAAGACGACCTCAAGCGCGCACTGGAAGCTGCGGTCGTACCGGACTGCTCTTTTGAGGGCTGCTCTCACTGCGGTATCTGCGGCCCCGACTTTGGTCACAACATCGTAGTTCCCCCACCAGCAATACCAGGATTTACCGGTCACTTTGAACCCAACCAAACCCGCGCTCAGCGCCTACGCATCTGGGTAGGCAAGCTGGGAGACATGGCGCTGATTGGCCATCTGGACTTTGCCCGGCTCATGGATAGGGCAATTCGCCGGGCGTCTCTACCCATTGCATTTACTGGCGGCTTTCATCCGGGGCCGCGCATTTCGCCTGCCAATGCACTCTCACTAGGCCTCACAAGCACCGGTGAAATCATCGACTTTGAGCTGACTGAGCCAGTGGACCCAGCCGACTTTAGAGCCCGTTTGCAGGCGCGACTGCCAGCAGAGGTGCCGATTTATAACGTGGCGGAAATTTCTCTGCAGCTGCCATCGGCGACGAAGTGCCTAGCGCGCGCAGACTATTTACTGGCTGTGAAAACCGATGCGGACGAGGAAAAGTGGGAGCAATGGGTGGCTGATATTTTGGCTGCTGAAGAAATTTTGCAGACGAAGACGACAAAGTCAGGCAAACAGAAGCAGGTAAATTTGCGATCGCACCTCTTCGAACTCTCACTGGTCGACCCGGCATCGCTGACTGACTTGCCCACCGCGGTGCGATCGCGACTCAGTAACACCGGAGCACGTACGATTCGCTACGTGGGAAGCTGCCGGAACGATGGCAGCTTGCTGCGACCCCAGGGGGTAGCGACTATGCTAGAGACAGTGAGCGGTCAAATCATGGCACTCGGCCATATTCACCGAGTTCAGCTGATATTAGACGATTAGCCACGCGAATGAAAACTTAGGCATGGGTCCATGAGTTGGCGAAATAACCCGAAAAGACACCGGTTATTGAGTGGCCTTTGTACGGCGGCTGTGGTTTTTTCTTTGACGACTGCTGCCAGCACGCAGCCACAGGTAGACACTGAAGCCGCTCCCGATGTCGCACCTGATATCGAAACGGAGTCTCCCTCCAATGCCATGCCTGCCGAGGCACTGTGTATCCCCCAGCTACGGCGAGAAGATTTAGCACAGCTTCCCCTCCCCGAGCTGGTACAGCTCTCATTGTTTTTACCGCCTACCCAAGGTGAGCTAGTCACCACCGAGGCTCAGCTATCTCGCACGAACCTGAGTCAACCCAGCTTGTATTGGATACAAGATCAGCTCAGCCGCCGCTACGAGTTAGATAACTTAGTCGCTCAGTGGCAGGCATACCAAACGCCCACAGGGCTCAACTACGTCGATGTCGTGGTCAACGAAGGCAACTGGCAACAGCTAGGCTACTTTCGGCGCTACGCTTTCGTCTCGCAGTTTGGCACCGCTGCTCAAAAAGATGGCTACCATCTGCGGGTGTTTCACACAGGCGATGCAGGCAACTGTCGTGACGCGAGGGCCGCAGATGGCTTTCAGACGCCGCGAGTGGTGACCCTACGGGGCGCCTACCTCTGTGGCATTCAGCAGGCAGATTCTACAGCAGCCCTACTTCCCTGCCAAACCTACGTTCGCCAGTAGAAGACCCCTTATTCAACAGGCCATAGCCTGACAATCGTCAGCTGCTTCGAAGCTGCTGCCACACAGAAAAATAGGCCGCCTGCAAATTGCTAGGTAGCGGTAGCAGCGGCTCGCTGTTCTCTAAGGCGGCGGTTGCCAACAAACTGCCGCTCAGCACCTCTGGAAGCGCAACCTGATCGCTCAAAAAGACTGGCGATATTCCTCTTCCCGAAACTGAAATCTGTGCCGCAGGCCCGGGCTGCCAACAAAAATCAATCCATTGCTTAGCCGTTGCACTGAGGTCAGTCCCTACGGGCTGAACCCACATATCTGCCGATAGCAAAGTGCCGTCAGTAGGAATCGCCGCTCTGAGGTCGCGATATCGCTGGAGCGCTGTAACCACATCGCTAGACCACGCAACCGCCACCTGCACATCCCCGTTGATCAAGGCCTTGAGGGCGGTGCTGCTATCGTAGGTTTTGACCTGCTGAGTTACCCGCTGGAAGGGCTCGGCGAACTGTGCTTGGAGCTGTTCTGTCAGCTGCGGAATAGAGGCGCTGCTATTGACTACGCTGTCAAAACTGGTGTTAAACCTACCCGACTGTATTTTTTGGAGTAGGCCGAGAATAATGTTTGGATGGTCTGGGAGGGCGATGCGCTGATTGAGCCGGGCATCGAGCAGATCTTCCCAGGTCTGATAGGGGCTGCCAGAACCGGGTTTGCTTTCAGTCAAGCTCTGCCTGTAAACAATAGTCAGCGCTTGAACTTTGTAAGGGGCGGCCCAGCGCTGGAGGTCTACGCTGTCTTGGCTGGCGGTTTGTCCGGCGACTTGGCCCTGGCTATCTCGGCTGATAAACTGCTGCCACTGCACGGGCAAACGCTCCCAAGCGTCTTCTGAAATAGACAGCGGCTCAATGAGGTTTTGAGCGATCGCCTCCGTTAGCCAGTAGTCGCCCAAGCTCACCAAGCTATCTGAAAGGGGCGCCGTTTGCTCTGGTTGCCAAGGGGCTAAGCGTCGCCAGAGGGCCGTTGCCGCCTCAGGAGATTGCTGCCAGCTCTGAAGCTGTTGAAACACTCGGTGCATCTGAGGTAGCACCTTTAGCCTGACCGATTCATCAGTCTGTCGGCGAAACTGTTTGATCACTTCAGGTGGGATTGCACCTTCTAGGAGCGTCATGCGGAGGGCATTGGCCTGTGGGCGACAGCCTGTGAGCATACTGCTAGCTGCCAGGCCAGCTGTTCCTACTAGCAGCGTTCTTCGAGTGATCATGTCCGCGTCATCGCAACGATAAAGCGCAGAGAGGGAATCCCTCTCTGCGCTTAAAGTGTAGTCTTTTGTAGACGTTTGTAGGCCCTTTAATTCTGGGTGCCTTACGCGTGTCTAGAGCGACTTGGTTTTTCCAGCGCCCCACTGATCGCCGCGAATCTTCGGCATCAGAAGGATGTGACCTGAAATTGCTTTGAGGTCATCTTCGGTCAGGTTGCGCATCTTGGGGAAGATATCGGTGCTCTGAGTACTGGGGTGCAGCTCAGAGATCTCGACGAGACCGTCATAGGTTGTGGGGTTGTGGAGATAGTCGATTAGGCCTTCGAGGTTATTCCGGTCAGGGAAGGCCCCTGCCAAGGATTCCGAATCTAGCCCCACGTTGGGGTTGGTCTTGGTGATACCGCCCAGATGACAGATCGCGCAGGCTTGGTTGAACTTGCGCTGGCCTCGGGTAAATTCTTCGACCGACAGCGTCACCGTATCTCCCGCTGCATTCAGCGGAATCGTTCGGGTTGCAGCATCTAGGTCAGCTGCGATCGCCTCTCCAGTAAAAGCGCCTACGCCCATTAGCCCGGTTAGCACGAAGACAGCAACTGCCACCAACCCGGTGCATTTCTTCAATATATTTCTCATTTTTTATGTTTGCTTTCCAGCCACGCAACACAGCAGTGATCCAACACAGCGTTAATCTGCAGTTTGAATCAAATGATGCCTTTATCATGACATGAATAGGGCGATAAGGGGGCAACGCCCCGTGACGAGTAGCACTTTCCTGCCGGCTTCCCCAAATCCCTACATTTAGTCTTGACGCTGCACGAGATGATCAGCGCCATTAAGCACCGTTTCTACCTGCTTAGCAACGACCGGCACCTTCCCCTTGACAGGCTGATGCAGCTTGATGATCTGGGCCAGGGTCTGCTTGAGCTGCGTGCGAGGGATAATCTTATCGACAAAGCCATGGTCGAGCAGGTACTCAGCCGTTTGGAAACCGTCGGGTAGCTTTTCTCGAACGGTTTGCTCTACCACACGCCGTCCGGCAAAGCCGATGGTCGCTTCGGGTTCCGCCAAAATAATGTCACCCAGCATGGCAAAGCTCGCAGTCACACCGCCCGTGGTGGGATGGGTGAGCACAGGCATATAGAGCAAATGGGCTGACCGGTGCCGCTCTAGGGCAGCCGAAATCTTGGCCATTTGCATGAGGCTGAGCATGCCCTCTTGCATGCGCGCGCCGCCAGAGGCACAGACAATAATCACAGGCAGCTGCTCTGCGGTGGCACGTTCTATCAGCCGGGTCAGCTTTTCACCGACGACGGAGCCCATGCTGCCGCCCATGAAGCGAAAATCCATCACACCAAGGGCAACGGACAGCTCCTGGATTTTGCCCAGGCCTGTTTGCACACTGTCGACCAGCTTAGTCTTGCTCTGGGTGTCGCGAATACGGTCAGCATAGGCTTTGCGATCGCGAAAGCGCAGCGGGTCTTGCGGCGAAATTTGGGTATTTAAAGGCGTCCAAGTCCCTTCATCGATCAACTGTTCAATTCGTTCTACGCTGAAGACCCGATGGTGGTAGCCACACTCAGGGCAGACCTGCTGATTGGCCCGCAGATCTTTTGTATAGGTCAAAACATCGCAGCGCTCACACTTGGTCCATAGCCCGTCGGCAATTTCGCGCTCGTGCCGGTCTTGGCTTATGAGGCCGGTTTTCTTGCGATTGGCAAACCAGTCAAAGAGGGACATTTTTTTGCTCATCCATGGTGTCTGTAGCTTTCGTCGAGTTGCTGACGACACTTCTGAAGGCTACAAACAACAGTCTGCAAAGCAACCCGATCCGCAGATGCCCGCATTGGGACATCCGCTCATAGAAACTGCCTGACGACTAAACCTTTGTGAGGCAAATTCCTACTCATCCTATCTATTCTACTGGGTTGCACCCCCCATGGAAATTTTGACGGGAGAATTCTGCCAGGGAAACTCGCAGGCGATCGCCCGTAAGACTACACCCCCATCGGAAAGAAAATAGCCAGATACGCGCCGATGAGCTGATCGCCATAAAACAGCGTAAACAAAGCACCGATTGCTAGATAGGGGCCGAAGGGAATGTGCTGCTTTGGGCTCAAAACACCGAGTGCCAAGGCGCTACTGCCTATTAGCGCCCCGACCGCAGCCGCCAAAAAAGTAGCCAGCAAAAGACCTGACCAACCCAGCCACGCGGCCATCATTGCCGCTAGCTTGGCATCGCCACCCCCCATCGCCGCCTTCCCAAAAGCCCGGCTTCCCGCGATCCCTACTAAATCAAAGAGCCACAGACCCAAAATACTGGCAATCACCGCCGTCATCACCCCGCGCAGGGCCCCCGCAGGTGTCGGCATGGCCAGATACCCCATCCAGCCTTGAAACCCTAAACCCAACAACAGCCCAGAAGCGGTCAGGCTGTTCGGCAGGGTCATCGTGTCCAAATCGATGAGGGCCAATGCCAGCAGCCAACACACAAATAGCCAGTAGCCAGGGGTTTGCCAAGTTACCCCTGACAGCCCAAAAACAGCAACAAACAGACAGCCCGTCACAAATTCCACCATGGGGTAGCGCGCGGCAATGGGTCGCTTACAGTTGCGGCAGCGACCTTTGAGCCAGAGCCAGCCCAGCACAGGAACGTTGTCGTAAGGCTTGAGCCGCTGCTCGCACTTGGGGCAGCGAGAAGGTGGATACAGTAAGGAAAGCCCTGCAGGTAGCCGGTAGACGACAACGTTTAGAAAGCTACCAACGGCAGCGCCAAAAATAAAAACAATTAGCACCGGAACCAGTGCATCTGCTGTAGCAAGATCCATGAAGCGGGCGCGGGCGTAGCGCGTTGGTAAAAGGGACCACGGTTAAGGTGCCCAGCCGCTGGCGCGCAGACAGCAAAAAATCTAGCCTTGGCGGGTTTGAGAGGGCTCTCAAGGCTAGATGATTTAGATATAGTCGCTGAACTCAGTGACGCTGAACTCAGTGACGCTGAACTCAGTGACGGTGAACTCAGTGACGATTGGGGGTGTGACCAGACGCCGCGAACCCTGGGGGATAGCGTTAGCCTAGGGTGGGTTCAATCTGGCTGAAGGGGACAAAGCACTCCTGGGGCAGCAAAACGGGTTTGTCACCAAATACCAGCTTGCCACGATGGTTGAACCGACCGATGGCGACCCCGATGGGACGCTGCATCACCTCAGGATGGACTTCATAAAAGGTGCGATAGATGTGCCGTGCTGCTTTGATGAGTTCTGGATTGAGAAGCACTGAGTCATCTCCGAAGGCGAGGCGATCAGTTGTACCGTTGTTTGTACTGTGCAACATTTCAGGTGACATAGTTAGTGTGCTCATTCGGCTTTGCATTCACTCCGGTTCAAATGTACTATACGACTGTACTATTTAGTCTGATTTTTCCTGGCTTAGGTTAAAGCTAGCCCAGCGCTTTTTCGAGGGCCTGCCCCATCCCCTGGCATCCCACAGCTGTCATCCCAGGAGACATAATGTCTCCAGTTCGATAGCCTTGGTCGAGCACAGTAAGCACAGCTTGCTCTATTTGGTCTGCGGCAGCGGGCTGATTTAGCCCGTAGCGTAGCATCATGGCTGCGCTTAGCACTTGAGCGAGCGGATTGGCCTTATCCTGCCCAGCGATGTCAGGCGCCGAACCATGGACCGGCTCAAAAACTCCAGGCCCGCTCTCGCCCAGACTGGCAGATGGTAGCATACCGATGCTTCCTGTGAGCATTGCCGCAGCATCGGAGAGAATATCGCCAAATAAGTTGCCCGTGACAATCGTATCGAACTGTTTTGGGGCGCGCACGAGCTGCATGGCGGCATTATCTACATATAAGTGAGAAAGTTCGACCTGAGGGTAGTCGGCGCTGAGGGCCGTGATGCGATCGCGCCACAGCTGAGACACCTCCAATACATTGGCCTTATCGACTGAGCACAGCCGCCCCTGACGCTTCTGCGCTGCCTCAAAGGCAACCCGGCCAATCCGGTCAATCTCACCGCTGGTATAGGCCATCGTGCTCACGCCCCGCTGCTGCCCATCTTCCGTTTCAAAAATGCCCTTTGGCTGGCCAAAGTAAATGCCGCCCGTGAGTTCGCGCACCACCATGATGTCGACCCCTTCGACCACCTCCGGCTTTAGGGAAGACGCGCTCAGTAGCTGCGGCAAAATCGTCGCTGGCCGAAGATTGGCAAACAGGCCTAGCCCGGCCCTTAACCCCAGCAGGCCCGTTTCGGGGCGCTGCGCCCTAGGCAAGCTATCCCACTTGTAGCCACCAATGGAGGCGAGGAGCACAGCGTCGCTCTGGCGGCAGGCTGTCAGCGTCTCTTCGGGCAGGGGAGAGCCCGTCGCGTCAATGGCGACGCCCCCTATCATCGCCTCTGTAAAGTCGAAGGTGATGTTTTGCTGCTGGCCGACCTGCTTGAGAACGGCGACCGCCACGGCCATAATTTCGGGTCCGATGCCGTCTCCGGGCAGTAGGGTAATGCGAATAGGCTCGGACATAAGCAGGTGTAGGGATTGAGGGTGGGCAAGCTTCGGCTGTCATAATACCTGATGGCCGATCTTCCTGATGCGTTACTGTAAAATGCGTTCATACAGCTTCTTAGCGGGTCTTCTCAGCTGGCTTTTCTGACTTGCTTTGCCAGTCGAGATTTAGTCATTGCATAGGCCCTACAAGCCAACGATTTTCTTTTCATCGTTCTATGTCTTTCCTCCGCGCCGACCTAGCACAATTTTCAGCCTACAGCGCTCCTCACCCGGTAGAGGAGCCGGTGAAAGCCTTAGACGGACTAGATACCAACGAGAGTCCGATTGATTTACCAGATGATTTGAAAGCGGCTTTGGCAACGCAATATGAACAGGCGATCGCAGCCAATCGCTACCCAGATGGCGGCCATCTTCAGCTCAAGCAGGCCGTGTTGGACTATGCCGTTCGCTCTAGTGAGATTTCGCCGGATGCCATCTCCTTGGCCAATATCACCTTGGGCAATGGTTCCGATGAGCTGATTCGCTCCATCATTATGGCGACCTGTCTGGGCGGACACGGGGCCATCTTGGTCAGTGAGCCTACTTTTTCGATGTATGGCATTTTGGCCAAAACGCTGGGTGTGCCCGTCTACAGGGTGGCTCGTGACGAAGAGACGTTTGCAGTGGATTTGGCGGCGGCGGATAGTGCGATCGCTCAGTCGCGCGCCTCTTCGAGCCCACCCACTGCGCCTGTCAGAGTCGTCTTCATGGTGCATCCTAATTCACCAACGGGTAACGCACTCACCGCCCAGGAGCTAGCCTGGATGAAGCAGCTACCCGAAGAGATCTTGGTCGTAGTTGACGAAGCCTATTTTGAATTTAGCGGACGCACTACGCTCTCAGAAGCGCTGAGCCGTCCAAACTGGATGATCACCAGAACATTTTCGAAAGCGTTTCGGCTGGCCGCACATCGAGTGGGCTACGGCATTGCCCATCCCGACATCATCGCCACGCTAGAGAAGCTGCGGCTACCTTACAATCTGCCCAGCTTTTCTCAGGCTGCTGCCCAAGCCGCGTTGACCCACAGCAAGCAGCTACTGGCACAAATTCCAGACATTCTGACCGAGCGAAAGCAGCTCATCCAGGCCCTATCTGAGCACCCTTACCTGCGACTGTGGCCCAGTGATAGCAACTTCATCTACGCCCGGCTAAGTGACACAGGGATTACAGAACTAGGCTTTCAAACCCAATCCGCAGGCTTGGGCTACCTACATCAGCAGTTGCAGACTGCCGGTACGCTAGTTCGCCTCACGGGCGGCGGGTTACGAATTTCTATCGGCACAGCTGCTGAGAACAAGCGGACCGTGTCAAATCTGCAGCAGGTATTGGCCAGTCAGCAAGCAAACGGCAGCCAAGCAAATAAAACCGTTGACCGTAGTGAATCAACAGTTCCTGCTTCCGTTGTCTGAGCTTACAAATGTCTGAGCTTACAAATGTCTGAGCTTACAAAAAAGTGACTATTCAAGCCCAGGGCACCAAACAAACTCACCAAACAAACTTAGAGCGAACCCTGCGAATCGTTTGAGGCAAAACACCTACCAAAAGCGCGAAGGCTTCGTCCGGGACTAGGTCTACCGTGGCTTGGTCAAAATAAGTTTTGAACTGCTCTAGTATCATGCGAGCCCGGTCATCGGGTTCGGGCTGGTCAGTGAAGTTTTGGGTAAGGCGAATCCACTGTAGGCGAATCTTGATCGCGTTTTGGTGGGCTTCGTGAGAGTCGGGCTCTAGGAGTGACAGATTGCCAATAGGGATGACCTTGACAATGTCTTCATCCAAGCTGCCCCCGACAGCGGCACCTGGCCCCGCAAACTCAGCATGAAACTCACGTAGTACAATCAGCCCGTTACGACGGCGGCTGTTCACGACCCACAGCTGGCCACTTTCCAATTTTTCAACCACGTTGTCAACTTTCGCGTCTTGATTCACGGATGCCCCAAAAAACTTCCAGTTTCCCGCTGTATGAGGGGCCTTCTGCGAACAAGACTGCTTGATAGAAGCTTTGACGCTGTATGCCTGACCCCGAAGCGGCTTTGAAACGAGCGGATGAGAGACGATGGTATCAGAGCTACTGGATACCCCACAATCGGCACGACGCTCAGCAGTATCGTTGAGCGGCTGAACGGGTAAAACAATGGACTTGAGACTGGACTTGGCGGCTCTTTGCAGATCCATATCTTGAGGCATTCACTTTAGCGTGATTTAGCGCATCAAAGTGTGACCCTATTAATGTGATATGAATCCTTTGCAAATCACGAAAGAACAAGTACTTTTTATTCATTCTTTATGGCAAAGCAGTCAGTACTTCACATCTGGTACATAAAAGCTGCGCTTCGTTCCAGACGCCTACGTACATATCATTATTTTAGGCTGTAACTTTTCTATCACAGTGCCTACCCAGGCCAAGAGCAGGTCGATAAGGACAAATAGAAGATGAATCCAAGCCTTTTTGTCTTCATTTGACGGCTTGCTCTTTTAGATTTTTTTAAGAAAGAATACTGGAACGGCCTGTACAGGTAGACGCTTCAGTAAATCTGCGCAGGTCTTTGCGGTTAGCAGATGTGTTTAGAAAGTAGCAGTCGCTCAGGGCGCAGTCCTAGTCCTGATAGCAGGGGGTTGCTCACCTCGCAGGGTTGATAGCCTGCCTGTTTGTAGAGTGCTTGCGCTGCTGCATTATTGGCCATGACGTGTAGATAAACGCGGTGGAAGCCCCAGCTCAAAGCGATGGATTCGCAGGTGACGAGGAGCTGGTTGGCAGCGCCTTTGCGGCGATGGGCATGGCTAATCGCCAGATTGGATAGGTAAGCCCGCTTAGGCGGAAAGAATCGCCAGCTTTCGCAGGGACGCTGGGAAATTTCGGCTGTGCCAATGACTTCTTTTGCTTGGCCGGAGCTAGGCTCTACGGCAGTGGCAACGAGGCAGGCGTACTGGTTAGCGGGCGTGTTGAGGCGGGTTTTGATGTCTTCTTTGATGCCGATGTGCATCAGCCAGTATAGCCACTGCGTCGATTGAGTCTGGGGGTAAAAGCTGGCTAACAGCACGCTGACGATTTGGGGCAGATCTTTGCGCTGGGCGGCGCGAATGCGAAAGGACTGCCGTGTGTCTTCCCGTTGGTAGTCGGGGGACGAGGCGGGCTCGGCATTAGCCTGGGACATAGTAAAAACTCGAAAGAGGGTGGGAACTTTATGTAAGACGTTGCATAGCGGCCTCAGTGCTTAAGAGGTTTCTCTGCTTCTTAACGCACGGTTCGTTTGGTTCGAGCAGTCGAACTAACCTGTTGTTCGCTACCGCGAAATAACGTATCCGGGATGGATATTTCGGCCTAGATGAGAGATTGATGCATGGCAGTTAGAGAGCGTAGTCGACGGAAAAAGGCATCTAAGCACAAAATCTTGGTGGTGGATGACGAACCCGATAATTTGGATCTGCTCTACCGAACATTCTATCGAGATTTCAAAGTAATAAAGGCCAATAGCGGTCGTGAAGCTTTGGATATGTTGGCAGATCAAGGGGATATTGCGGTCATCATTTCTGACCAGCGAATGCCTGGCATGAGCGGGACAGAGCTATTGCGGCTGACGGCAGATCGCTATCCTAATTCTATTCGGATTATGCTGACTGGCTATACCGATGTGGAGGATCTCGTCGAAGCTATCAATGCCGGGAAGGTGTTTAAATACGTCACCAAGCCTTGGGAAGAAGAAGACCTGCGCACAGTGGTCAACCAAGCGGTGGATACTCACAGCGTCTTGCAGGCACGGACCCAGGAACTCAATCGCGTCGTCCGCCAAGAAACGCTCCTCAACGCAATTACTAATACAATCCGCAGTGCCCAGTCTTCACAGGAGATGCTGAAGACCATTGTGGAAACGTTGGGAACGGCTTTTGAACTCGACTATGGCATTGTGAAGCCGCTGTCGGATGGGGACCTGAATGCGCCGATGTTTCACTATGTGGGCACAGCAGTTTCTGAGTCGCTGCTGTCTGGGGGGGCGGGCCGCGAGTTGCTGCCTGAATCGCTTGCAGCCCTGAAGCAAACCGTATGGAAAACGCTGCTAACGCAGCACTTGGAGTCTGCTGAAGATATTGCGGCGGCAGCCTCGAGCGCTGAGAGTGAGGCGGCTTACCAGGCGCTGGATATTCACACTAGCTTGCTGATTCCGCTGACGTTTAAGCAAGATGTGTTGGCGGTGCTGGCCCTGCACAAATGCTCTTATCAGAAGCCGTGGGAAGAGAGTGAAATAAAGCTCCTGACGACGCTGGCCGACCAGGCAGCCCTGGCGCTTTCGCAGACTTGGACCTATGAGCGGGTGCAGTCTCTGGCGCAGCGCGAGGTATTGATCAATACGATTACGCAGGCGCTGCACGCCAGCCTAGACCCGAGTGAGATTTTTGCAGCGATTACCCAGAAGCTAGGCGAATCGCTGTATGCAGATAGCTGTACGCTGTCGCTGTGGACGGAGACCCATGCCCAGTGCGTGGGCCGCTACGACATGAATGTGCAGACGTCTCCGACCTTGCCGGAGGCCTCTGTAGAGATTGCGGGCGACCCAATTTTGACGCAGCTGCTGGAGACTAAGCAGCCGGTGGTGATGGATGCGATGGCGCCTGGTGAGCCGCTAGAAAAGGGCACGCACCACGGTGTGAAGGCGCTGATGGCGGTGCCGCTGCTGGCAGATTCGAAGATTACGGGCTGTATTGTGCTGCAGCAGGTATCACGCGATCGCCAGTGGCAGCAGGATGAGGTGGGGTTGGCACAGGCTGTGGCCAATCAGGCTGCGATCGCCGTACAGCAAGCCGAACTCTATCAAAAGAGCCGACTACAAGCGGAGCAGCTCTTGGAGCTTGACCAGCAGAAGACCGCGTTCTTCCAAAATATTTCCCATGAATTTCGCACGCCGCTGACCTTGACCATTGGGCCTTTGGAATCGGCGGTGGAGCGGGGCGAAGGACTGGACGCGGAGCAGTCAGCGATCGCGCTGAGAAATTCGCGGCGTCTCCTGCGCCTAGTAAACCAGCTGCTGGACCTACAGAAACTCGACGCGGGCAAGATGAAGCCCACCTTCCGCCCCTGCGATTTGGCCTTATTTGCCACAGAAGTTGTAGAGGCGTTTCAGAGCTACTGCGAGCGCAAGCAAATTACCCTCAGCACAGATATTGATGTCTGCTCTCCGGTGTATCTAGACATGGAGAAATTCGACAAGGTACTGTACAACTTGCTCTCCAATGCCATGAAATTTACGCCGTCTGGAAAGTCGATTACGGTGCGGCTAAAGGAGATTAGCGGTAAAGCCCAGCTCCAAGTACAAGATGAAGGCATCGGCATTCGAGCAGACCAGCTTCCCCACCTATTTGAGCGGTTTCGCCAGGCGGATGGCTCTGCCAACCGACACTACGAAGGCACAGGACTGGGACTCTCTCTGGTGCAGGAGCTAACTCAGCTACACGGCGGTCAGGTGTCAGTACAGTCAGAGTACGGAGCGGGCACCACCTTCACGATTGACTTACCTTTAGGAGCGGCCCATTTACCCGCAGATCAGGTAGTAGAGCAGGCCCTATCGTCTGAAAAAGGCAGGGCTGCCGTAGAGCTGTCGGATATTGAGATGGCGTCGGCGACGGTAGATAGCAGCATACAGCTGCCGCCTGAGACAGAAGGCACGCAGGCTGAGCGGGTCTCGCTAGAGGGCTCTCAAATTTTAGTAGTCGATGACAATCCAGATCTGCGGGCGTATGTATCGAGCGTTTTGCAGCGGCAGGGCTATCAGGTACGGACAGCAGAACAAGGGGCCGCTGGCTTGGAAATGGCCAACAGCTACGGCCCTGACCTGATCATCACAGACCTGATGATGCCTGGGGTAAACGGATTGGAGATGATCGAGCGAATCCGTAAGGATGCGGCTTTGCAGGGTACACCGATTATTTTGCTAACGGCGAAGGTAGACAATGAGACCCGCCTAGAAGGCGTGGAGCAAGGGGCAGACGCCTACCTCTCGAAACCTTTTAACGACCGTGAGCTACTTGCTGAGGTGCGCAACCTATTGGCGCTAAAGTCTAATGAGCGCAAGGTGGCCCAGCTGAATCAATATTTGACCGAATCGGTACTGCAGCGCTTTTTGCCACCTTCGCTGGTGCAAAAGGCGAACGAAGGAGCCCTGCAACTAGACCTGCGACCCGAGCCCCGACTGGTGACGATTTTGTTTAGTGATATTGTGGGCTTTACCCAGCTGAGCAATACGCTGCGTAGTCGCCGAGTGGCAGAACTGCTCAATGAGTACCTAGAAACCATGACCCATGCCATTTTCAACAATGGCGGCACCGTGGACAAATTTATGGGAGATGCGGTGCTTGCGCTCTTCGGTGCGCCCGAAGAGATGAGCCCGAATGAGCAGGTGCGGCGATCTATTGCGGCCGCACGGCAGATGTACCAGGACCTCGATAGCCTGAATCAGCGCTGGGCTGAGCAAGGCATTGGGCCCGTGAAGTTTCGCTGCGGTATTCATCAGGGTACGGCAGTGGTCGGCATGTTTGGCAGCGCCGAACGCTCGGACTACACAGCAATTGGCCCAGCTGTAAACATTGCAGCCAGAATTCAAGAGGCAGCCACCGCAGAAACTATCTTGGTCTCTGCCGCAGTGGCTGATTATCTTGATGAGCAGGAGATTGTGAAGTTTGACCCGCTGCAGCTAAAGGGAATCGATGAGACCGTGTTGACCTTTGGTGTGAAGACGCGGCTGTAGTCACTGCTTCCGTCGTAACAGCTAGCCTATTGGCGAAGTGACCTAATGACTTGCTGAAGGGTTTGTTTAGGAGTTAGTTTGTGAGCGTTGTTGTTAATGAACGCTGTTCATCAACGCCCCTATCTCATACTGCGCGAACAGGTCGGATGGTTTCTCCGCTACAAACCTGGGCTCATCGTGAGCCGAAGGGGCTATGGCCTGCCTTGGGTGGATTGGCGGTGGTCGCCCATGTAGGTGTTTTGGGCCTGTCTTTGCCCTATGTACTCACGCTCATGCAGCCTAGCGACGCACAGTCTGCAGCCGTGGTGCCAATTGAGCTTATTGAGGCAGAGGCTGATGTCGCGACACCCACAGAGCCCAGTGTTGAACCTGATCCCAACCCCAGTGCCGAACCCAGAACTGCCCCCTCTCCTGCCAGAGAATCCGCTTCGGGACCTCCTTCAGCTCAACCACCCTCATCAACTTCAGCAGAGCCCCCTACACCCACTAACCCTGCTGCCACTGAAGATATCTTGACTGCCGATGACCCGCCAGTCGTCGCCCAAGACGAACCCCCATCCGACACTACCGGCACCGAGACGCCAGTCGAACCGGATGAACCACCCGCAGAGCCTGAGACAGTGCCTCCAGATGAAGAAGCTGATGAGTCGCCAGACTCGGACACAGCCGAGGAAGAACCAGACCTTCCAAGTGAGCCTGCAGAACCGGATGATTTTGAACTACCTGATGCTGATCTTCCTGAGGAAGAACCGCAAGAACCAGCACCGATTACAGAGGAGGAAGACACGCCGCCTGTCGTGCCAGGTGAGGACCTGCTGCCTACACCTGAAGAAAACAATCAGGGTGATGACGCAGCGCAGCAAGCGTATCTAAACATCGTTGGCCATGAGTATGTTCCAGAAGACCTGCTGAGGGATGTGACAGATACACCGCCAGCGCCGCTGTATGAGGCGGTGACGTCGGTGACGCTGCAGCCTAGGGATGTCGGCTGCGGGCAGGTTGATTTTGCTGAGCGGCAGGTAACCTATCGGGTAGTGGTGAGGCCAGATGGTTCGCTGCAGTCGGCGGTGCCTTGGACGGGGAGCATTGAGGGGCGATCGCTCAGTGAGGGGGAGCGTGCGATCGCCTGTTTACTCGTATCAGCAGGCTTTAGCTTCACACCTGCGACAACGGACGGCCAACCTGTCTTAAACGATAACCTGCTCCTAACCATTGACATTATCGAATCTGGGCTGGACTAGCTCAGCACGCTTTTGCATGCATTCTTAAGAGATTTTACTAATATGCGCCCAGCATGGAACCGTGATAATGTACTTGGGCTAATATGAATAGCAACCTTCGCGGGTGTAGTTTAGTGGTAAAACCTTAGCCTTCCAAGCTAATGATGGGGGTTCGATTCCCCCCACCCGCTTTAAATCTGAACGTATTGAAAACAAAGGGATTCAGCCGACGACGAAGGACTCTTGAGGTTGAATTTCACAAGCAACTTTGTACTACTTTTAGGACGTTTTGGGCGCTTTTGGGCACTTTTAATTGGGGTAAAATTGGGGTAATTT
>JBCBFY010000009.1:0-76247 GCA_038527325.1 Cyanobacteria bacterium J06614_10
CCAGCGTCCAAGCATGCGCATCCCGACTGCGCACAATATACTGCCGCTCCAGCGGGCTAAATTCATGGGCCAAGTAGCCCACCGCATACCGGGCAGGAATCCCCGCGCCGCGTAGCAAAAGCGCAGTCGCACTGGCAAAATACTCACAGTGCCCCGCTTTGGTGTTGAGCAAAAAGTCTGAGACAGCAGACGTGTTCTCTGCAGGTCGCAACAGATCTAGAGAGTACTGGAAAGTTTGCAAATAAGTTGCAATTTGATTGACAATTTCCCGCTCCGACTTACCCGCAAGGTTGAGCTGCGCCAGGGTACTTTCTATCGCAGCTTTATCGACCTTGGGAATTTGCAAATCAGCATCCGTAGGTGCCGCCTCAGCCGTGAGCGATCGCACCCCCGATCCACCCGGGCCAAACTTCACCTCATAAGCAGCCTGGCCAACGGCATCCACCTGCACCGCGCCATACTGGTTCCGCTGCATCTCTTTCACGGGCAGCTGCTGAATGCTAGCCACATTGCGCGGCAGGGTCAAAATGCCATCACCCCGTTCCAAATCGGTAGAAACAACAATCGATTGGACATCTGCGCCCGCTGCACTCAAAATCCAGCTACCGTCATCTTCCCCAGGCGGAACCGGCAAAAATAATGGGTCAGCCACATACCAGCTCGCCAGCTGATACTGATTGTAAGTAGCCTCCTGAAGCAGCAACGGAAAGGCAACCGGCAAGAAGCTATCCGGCGATGCCTCATCTGATCTACCTGGCGCGACGCGAAAGGCAATGCGGCCAGAGAGCTTTAGCCTGCCGAGGGCACCCATTTGCGTCGCCGTGCCATTGGGATTGAGCTGTCCGCTGAGTCGGCTACCCAGCATAGCAATCACCTGAGACTCCAGCTGTTGCTGAAACTGAGCGAGCTGCCGGTGACCCACAAACCCCAGTCCAGCAGAGAGACAAAAGAGCAACAACCATAAAATAGGCGCTGAGCGTCTAGGCCTCAGCGGCCATAGCAACACAGCACTAAGCGCAGTAGCCGCACCATAAAAAACAAAATGGTCCGTATCGGCTGCGCTTGCACCCACCACGCAGAGCCCAATGTACAAATAGTGCAGGTTAACCGGGCTGCGCTTGCGATGAATGCCGCGCTCTAGCAAATAAGCATTTGAAAAATAGCGAACAACGTGCGATCGCACACCCAGCCCATAAGTCTGCGCCAGCACCAGCGGCAAACCAGCCAACGGCAACCACTGAAACAAACTGTAGATAAAAACAGCCTTTTTGGTAGTCACGAGCACCAAAAACAGCAGCGCAACAATCGCAATAGAGAGCTTAATAGCCTCCTGAAAATCTGAACCCGTAATCTCCCAGCGCTGCTTCACCACATGGCGAGCTTCCAAAATCAAAATAATCGGGACAGCCACCCAAAGAAATCCGGTATGCCATCCCCACAAAGCCGTCGCCAAGCTGCACAAGCTGGCACTATCCAGCCATGCCGATGCGAAATCCTTAGAAGAAACTTTATCTGAACTGTCAGGTTGCGAATGGGCAGTCATAGGGCCAGTAGCGCCTCCTGAATATTGTTGACAGGTAAAACATGCAGGCGACTCTGGCTGTTTTTGAGGCAGCTATCGTCAGGCTCTGCCGACAAACCGCCCCCACCCGATTGTTCTCCAGAGATAATCAATACCAGCGTCGGAATATTGGCGCTCTGCAGCGCTTCAATCAGCTGCTGGCGATCGCTGTCCCAATCCAAAAAAATGCAAATGCAGCCACTCAACAAAGAGAGTCGCCTACTCACAGCCGTCGTCAGCACCTCAAAAGGTTTATCATGGCAGGGCTGCGCCGAAGCCAACAGCGTCAAAATGCCTTCCGTTTGGCCGAGCCCCCGCCCCAGGGTAAAGCAATGGGACTGATCGCCGATGAAGAGCGTATCGAGCAAGGCCTCCTGTGACTGGCCCGTCGTCTGCAGCGTGTAAATAAAAGACGTTGCGATCGCAATCGCCTCCTCCATCACGTCACTCTCTCCCTCTATCTGAAAAGTATCCAAAATCAGCGCATGACGCACCGAGTACTCTTCCTGCTCTTCTTTGACGATAGGCTTACCCGTTTTCGCCCAGCTCTTCCAATGAATCTTTCGAGGCGAATCGCCCGGACGATAGTCCCGCAGCGATCTAAACTCTTCTGAATCTCCGACAGAAGCTGCCGAAGCCAGCTCGTTTGCCTGGTAGCGCCTAGAGCCGGGTAGCGCAATGGCGGGCAGGCGATATCGCTTGGGTAAAATCAACACCTGCTGAGGCAGCACCATCGTTTTGCACCGGTTCACCAAGCCGAGCGGGTCTGGGCAGGCCACCGTGAGCCGATCAAATCTCAAAGGCCCTCTGCGGAGTGGAACCAGCTCAGCAGTCACCTTGGTTTGGCTGTTGGGTAGCAAAGGAGGGAGTGCGATCGCTGGTGCAAAGGCCCGGCTACGCTGAGCCATGAGCTTATCCCACCCATGCCGATTAGCCTTCGCCATTAGAACGCGGTGAAGCTCAGAGCGAGTCGGAAAGGTCTTGCTAAAAGACTCGTTCAAACTCATACCATCTTGTCTTTTAGCCCGATGATTTTGCACCGTGATTCCATACCGCAACGGAACATCCACAGTGCCAAACCGCGGGAGCTGCCGAGTAACGCTAACCCGATAGCGCACGAAACGAGAAAGCAAAACAGAAACCAACAACAGCGCCAGCAAAAAAACAAAAATCTGATAAGAAACGCTGCGCTTAATATCTAGCCCGATAAGCCCAAAAACAAACAAGGCACAGAGCACGCTAAGCCCAGCTGGCGTGAGGTATTTCACCAGCCACAGCTTCAGCTTGTGGTTAGTCTTCAACACTCGATAAACCAGCAGCACACCCAGCGGGCTAGGCTCAGTGCTCTTTTTCAGCAGCAGCTTAAATCCACCGCCAAACCGTTCTCGCAAAAAAGACGCACGATTCATCACTAACCCGGCACCGAAAGCGTCTTTAAAATCTCCGAGATAATGCCCTCAGCAGTTGTTCCAGAAAATTGAGACTGCGCCTCCAGCACCAGGCGATGGGCCAACACCGGCCCCGCAATTTCCTGAATGTGGTCCGGCGTCACAAAGTCGTAGCCATCAAACAGCGCCATCGCCTGAGCAACCTTCATCAGCGCAATCGAGCCCCTCGGGCTAGCCCCCAGCTGCACCCCTTCCGCCTGCCGCGTAGCCCCCACAATATCAACGATATATCGCTGAAGTTCAGCGCTGACCCGCACCTGCTTCACCTGTCGCTTCAGCTCAAAAATATCTTCAATAGAGACACACGGCCTCACCCGTTCTATCGGATGCACCTCAACCTGATTGGCCAAAATTTCAACTTCTTCAGCGGGCGAGATGTACCCCAACCGAAACTGCAGAGCAAAGCGGTCCATCTGCGCTTCGGGCAGCGGGTAGGTACCCCGCGCCTCAATCGGATTCTGAGTCGCAATCACAAAGAAGGGATCTTTCAGCGGATTCAGCTTGCCATCAATGCTGACCTGCGATTCGGCCATGGCCTCCAGCAGCGCCGACTGAGTGCGCGGTGAAGCCCGGTTAATCTCATCCGCGAGAACAATATTGGCAAAAATCGGCCCTTCGTGAAAGTGAAAAGTGCGCTCCTCAGGATCGAGAATAGAAACGCCGAGAATATCAGAAGGCAACAGATCAGGGGTGAACTGTATGCGCTTAAAAGACACATCGACTGATAGGGCAAGCGCTTTGGCCAGAGTCGTTTTCCCCGTTCCAGGATTGTCTTCTAGCAGTACATGACCGCCGCTGGCAAAAGCAGCCAGCAATTTTCGAATGCCCTCAGGCTGACCTTTTACCACCTGCTGAATATTCTCAGACAGGCGCTGATAGATGACTTGTCCAGACGTGTTAGAAGACGCTGACGTAGGAAGCGGTGAGAGAGTCATGGCAGGTGCTAGAAACCAAGTGCAGAGTACCCAAAACGATGACCCATCCTGGAATTTTCAACTTGGCGATTCCACCGGTATGCCTATGTTTGATAATCTTTGTCAGATACCCTTGAAAGGACCTAACTGCCTGTGAATGAAGTCGTTGATTTTGGCCGCGATCGCTGCAGTGACCTAGCCCACTCTACCGAACGCGAATGGCTCATCACCAATGGGATCGGCGGCTACGGCTGCGGCACGCTCTCAGGCATCCTCACCCGCTGCTACCACGGGCTGCTCGTAGCCGCCCTGAAGCCCCCCTTAGAGCGCACGCTGCTTCTAGCAAAGCTAGATGAAACCGTGCAATACATGGAGAAGCCATTTCCCCTCAGCTGCGATCGCTGGGCAGGCGGCACCACCACCGGCCACGGCTACCGCCACCTCGAACGCTTCCATCTCGCAGGCACCACCCCAACCTGGACCTACAGCTGCGCCGACGCCCAGCTCCAAAAACGCATCTGGATGCAGCCAAACGAAAATACCACCTACATCCAATACACCCTCCATCGCGCCACCGCCCCCTTCACCCTCACCATCAAGGCACTCGTCAACTACCGCAACCACCACCACACCACCCAAAGCCAGCAGTGGCAAGCAGCAACCAGACAACGCTGGCCCATCCAAACCCGCGCCCATCCCAGAGGACTACGGATCGAGGCAGTAGGCTGCGAACAGCCTTTCTATCTATTGAGTACGCGGGGTCAGCTGGTCGGCCAGCAAAAGTGGTATCAGCACTACTTCCTCACTACAGAAAAATACCGCGGGCTCGCCCACCTCGACGACCACTTCCACTGCGCAACGGTGCGCACCACGCTGCAACCTGGAGACACACTGACAGTCGTGGCCAGCACTCACCCCTACCCAAATCTCGACGAAGCCACCCTTTTTGACGCCCGCCGCCACCACGAGCAAACGCTGCTAGCCCAGGCCTCTCATAGCTTGTCACAGCCTGCTCTGTACCAAGCAATCACCCCAGATTCGTCTCTATTCTCCCCGCCCAATCCCGCCGCCGCCGTCCTGCCGCCGCAAATACAACAGCTTGTGCTAGCCGCCGACCAGTTCGTGGTCAGCCGCAGCACGGTCGATCCAGACACCAATCAAATGGAAACGGGAAAAACGGTAATCGCAGGCTATCCGTGGTTTGGCGATTGGGGCCGCGATACGATGATTGCGCTGCCGGGGCTGACGCTGGCAACGGGTCGCCCCGAGATTGCAGAACCCATCCTGCGAACGTTTGCCCGCTATCTGAGCCAAGGAATGTTGCCAAATGCCTTTCCAGAAGCAGGAGATACCCCGGGTTACAACACCGTTGATGCCATTCTTTGGTACTTCGAGGCGATTCGGGCCTACGTAGAAAAGACTGAAGATAAAGAGCTACTAGAAGACTTGTTTCCGGCGCTGGCAGACGTGATTGACTGGCACCTGCGAGGCACCCGCTACAACATTCGGGTAGATAGTGAGGACGGACTGCTAGCAGCAGGGGAAACAGGCGCACAGCTCACCTGGATGGATGCCAAGGTCGATGACTGGGTCGTGACCCCGCGCATAGGTAAGCCAGTAGAAATCAACGCGCTCTGGCACAATGCGCTACTGTGCATGGCCAAATTTTGCGATCGCCTAGACAAACCCAAAGGCAACTACACCACCTTGGCCCACACAGTCGCCCGCAGCTTCACCCGCTTTTGGAACCCCGAGCAAAACTGTTGTTTCGATGTGATCGACGGGCCCAATGGCAACGACCCAGCCCTCCGCCCCAATCAGCTATTTGCCGTTTCATTGATCTACGCTCCCCCCCTAGCCACAGCGCAGCAGCGGGCAATCGTCGATAGCTGCGGACAACAGCTCTTCACCTCCCACGGACTGCGATCGCTCGCCCAGTCCCACCCGGACTATATCGGCATTTACGGCGGCGATCGCTACAAACGCGACGGCAGCTACCACCAAGGCACCACCTGGGGTTGGCTAATCGGCCCTTTCGTTCAAGCACATCTCAAGGTGTACCAAAATCCAGCGATCGCAAAACAGTTTTTAGAACCCTTCATTCACCACCTGCAAGGAGGCTGTGTAGGGACGCTCAGTGAAATTTTTGATGGAGATACGCCCTTTATACCTAGGGGAGCCTTTGCCCAAGCCTGGTCTGTTGCAGAAGTCTTACGGGCATGGCAGCTCATCGAACAGTCAAACAACACGGCAAACCTCAGCCGGTAGCTACGCCACCGACGTCTCCCTTTCCACCTGTACCATTCTCACCGCTTCCCCTTCCCGGTCAAACAGTTTCACCCGGTCGCGGTTCATCCTGACACTCACCCTTTCGCCAATCGCAAACCGCTGATGCGCGCCGGTTCTCACCTGCAGCAAGCGCGAAGAAGGCATCAGCAAAGAGTACTGATATTCGCGGCCCAAAAACTGTCGACACTGCACCTGTAGGCAGCCCTCGTCATCCCTTTCAATCTGCAGATCTTCCTGACAGATCATCAGCTCACACTGCGCTGTTTCCGGTGGAACCGGCAGAGCGCCGAGAGCACCAATTTCTGTATTCCAACCATTCCCCTGGCGAGCAGCATCAACAAAGTTCGCCTGAGTCACAAATTCTGCAATGAACCGCGAAGCAGGATTTTGATAGATGCCCTCCGGCGTGCCCAGCTGAACGAGTTGACCCGCCTGCATCACCGCAACTTTGTCTGAAATAGCCAGCGCTTCTTCCTGATCGTGCGTCACAAAAATTCCAGACGCACCAATGCTCTTTAAAATATCGCGCACCTCTTGGCGCAGATACAGCCGTACCTGCACATCCAAATTGCTAAAAGGCTCATCCAGTAAGATCAGCGGCGGTCTTGGCGCGAGGGCACGGGCGAGGGCAATACGCTGCTGCTGCCCGCCAGATAACTCATGGGGAAAGCGCTTCTCCATACCCGTTAGCCCAACCAGTGCGATCGCCTCTACCGCCAGCTGTTGAATCTGCCTTTTGGGTAGCTGACCCCGGCGGCACAGCTGCTTCAGCCCAAAAGCAACATTTTCTACCACATTGAGATGCGGAAACAGCGCATAGTCTTGAAACACCACACCGACATGGCGATGCTCCGGCGGCACCCATCCGCCCGGCCCATACACTCGCCGCCCCGACAGCACAATCTCACCACTCTCAGGCCGCTCAAACCCAGCCACCAATCGAAGCAACGTCGTTTTACCACAGCCCGAAGGCCCCAGCAGTCCCAGCAACTCCCCCGTCTGCAGCTCAAAGCCGACTCGATTCACAGCAGGTGCCACCGCCGCATCAAACCGCTTGGTAATCATCCGACAAGACAGAACAGGATCAGAAGCTGACATAAGTTAATAAAGGTGTATAAAAGCGATCTAACAAACCCGCCTCAAAGCCAACCGGAGCGAAGCGTAAGCCAGAGCAGATCCGACTATTGCACATTGGTATCAATAGCGCCCTAACTCACTATACGACATCCCAGCCTAGATTGATTCTCAATAAGCCCTACGCCAGAGTCCGCTAGTATCACTCTGCCCACAGCCTCACTAGGTTGTTCAAGCTTTTGCTAATCAAGTCAAATTCATCCGTTTTGCCATTCTTTTCAAAGAGCGATCGCCGAGCCGTATCCAGCTCAAACAAAATCTCCCGCTTCTGATTGTCCCTAATCTGGCTCTGCAGCCAGCCAATCGCCGCCCACCGCACTCCCTTCGTCACCGGCTCCACCCGGTGCAAAGACCCAGCCGGATACACCATCATCGACCCAGCAGGCAGCTTGTAAGACCGTTCACTATCTAGCCCTTCCACCACCAGCTCACCCCCCTCATAGCTATCGGGATCAGACAAAAACAGCGTAAAAGAGAGATCGGTGCGATAGCCGCCCATAAAGGCATTGTCCGTATGGCGGCCATAGTTCATGCCGTCCGTGTAGCAATTGAACCGGACAGTATGCAGGCGCTTGGGCCGGGCAGCCGCCTGAAACAAAGGATGCTTCAAAATCAGCTGCCTCACCTCTTCACCGAGTGATTCGGCTTGTTTGGCATGGAGCTGCTGATTTTGCTTGACGGTTTTGGCATGCCACCCAGCGGTAGATTTGCCATCGACCCGCTCGACCGATTGCAGGCGATCGCACAACGCTGCCAGCGCCTCCGGCCCCAAAAGATTAGGAATAGTAAAAATCATAGACCTTAAAATCGTGCCCCAGCGCCACTAAACACGATAAAAAGCCATCCTCTAACAGCTGTCACTATTCCCACCCTGCTCTATCGACAATCTCATTCACCGCTGGGTTATTGCGCCCATAGGAGGCCACATTGACCGCATCCACCTTAAATTCGCCAAGCTCTGAAACGATTGGGTCTAAAGATACGCCATCCACTACCGGATACTCGTTGTTGCTCTTTGAAAAGACCTCTTGCGCCGCATCACTTACCAAAAACTCCATAAAGGCTATGCCATTTTCAGCATTGGGCGCGCCCTCCACCAGTCCCATACCGCTAATGTTCACATGGGTTCCCCGGTCGTCCTGGTTCGGGAAAAATACGGCCGTTCTACCAATCGCAGACTGATTGACCGGATCATCTGACTTAGCCATACGAGCCCAGTAATAGTGATTGACAATCGCAACATCGCACTGTCCAGCAGCAACCGCCTTGATCTGGTCAGTATCGCCGCCCTCAGGCTGCCGGGCAAAGTTATTCACGAGCCCTTCTGCCCAGGTTTCTGTCGAGTCTGGGCCCATCGACTCCACCATAGAGCCCACCAGCGACTGATTGTACACATTGCCAGAGCTGCGCACGCACACCCGTCCTTCCCACTGCGGACCAGCCAGGTCCTCATAGGTCGACAGCTCCTCCGGCTCGACGGTAACCGTGTTGTACACCAGCACCCTAGCCCGCGTTGTCAGGCCAAACCACAGTCCGCTCGGCTCTCGCAAGTTTTCAGGCACCCTACTGTCCAAAACCTCTGAAGACACAGGTTGAAAAATGTCAGCTTCCTGGGCTCGCCACAAACGGCCTGCATCGACAGCGACAAACACATCTGCGGGACTTTGCTCGCCCTCATTTTTAATCCTTTCTATCAGCTCGTCAGGCTTTCCCTCCAGCACATTCACTCGAATGCCGGTATCAGCAGTAAATTGCTCGTAGAGCTGCTCGTCGACATCGTAATGGCGGGCCGAATACAAATTCACAACTTGCTCTGCTTCGTCAGCACTCCCCTGACAGGCAGACATTCCCATTGCGACCAGCAGCGTGGCCCCCCACAGCTGGCATCTAGCGGTGTTCATACAGTTAAGCGTTCTCGGTTATTGTTGACAATAATTTCTATTAAAGAGCTTCCAGTACAAAGTTGCAACCCCGGTTTATTTCCCCGCACCCTCACTGAAGTAAAGAGAAGTAGATAGGAATTCTTTTCACCTTTACTGCCCCTTTCAGCGTGCGCTGTAGCCTTAGCAGCTCAGCAAAAGCCACCCAATCAAATAACCGGAACCCACTGAACCATTTGCTATACAATTGTTTGGATTTATCTCGCTAGGTGTCCTATGCCTCGTCGAAATGACCTTAAGAAGATAATGCTCATCGGCTCGGGTCCCATCGTCATAGGACAAGCCTGTGAGTTTGACTATTCGGGTACGCAGGCTTGCAAGGCTCTGCGAGAAGAAGGCTACGAGGTCGTACTGGTAAACTCCAACCCAGCGACAATCATGACCGACCCGGACATCGCCGATCGCACCTACGTGGAGCCGCTAACGCCTGAACTGCTGGCGCAAGTCATTGAAAAAGAAAGACCCGACGCCGTCTTGCCGACCATGGGCGGACAGACAGCGCTGAACCTAGCAGTGGATCTAGCCAAGAACGGCACCCTAGAAAAATATGACGTTGAGCTGATCGGGGCAAAGCTAGAGGCAATCGAGAAAGCCGAAGACCGTAAGCTCTTCAAAGAAGCCATGGTCAAGATTGGCGTGGGCGTGTGTCCATCGGGTCTGGCAGAAACGATGGATGAAGCCAAGACAATCGGTGAGGAGATTGGGTCGTATCCACTGATTATTCGCCCGGCCTTTACGATGGGCGGCAGCGGAGGCGGCATCGCCTACAACCAAGAGGAGTTTGAGACAATTTGCCGCTCTGGCCTAGAAGCGAGTCCAGTTTCTCAGATTTTGATAGAGCAGTCGCTGCTGGGCTGGAAAGAATATGAGCTAGAGGTCATGCGCGACTTAGCCGATAACGTCGTCATTATCTGCTCGATTGAAAATGTCGACCCGATGGGCGTGCACACCGGCGATTCCATCACGGTGGCCCCGGCGCAAACCCTGACAGATAAAGAATATCAGCGGCTACGCGATGCCTCGATCAAGATCATCCGTGAGATCGGCGTCGAAACGGGCGGGTCAAACATTCAATTTTCGGTCAACCCCGACACGGGGGAAGTGATCGTTATTGAAATGAATCCGCGAGTATCGCGGAGTTCAGCCCTAGCCTCCAAGGCGACAGGATTTCCGATTGCGAAGTTCGCAGCCAAGCTAGCCGTAGGCTACCGGCTAAATGAAATTTCTAACGACATTACCCGGAAGACCCCAGCTAGCTTCGAGCCGACCATCGACTACGTGGTGACCAAGGTGCCGCGCTTCGCCTTCGAAAAGTTTCCCGGTGCCTCATCGACGTTGACCACCCAGATGAAGTCTGTTGGAGAAGCGATGGCCATTGGCCGCACGTTTAATGAATCGTTTCAAAAGGCGCTGCGATCGCTCGAAACTGGCAGAGCAGGCTGGGGGTGCGATCGCCACGAGAAGCTCCCGACCCTCTCCCAGGTTCGTACCAACCTGCGCCGCCCTCACCCAGAGCGCATTTTCTCCATTCGCCACGCCCTGCAGCTCGGCCTAGACATCGAAGAAATCTACGAGCTAACCTCCATCGATCCCTGGTTTTTAGATAAGTTTCAAACCCTGCTGACGGTCGAAAAAGCCATCAAGCGCACCCCCCTGCCCGATATCAGCCGGGCTCAGATGCTGGCGATCAAGCAAGAAGGCTTCAGCGATAGGCAAATCGCCTTCGCCGCCAAAACCGACGAAGACACCGTACGTGACCATCGCAAGTCCCTCGGCATCATACCGGTCTACAAGATGGTCGATACCTGCGCCGCCGAATTCGAGTCGCTGACGCCCTACTACTACTCCACCTACGAAGAAGAAACCGAAGTCCTCCCTTCCGACCGCCGCAAAGTAATGATCCTAGGCGGCGGCCCCAACCGCATTGGCCAAGGCATCGAGTTTGACTACTGCTGCTGCCACGCCTCCTTCGCCCTGCAGGCAGACGACTACGAAACCATCATGGTCAATTCAAACCCAGAGACGGTTTCGACCGACTACGACACGAGCGATCGCCTCTATTTTGAACCCCTAACCAAAGAAGACGTCCTCAATATTATCGAAGCCGAAAATCCCGACGGCGTCATCGTTCAGTTCGGCGGCCAGACCCCCCTGAAGCTGGCAGTACCCATTCAAAACTATCTAGAAAATATACAGAACGACGATCCAGCCACCCTTCGACTCCGCTCAGGATTCGGTTCCGACGACCCATCTCGGGGCCTGAGCGGAGTCGAAGGCCAAACCCAGCCAGTAATCAAAACCAAAATCTGGGGCACCTCACCAGACTCCATCGATGCCGCCGAAGACCGCGAACGCTTCGAGCAAATGCTGCGCGAACTCGACATTCGCCAACCGCCCAACGGCATCGCCCGCAGTAACGAAGAAGCCATTCAGATCGCGCAAAATATTGACTATCCCGTCGTCGTACGACCCAGCTACGTGCTTGGGGGCCGAGCGATGGAGGTCGTCTACTCCGATGCAGACCTGGTTCGCTACATGACCACAGCCGTGCAGGTAGAGCCAGACCATCCCATCTTGATCGACAAATTCCTTGAAAATGCGGTGGAAGTAGATGTAGACGCCGTCGCCGACCATACAGGCGCAACCGTCATCGGCGGCATCATGGAGCACATTGAGCAGGCAGGCATCCACTCTGGCGATTCGGCCTGCTCGCTGCCCAGCGTCACCCTCTCCGAGGCGGCACTGGCCACCATTCGCGACTGGACCTTCAAGCTGGCCAAGCGCCTCCACGTCATCGGGCTCATGAATATTCAGTACGCCATCAAAGGAGACGAGGTCTACATCATCGAGGCAAATCCTCGGGCGTCTCGCACGGTGCCCTTCGTCTCCAAAGCGACGGGGGTGCGGCTCGCTCAGGTTGCCGTTCGAGTAATGTCGGGGCAGTCGCTAGCAGAGCTAGGCCTCACAGAAGAAATCACCCCCAGCCACGTCTCCGTAAAAGAGGCCGTGCTGCCCTTCAATAAGTTTCCCGGTACCGATACGCTGCTGGGGCCAGAAATGCGCTCCACCGGCGAAGTCATGGGCATCGATACCAGCTTTGGCCAAGCCTACGCAAAGGCCGAACTCGCCGCCGGGCAGATGCTACCGCTCACGGGCACCGTCTTTATTTCGGTCAATGACCGCGACAAGCAAGCCGTAATTCCCATCGCTCAAGAATTTACCGATATCGGCTTCAAAATCATTGCCACCAGCGGCACCTACAGCACGCTCAGCCAAGCAGGCATCACCGTAGATCCCGTGCTAAAAATTCACGAGGGCCGCCCTCACATTGGCGATGCGATCAAAAACCAAGACATCCAGCTGATTATCAATTCACCTGTCGGGGAAGCCGCCCAAGAAGACGACCGCATCCTCCGGCGCACCGCGCTAGATTACAAAGTCCCCACCATTACCACCATCGCCGCCGCCAAGGCCACCATAGGGGCCATTCGCTCCCTAGAAAGCAATCAGCTCACCGTGAAGGCCCTGCAAGACTATTTGACCTGACGGCGACACCGGCTACCCAAGAAACCAAATAGCAGCAGGCCAGCGATCGCACTCGGTTCCGGCACCGACTTAGGCTCAGGGGGATTCTCTTCTGGGCCCTTGGGCGTGGGGTCTTCCGGCGTAGGCGAATCAGGCGTATCGTACGTCGGCGGCTTAGAAGGGGGCGTGTACGACACAAGCCGCCCAGAAGATGCAATGGGGCCCACGGGCAAGATAGCCACCCCGCCACCACCGCCACCACCCACACCGCTAGGATCGGGCCGCTCCGGAGGCAAATTACCCACCAGAGCAATGCCGTCATTGGCACATTCTACAAATAGATTCGATACATAGGGTCCTGCTGGCAGCAGGTCACGGTCAAACTGAAAGGCAATCATCACATCGCCGGGGGCCTCCACCATCGAAAAATCGAGGCCTGCTGCGATCGCTTCCTGCTCGCTCAGCAGCTGAATATCCCCCAGCCGAGTACCACTGTCGATCACATTGTTGATCGTTGTTTCTGTCGTTTTCTCCGGCCCGGAGTAGTAGCGATAGGCGCTCTGCCGGTCCACCAGCGACGAGCCCAACGTATTTGCCCGCTCTAGCCCAGCATCAAAATACTCTTCGAGCGTTCTAAATCCGTTGTTTTGCGCGCCCACGCTCTTGGCAGAAGCATCACCATAGACCCCAGTCTGCGCCACGCCGGAGTTCGAATTTGGAGCAAACTTGACCGCAAATAAATTGCCGTTAGCATTGGCCTGGTCGAAAGTCGTATCTGTAAAGTCAAAAAACAGATCGCCCCAGCCGATTTCGTGGTCATCCGCGTTGGGGTTTGTAACGCCCACCAGCGGAAAGTTGGCGCTGATAGCGACAATGACCTTATCGGAAGTTTCTTTAATCGCGATCGCTCGAATATCGTAAATCGCCCCGTCATTGCTGTCGCCCACCGCATCCACACTGTACGTCCACTTACCCGGCGAGAAATCCTTTATTGCAGGATTAGACCCAGGATTAGCTACGCTGATAAACGATTCAGGGGTAGGCACATCGGCTGCAGCGCTATCCGTGCGAACCGCCCGCTGTCCGGCAGGTTCGCTCATGGGCATCGCCAATGCTGCTGGTGCATTGCAAAACGCAGCTGCCACAATTCCCGCCGCTAGCATCATTCTTCTCATAACGAGCAATCCCTTCCTTTTGCAGACAGCGCGCAATCACTGCACCTGCCGTGTAAACACTTAGCCCCAGCAGTCGCTTTCGGTATAAACAACTACGTACTGACTTGTTACTGTTGTATTCACGTAGGTTAGAGATTGATAAGACAAACAAGAATTTATTACGCGGTCTTCACGCAGTTCAGGAAAAACAGAAAAGTCTGCGGAATGCTCACCGAAAAGTGTGATTCTCACAAAAAATTGGGAATAGTAAGAAACTAAAACCTCAAATTGACTGCTGGACGAGCACTTGACGTCCGTAGAATAACCTAGGAAGAGAGTCTCTTTTCTTAAGTATTTTTATGCAAAAGTGATCGGCATCACGACAAAGACGAAACACATAAATAGAACAAAAAAATCCCCAAGATCTTGCAAGATCTTGGGGAAAATAACCTACTCAGAAAAATTGAAACTTTTAGTAGATGCTGGCCTGACTGTAGATGCTGACCTGACTAATGTTTTAAGGCTATCTAACGGTGTCTGTCTTTATGAAAGGTCGAGCGATGCGGACGATAGGGTCACGAAAAATAGAGGTGCGATCGCAAAGAGAACTAGCACAAAGACAGTAGAACAAACTAGAAAACAAAACGAACGCATTTCTAAAAGACCCGCTAACGTACGTGAAAAACATGATGCGTAGAGAACAAATGAGTCACTTGACCTACACGCCTAGGCCTTATACCTAGTGCCTTTCCCTGACGGTATAAATAACCACCCGCTCTTCTCTTGTTGTATTCACTGAGCGTGGCAAATGAGAAGGGTATTCGCAGTTACTTTATACAAAGGGGAAATCCGCAAATTATCAAGAAAGCGATCTCAGCTAGCGTTCACCATAGCTCAAATGTGGAACGCTAAGAAGTTTAGCAGCAGCCAATCTAATCAATAACTCATGCATCCCAGCACTATTCGCTCGGAAGCTGCCAGCGATGCGGGTCAAAATCTTGCAGCCGTGCAATGATGCCATCTGCCGGTGCATACAGCTGCCGGTCCATATGGGCAGCAGGCACCGCCACCACCGACATTGCCGCGGCCTTAGCAGCTTTTACCCCAGCAGGAGAATCTTCAAACACCAGGCAATCAGACGGGGTCGCACCTAACCGCTCAGCCGCCACCAAAAAACTGTCAGGCGCAGGCTTGCTCTGCCGCACAGCCGGATCATCACCCAGCACAATCACCTTAAACTGCTTGAGCCAGTCTTGGTAATGCTGGGTCTTTTTGTTAAACGTGATGGCCGCAGAGCTCGTTGCGATCGCCTGCGGCACGCCTAGGTCGTAAAACCGGCGCGTAAACGTCATCGCACCGGGCATCGGCTCTGCCTGGGGTAGCAAGTCGAAAATAATGTCATTACGAGCACTCAAATGCTCCGCCGCCGTAAGCGGCAAGTCTAGGTCATCCACCATGATTTGAGCACAGTCTATCGCTTGGCGACCCATAATTTTGCGATGGAGCGCTGGCGTAAAGGTTTTGCCATAGCGATTGGCAATGATTTGATTTACCTTGCAGTAAATCGGCTCAGTATCGAGCAGCAACCCGTCAAAATCGTAAATTAGGTGAGTGATTTTTGGCATAAGCCAGTACGAACCCTCAGCAAGATTTGCGCTCCGTGCCTCTCTACGATCCTTCTATGACCCATCAAAAGCCCGATGTGTACACTATCGCATGAACGGTTTTGGGTGACACGCGAAATTTTGCCCGTCACCCTATTTTTTTCGCTCAATCCGTCAAATTTGCCAGTTTACGGTACCTGCGTAAGACAAAATCAGCTGATCTAGAAGCTCAATTCCAAACCGCCCGCCACAATAACGCCTTCGCCATCATCAAAAGCGTCCTCTACCCGTAAGTACATACCCGGTCCCACAGGCGACCCAGTGCCGACCATCTGCGCGACGCGATCGCCCGCTTCATCCAATACAAAGCGATTCACAGGGATAGAAACCGTCTCCCCATTCGGTCCAGAAACGGTATCTACGATGCGCTGACCACCCTCATCCAAGGCAGCTTCGGTCTGATACACTGGCACCGCGTTCCCAGCAGCATCGTACTGAAAGGCCGCCCGACGCACTTCACCAAACGGATGGAATACCGCTTCAGCCCGCCAGCCCACTTCCGACCCGTTGTTGCTGCGTCCAAACACGGTATCGCGAGCAAAGAGTTCTGCCCGTAGGGTGTTGGCAGCAGCCGTCCAGGGCGTGTTGCCAAAGTTGAGAACGCCGCCCAAGGCCAGCTCTCCCTGAACGGGAGAAAAGTTAGCTTCAGACTCCTCTCGAAGGGTAGTTTCCTGGTCGAATTCAATGATTTCTGAGCCAAGCGGCTCGAAGCTTTCTTCGGTTACCGAACTCACCAACACCTCTTCACCGCGAACAATCGACTGCTGACGGTCCACTTCGCGCTCACTCATATCGACAACCAGGCGATCGCTCTCCAAAAAGCGAGCATTGACCAGCTCACCACGGTCATTAATATCAAACTGCGCCGTTCCAGACGCCTCAGACACCGTCGTCGTCTCGACCGTCACCGTATCGACCTGAGTCAATGGAGTCAAAAAGGTGTTCAGCGTCCGCCGCGTTCGCAGCTCATCAAACGCGACTTCCATTGTGCCGCTAGATTCACTCACCGTATTTCGCTGGTTACCAACGCCTCCAGTGAGCGTTCCCCCCAAATAAAAGCCCGCCGCCACCGTAGTTTCGGTGTAGGCCTGCTGCCCCGGGTCGCCAGCCAGAAAAGACAGCGGAAACAGGGAATTGCCCACCCGAGCATCGGCCTCAGTTGCTAGGCCCACATCCAAAGTCGGGACCCGAACGCCACCGACTTCCTCCGCATACACACCTCTGATGCCGTTAAATTCAGCCGTTACAGCATTGTTCTGACTCTCGAGAGTGTCTTCTACCGCATACACTTCCGTCCGCTCTTCTAGAAAGTTTTCAGGTTGCCTGTCAGCGGAGATGATAAAGAAGTCACCATCTGCAATCCGGTAGGTACGGCTATCGCGGGTGACCGCATATCGCTGACCAAGCTGCAGAGTCTGTCCAGGCTGCTGAGGCACCAGCGCGTAGATGATGCGCGAGGCCTCACCAGCTTCCAAAGTCAGCTCGTCCTGCGCATAGCCATCCCCCGTCCACTGCGGCACAAAAGTCAGCTCGCCATCTGCCTGCTCAATAAGCAAGCCGCCGACATTGTCAGTGTAGGCAGCGTTGCCTCGGCCCACCGCCGCTGCATCTGGTGGCGATATCACAATGGGCTGATCGCTTGGCAGGTCGAAGATGCCACCAATCGAGGTAAGCGGATTGCCCAGCACCGTTTCTTCTGGGGTAGGTGGCACATAGCCCACCAGCTTTCGATTGGTAAAGATACCGGCAGGCTCCACTAGTCGGCGATTGCCCCCCAGTGGATTTTCAATGGGGTTGCCAAATAGATCCCTGGCCTGACGGTGAGTCGGCGTAATAAATTGAGTAATACCAGCCGTTGTGGTGAGTCCGGCCTCATTGTCAGCCACGAAAGGGTTGAAGGTGATATTGCCAGTCAGCAGAGTAGGCGGCACGTTGGGGTTATTGACCAAGGGCGCTAGCTGGCCAGTCAGGCCAATCCCGTCGCTACCAGCCCTCGCTTGAGCAGCCCGCGCGTAGCGGTCATAGATCAGCACATCACCATTGGCCGTCCTCGCAGCGGTGGCATGCCCGAGCCGTACCGACCGGGAGACCGTATTTGGGATTTCTACCTCACCAAACTCTACAGTCGTCTCGTTGACGGCGTCCATTTCCTGAACGGTGGTAATTTCATCCGTCTCGACAATTTCTTCTTCCCGGGTTTCTGGGTCGAGCGGCGTCTCCGTTGTGACTTCCTCAGTTTCTACTACCGATTCTTCCACAACGGCATCTGCTTCGCCCTCACCGCCTGAGATGCCCACGTAGTCCCCGTCATCAAAGTCGAGGTCACCACCATTCTGCAGGTCCTCAACAATGAGTTCGCCATCTTCGGCAAAATAGATTGCCGATTCGCGAGGGTCAGAGCCTTCTCGTCGCAAGTTGAGCACTCGCAGCTCAACGGTTTCGTTCACGCCATAGGTCGTCCGTATCTGGTTTTCGCTAGGCAAGAGTTCACCATCTGGGCCGCGCTCGATCAAGTCTCCTCGAACAAAGACCGTTTCGCTACTCGTCGTATTGCCCTCTTCGTCGAGCACGTTGGCCTGAATGCCCTCACCAAAATCGTGAGAATTGACCCGATAGCGTAGGTCGAACTGGGTCGTAAGCTGCAGAGACTCTTCATCTAGCAGGTAGGTGCCAATGCTGCCATCTTCACTAATCTCCGCATTGAAGGTGTTCTGAATGTATTCAAAGTCAGGCGTGATTTCGATGCTGTTTGGAGCGAGTACATCGGTTCGCACCGGCAGACTCACGCCCTCTCGCGTATCGGCGGGTAGCCCATCCGGCAATGGAATATTCGACGTATTGCCAAATTCTCCGGTTTGAATATCAAAGGCGTTGTTGTCTATCTCGACGAAGCCGGTATCAGGGTCAAATTCCATAACTGAGATAGAAGAAGACACTTGGGCGATCGCACCGGATGCACTCAGACCAATACCCCCAGTGGATATCAGCAAAGCAACGGGAAAAACGTTGGGAACAACGCTTGAATGTGACGACTTGAAAGGGAACTTTTTTAGAGTTTTTAAGCGCTTCATGGCATTACAGATGCAGTGAATCCAACTAGGTTTGATTAGTTTTTAGACATGTAGGCACAAGAGCGACCAGGAAGGGAGACTTCAGCTCTATTAAGTGATGCTACTGAGAAGTTGTCAGTATTTTCAACCCACTTTCTGCAAATTAATTCAGTAAATTCACTACCGTATGAACACTTAAATTATCTAAAACTCTGACACACCAAGGGTTTTGTGTCTTTCGCTACAAAAAAATAAATCCGCAGAATATTTATATTCTTAAATGAGCCACAGGGCGATTTTCGCGCTAAAAAAGCACTGAATGTCTCCCAGAGCAACCGTTTACTGCCCATATTAAGGAAATACAAAGGTATTAGAAGGTTCTATGTGGCTTTTGAAAATAAGCCAACTGCCGGATAGGTACTAAGGACACGGGCAAGAAAGATCGCGCTATCTGATAGCAACTTCATCAACTTTTCAGCGCCGCGCTCGTGATTATTGTTCTCAACAACAGCCAATCCAATCAGCATATAAAAACCTTTTTGAGAGCCAAAACAGCCGAAATCAGGCTATTTTTCTGGTTTATAGATTGACTAATCTCTATGTATGCATCACTCGAATTTCATGTACTTTCTGTTGATAAATACGTGCTATTTTCGCTTCGGCTTTAAACGTTTAGGCCTACTATAAGTAGCGCCGAAAAGTACGCTTGTTTTTTGTGACTATGCCTTTTGTCGGCATCTATGTACGTGACATAAATGACATGCGATAGCCGTGAGTATGAACTTCTTATGGTTGTCTTGATGTCCGTTATTCCATCACCATCTAGACACCATGCTCACGAAAAAGAAGCGCTAGAAAGAGATTTTGTTTTGGCGTGTTCGCGAGCATATTCCCATTTCCCTCTTCTGACCTATTTCCTTGGCCCGTTCACCGGCATACTGCTCGAAGCATCCCGCCCGCAGGCCCAAAGGACCTAGAATGACTAGGAAACTGAGCAAAAAATTCGCATGCTCCCAACCATTCAAAAACTTGCCACCAAGCTGACACCCCGTTTGATCGAGATTCGTCGACACCTCCATGCTCACCCTGAGCTAAGCGGCCAGGAATATAAGACAGCAGCCTACGTTGCTGGGGTGCTGTCTTCTTTTGGCTACCAGGTACAGGAGATGGTGGGAAAAACAGGGGTTGTTGCAGAGCTGAAGGGAAAGGTGGCTCCTGCAGGAAATGTCCTGGCAATTCGCACAGATATGGACGCGCTGCCGATAGCGGAGAAGGCAGACCTACCCTACATCTCCAAAAGTCCGGGTATCATGCATGCCTGCGGTCACGATGTTCATACGGCGGTGGGGCTCGGAACGGCGATGATTCTCTCTGAGCTGACCGAGTCGGGCGATCGCCCATTCCCCGGCATGACCCGCTTCCTCTTTCAGCCCGCTGAAGAAACGGCCCAGGGCGCAAAATGGATGATCGAAGATGGCGTGATGCAAGATGTCGCAGCGGTCTTTGGCGTACACACCTTCCCCAGCATTACAGCCGGGCATATTGGCCTGCGCCGAGGCGCCCTCACCGCCGCCGCCGATGACCTCGAAATCGTCATCTCCGGTGAGTCAGGCCACGGAGCCAGACCGCACCAAGCCACCGATGCGATTTGGATAGCTGCTCAGGTGATTACTCAACTGCAGCAGTCAATTAGCCGCACCATCAACCCCCTTCATCCCGCCGTAATTACAATCGGCCAAATTTCTGGAGGCAGAGCGCCCAACGTGATTGCAGACCGTGTCCGGCTGACCGGGACAGTGCGATCGCTCCACGCAGACACCCACGCGCTCTTACCAGAGTGGATCACCCGCATTGCCACCGATATCTGCAGCCTGCACGGTGCCACCTGCGAGGTAAACTACACCCGCCGCTGCACCTCTGTCATCAATGATTCAAACCTCACGAACTTGGTAGCCGACTGTGCGACAGAGGCATTAGGGCGCGATCGCATCCAGTGGATAGCCGATGCCTCCATGGGTGCAGAAGACTTTGCCAACTTTACCGATCTTGCCCCAGGCACCATGTTTCGGCTCGGCGTCGGCTTTACCGACCGAACCAATCACCCACTACACCACCCCGAGTTTGAAGTAGACGAAAACGCCCTGACAGCCGGAGTAATCACCATGGCTTACAGCGCCTATCGATATTGGCAAACAGCTGAGAGGCAGAGCCCCAGCAAGGCCACAGAAGGCAGGAGCAGAAAAGGCAAGACCAGGCAAAAGAAAACACTGAAAGAGAAATCACCCGAAGAAGTCACACTGAAAAAAGCGAGCTAAGGCCGGTAAACCTTTCAGACACAGAAACCGCCCGGCAAAGCCTTTCGCCGATTGCGATAAAAGAGCGGAAAATCGCAAATATCATCCAAAAGTGTTAAATAACTTACAAATCTCGTTCTGCAGAGGCAGGCAGCCAGTACATTTTTAGTGTTGAAATACTCTTATCGTTAAGCAAGGACCATGGAAACGCCATGACTTTCTTTCAACGCACCCGCCGCTGGCTAGCCGCTTTGGCGCTTGTGCTGCTCCTTACCGTCACCACCACCGCCTGCTCTGCAGCAACCACCGAAGTGCCCGCTGGTGCTTCCGTTGGCTACAGCCAGCTAGAGCGAGGCAACTCTGCAAAAGGTCAAGAATACGGTGACTGGGTTGTCGGCGCAGCCCAAGGACTTATCTCCGACGCCTACGTGCGAGATAACAACAAACTCGGCGTTGTGATTACTGACGACGTAAGGCCTAGCGAAGTGAGAGATCTTTCTCGCTCGCTGCTCCAAGGCTTTCGCCAAAGCTTCACCGGCAAAGACCTACAGGTGCTGATGTACGCACCGGACAAAGAACTGATCCTGACGGCGGATTACGATTCTCAATCTGGCGAAGTGGAATACAACACCCCCTAATAGCGCAGTCTTGCAACAGCGCAATATCCCCTTAAATATCTCTATTTTTTTGGAGTGTGCCCCCATGACAACAAGCGATAAGTACAAGCGCGAGATTATGAAAGATCTCGCAGCTGGCAACAAAGAAATTCTCGAACCTAATGGCAATGACGCGCTAGGTGAAAAGTACAGCAGCTTTGATGACTTTGCGAACCGCTCTTCTAGAGATGAGCGCCACGGTTTGCTCAAGCGGTCTTTTCACCCTGAGCGAGTTCCCGCAGAACAAATGGACCCAGAGCTCCGGCAGGCCATCGAAAAGATCAAGCCAAATGAACGGGATGATGTGGCACGCGACTTCTTTAAGCACCTCAAAGAGCGCGGCCTCAGCGATCGCGACCTCGAAAGGCAGCTTGGCCTCTCCACCCATCGCCCTCGCAAAATGAATGCTGACGATGTCGGCAAGCTAGCGTCGTTTGCCTACACAGCCCATCCAGATATCTTTCAGGAAGTGCTGGCAGATCAGCCTGCGATCTTGAAGTTTTTGAGCAATCCGCTAGTGGGTGCGGCGATTGGCGCGATCGCATCAAAGTGGCTTCGTAAATAAGCCAGTGCCAGAAGGCCAGTGCTAGAAGGCCAGCCTACTTCTTCATACCGTCGCCGCATTGCTCTACCAAAATCTGTCTCTAGGTAGAGCAATGCACGACCAAAAGGGTGTCTCGTGGCACCTTTTTTATTTGATGGTTAGAGGTAAACTAATGTAACAAGCGCTTGGCTAGCTATCATTTTCTCAATGTTTTTTCTTCAGAGTTTTCTTTTCTCTTCTATGTCTCGCAACTTAGCTGACAACGCCCTAGCTGCGCTCTTGATTGCTAGCGGGGCAGCAGCACTGGGCTATGTAGGCATCTGCCTCGCCCTGTACAGCTATCAAGCCAAGCTGATTTTTCGGCCCTTGCCACACCTAATCAACACGCCCGCCGAAGCAGGGGTTGCCTACGAAGACGTCTGGATTCCGGTAGGCAAAGGCGAAGATAAGCTCCATGGCTGGTGGCTACCCAATCCGGGCAGCGATCGCGTCTTCATGTTTTGCCACGGCAACTACGGCAACATCAGCTACAACACAGAGCGCATTCGGTTTCACCACAGCCTAGGGTTTTCAGTATTCGCCTTCGACTACCGAGGCTACGGGCTCAGCACAGGCGCCCCCCCCTCAGAAGAAAAAACCTACGAAGATGCCGAAGCAGCCTGGCACTACCTCACGGCCCAGCGGCAAATTGCGCCAGAAAAAATTACGGTGTGCGGGCATTCGATGGGCGGTGCGATCGCCATTGACCTAGCCAGCCGCCATCCAGAGATGGCAAACCTCATTGTCAAAAGCACGTTCACAACGATGAAAGACGCGGTCGATGAGCGGGGCCTGTACCGAATGTTTCCGATTGAGACGCTGCTATCTCACCCCTTCGACTCCCTCAGCAAAGTACACGCTCTGCAGATGCCCGTACTCTACGTCCATGGCGAGCAAGATTTTGATGTTCCAGCGAAGTTTAGCAAAGCGCTCTTTGCTGCAACACCGGAGCCCAAGCAAATCTGGCTAGCTCCAGAGGCAGACCACAACAATATCAGCGCCCGCTACGGAGATACCTACGGCGCGGTTATTCAAGAGTTTTGTCTTAAAGGCATCAGTCAGCCGAAGCAACTGCAGTCCGTGTAGCGCCTGCGTTTTTCGATATCCACCTAGGAGAAACATCCCCGCCAAAAAAGCATTAATACAACAGCTGGCTAGTTGTATTTCCTCTGATTCACCAAAATAATTGTCATATTCCCTTTATTCTGATGTGGTGGAAGCTGCTAGCTTCAAATAATCCACTCTGGCGGATATGAGCAATGTATCGAATTCTGATTGCAGAAGACGAAGCTCGGATCGCCTCATTTATTGAAAAGGGGCTCAAGGCGAACGGTTTTACAGCCATGACTGTAACCGACGGTGAAGCTGCGATCGCCCACGGATTAAGCAGCGAATTTGACCTGCTAATTTTAGACCTTGGCCTACCCGACATAGACGGGCTAGAAGTCATCGACACCCTACGCGGTCAGGGGGCAAGCCTGCCAATCATCATCCTTACCGCCCGAGACGATGTCCGCGATAAGGTCACCGGATTAGACAGCGGCGCAGACGACTATGTGACCAAGCCCTTCAGCTTTGAAGAGCTCCTTGCCAGAATCCGCGTCCGACTCAGACAGCAAGAATGGTGCCACCAAAACGCTACCCCTAAAAGCGAACAGCTGCTCCGAGCAGGTAGCATGGTGCTCAATCTGCGCACCCGGCGAGCCACCGTAGGCAGCCAAGATATCGATCTGCCCGCTCGCGAATTTACCCTCGCAGAAACCTTCTTCCGACACCCCGGCCAAGTCCTCAGCCGCGAGCAGCTGCTCGACCGCGTATGGGGCTACGACTACAATCCCGGGTCCAATATTGTAGATGTATACGTTGGCTACCTACGTAAAAAGCTGGGAAGCGATCTGATTGAAACCGTTCGAGGAATGGGATATCGTTTGCGGCAGTAAAAAGGCATGTAAAAAGGCATTTGGTGCAACAAGAGCTGAGCGAAGCTAACCCATCGGCAGCGTTAGCGTAAACGTTGACCCTACACCGGGTGCACTAACCAGGCTGACGTGGCCTTTGTGAGCTGCTGCGATCGCCGCCACAATCGACAAGCCCAACCCAGACCCCTCAGACCGACGCTGCCGCCCGCGGGCAAATCGAGCAAAGATGCGCGACTGGTCAGCGGGGCTAATGCCCTCGCCGGTATCTCTTACCCAAAACTCCACCTGCCGGAGCCTCCCACACTCAGGCGGCTGAATCCGACAGCCCAGTTCGATAGTGTCTTGGGGCAAGGTGTGCTGCGCCGCATTGCGCAGCAGATTGAGCAGTGCGCCGGTCAAACGTTGGCGATCGCCCACTATCCGCCCTCGGCTTTCTACCTTCAAAGACCAATTCCGCGACGCCAGCGCCTGCGCCTTAGTCAGCAGCGCCGCCGTAAAAGAGTCAAGATCGATAGTTTCCAGCGTCAAAAAGTCCTTGCGCTCAGACTTAGCCAACAAAATCATATCGTTGACCAGTCTCCCCATGCGATCTAGCTCATCGATAACCAGCTCCACCGTCTCCCGTCGCTCCTTGGGGTCATCCCCAAGCAGCTCCAAATGACCGCGGATAATCGTAATAGGCGTCCGCAGCTCATGGCCAGCATCGTTGGTAAACGCCCTTTGACTGTCAAATGCCTGCTGAATTCTGTCCATCATGGCATTGAATGTGTTGATCAGTTCGCTGAGTTCACCGTTATGCTGCCGCTCAGGAATCCGCGCGCTCAGGTCAGAGTCACTAATCGTTCGAGCGGTTTTTGATAGCGTTCTAATCGGTGCCAACAAAGAGCCCGTTCCAAACCAGGTAAGAATTAGCGCCAAGGCGACCACGCCCGCCGTCATCCACACAAACAAAGACACCCCTATCAGGACTTCCTGTCTCTCGCCCGCCGCCGTATGAACAAACACATATACGCCGCGCGGTGTCCCATCTAGCACGATGGGCTCTGCCTTGTAGAGCACATTCCCAATCTCTGGATCATTGCTACCTTCTTCTCCTCGCATAAAGGTCGTAAGGCCTTGCCACTGCCGAAATAGGGATGATTCCGGCCGTATCGGCTCTGGTAAAAAGAAAGGATTCGACCGGAAATACTTCCCGTCAATCAGCACAACGTGAAAATTGTCGTCTTCGGGAACTTGCCTCATCAAATAGTCGCTAATAAATGACTTCAGCTCCGGAATCGTTTGATCGGGCGCGGCCTCCCAAATCCCATACGCATCTATAAAGTCTTTTCTCTCTTCGTTAAGGTCGGCCCGAACTCGAAGATCGATCTGCCGAAACAACAGATATCTAAAAACGGGGACAGTCAGCCCACTCAAAAGCACCATCAGCACCGTATACAACAAAAAAATACGCGTGCGCGTTTCACCCAAAAAACGACCCATAGGACTCTTTTCTAAGGGCCTGGCTGGCGACTGCGCTGAGGGTTCAGCTGAGCGCTGTTCGGTAGGCTGGCGTTGAAGCACAATCTAACCCCTGCATTGCCTGCTCTAGCAGACGTTTGAGTTCTTTTAACTATCCCACAATCTTCGATCCCCTTCATGAAAGATTTCTCATGAAGGGCTTCTCACAAAAGGTTCACGTCCGTCTCATGGCCGCTGTCGATAGTAAACATAATCAAAACGTAATCCAAACAGACAAGCGGTCAAAAAGCGGTCAAACAACAGCAAACGGCTGATAGAAGGGACTCCTTACAGGAAACACCGATGAACAAGTTGAGATTAATGGTTTATTCCCACGATACATTCGGCCTAGGAAACCTGCGCAGAATGCTTTCCATTTGCGATTATCTGCTGAGCTGCTGGCCTCAGCTGTCGATCTTGCTGGTGTCGGGTTCGCCAATGCTGCAGGGGTTTCGCCTACCCAAAGGGCTCGACTATATCAAGCTTCCCTGCCTCAACCGGGGGGTGTCAGGTGAGCTTTGCGCAAAGTATCTAGGCACCTCTTTTGAAGATACGATAGCGCTGCGATCGCAGCTCATTCACGCCGCCACCAGCCACTTCCGTCCCGACCTGTTTATAGTCGACAAAAAGCCAATGGGCCTCGGCAAAGAGCTGCTCCCCACCCTCAACTACCTAAAGCGGCGTCTGCCAAATAGTCGAAACATTCTGCTCCTCAGAGACATTCTTGATCGACCTGAAAACACCATTCGCGAATGGCAAAAATGGCAGTACAACCTCACCATCAAGACCCACTACGACCAAATCCTCGTCATGGGTATGCAGTCAGTATTCGACCTAGCGCAGGAATATCATTTTCCCCTACCCACCGCCCGAAAGCTTCGCTACTGCGGCTACATACGCAAGCAGCCAATAGAGCAGCAGGTCACCGAGCAGCACTCCAGTCAGCTACGAAAAAGCCTAAACCTAGGTGTTCACGACCGTTTGGCATTGGTCACGCCAGGCGGCGGAGAAGATGGCTTTCACCTAGTCGATACCTACCTACGCGGACTGTCCCACTTGGCACTCTCAGAGTTGGCCACTTCTCCGCCCTCTTTCCCGCTTACCTCCCCGCCGCGCGCTCCTTCTGGCGCTTCTTCCGGCTCTCAGCCAGCAACCTCACTGCTAAACCCCACTCAGCCAAATGACACGGAACCACCTCCAAAGCTACACAGCCTAGTGCTCTGCGGTCCCGAAATGCCCTCCACCCACCAGAAAGTGCTGCAGCAGATAGCTAAGCTAACGCCCAGAGTCACCCTCCAGAACTTTACAGACGATCTGCTCGCCCATGTTCGAGCTGCGGACGTAGTCGTTTCGATGGGAGGCTACAACACCCTCACCGAGGTGCTCACCGTCGACAAACCTGCCGTTGTCGTTCCGCGAGTTGCGCCTTCTCAAGAGCAGCTGATTCGAGCCAATCGGTTTGCACAGCGCAGCCTGCTAACAACCCTGCACCCAAACGAAATAACACCGCGATCGCTCATAGAAAACGTACTCAAAGCCTGCACCACACAACACCGCTCTCCAGAAGTATCCAACAGGCTCGACTTCAACGGCCTGCCAAACTTAGCAAACGCTCTTTTAGAACTGGTCAACCAGTCGCCTGCCCGGTCTCCTCTATCAATGCTGGCCTAGCAGAACTGGCCTAATACTTATTAGCCCAAGCACTGCTGGCCCAGCTCCGACAAGATTGACCACAAACATAATTTCAACACCCCATTGAGACGAGACTTATGAAAAAACTAATGTTCTACTGTCAGCACATTCTAGGAATGGGTCATCTCGTTCGCAGCATGGAGATTGTCCGAGGTCTGAGCAAAGATTTTGACGTGTGCTTTGTCAATGGCGGGCAAGTCGTCCAGGGGTTCCAGCCACCACCCTCCATTCAGGTCGTCAACTTGCCTGCCATCAAAACAGATACGGGCTTTCAGCAACTGCAGTCAGTCGATCCAAATTTCACCCTAGAAGAAGCCAAAACCTTCCGCCGACAGCAGCTGCTAACCATTCTCCAGGTATTTCGCCCCGATGTGTTGATGGTAGAGCTATTTCCCTTCGGTCGTCGCCGGTTTTCTTTCGAGCTGATTCCACTGCTAGAAGCCGCCAAAGCGCAGCAGGTAAAAATCGTCTGCAGTCTGCGAGATATTGTTGTCACCAAGCAAGACCAAGAGCGGCACGAAGCAAAAATTGTCCGACTCATGAATCAATACTTCGATCAGCTGCTCATCCATGGCGACCCAACGCTGCATCCGCTAGAAGAAAGCTTTGGCCGCATCCGCGATTTGCACTGCTCGGTGCACTACACAGGCTATGTCGTCCAAAAAAAAGAACAAACGCGTTTGACCATTGCAGACCACATCGCTTTCGAAAAAAAAGCGCCGATGATTCTCGTCAGCGTTGGCGGTGGAAGATTTGGTCACGAGCTACTAGAGAGCATGGTACGCACCGCTGAGATCCTCGCGACCCAAATTCCCCATCAGATTCAAATGTTTACAGGCCCCTTTATGCCAGAAGACAAGTTCTGGAACCTAAAACAAGCCGCCCAAGACGAAAAAAATCTCCACATCCACCGCTACACGCCCAATCTGTTGGCCTACATGGAGAAAGCCGCCCTCTCCATTAGCATGGCTGGCTACAACACCACCATGAATATTCTGACAACAGGCGTACAGGCCATGATGCTCCCCTTCACAGGCAATGACGACCAAGAGCAAACCATGCGGGTAGAGCGTCTCTCCCAGCGCAGCAATATTCGAAGACTATACCCAGCGGATTTACAGCCGGAGGCAATGGCCATTGCCGTACTATCCCAGCTGAAGCAGCCCAGCTTGCCCATCACAGTAGACCTAGAAGGAGTACAAAAAACGGCTGAATACTTAAGAACGCTAGCAGAGAAGCGAGCCCCCACATCAGACCGCAATCGGCCAATGAGCGTAGTTTGAGGCCAATGAGGTCAATCACCACCCAGAGAAAAATCACTCCATTGCAACATCCGTTACAGATAGGAACACCGTCATGAAAAGAGTCATGCTCTACTGCCAGCATTTGGTGGGAATGGGTCACTTGGTGCGCAGCACAGAAATTGTTCTTCAGCTAGTCTCAGACTTCGAGGTTTGCTTCATAAATGGTGGAAAGGCCGTACCCAATTTTCAATTTCCACCCGCTGTGAAGATCATCTCGCTGCCCGCACTAGTTGCCAACGGCCCAAAAGTAGAGCCCTTAGACGCAAACCAATCTCTAGAACACATTCAGGCAGAGAGAAAGCAGCAGCTGTTAGAAGCCTTTGAGCAATTCTCACCCGACTGTGTGATCACAGAGTGTTTTCCCTTTAGCAAGCTCGCCCTCAAACAAGAATTAAAGCCGCTACTGCAGCGGGCAAAGTCTGCGCCTCGCCCGGTAAAAGTCATCTGCAGCCTGCGAGACCTCATCATGACTCAGCCCATAGAGCACGCCGCCCGCGAACGACGCGTCGACAGAATTTGTCGGCTGGTCAGTCAGTACTACGATGCCATTTTGTACCATGCAGACGAATCTTTTCAGCGGCTCGAAGATAGCTTTCCTGCAGTGGGTCATCTAGACAGTAAAGTCATCTACACAGGCTACGTTGCTCAGCAACCCGCCCCAACTCAGCAACCTGGGTTTACAGGCAGCCTACCGCCGCTGCAGATCCCCAACATCGTCGCTAGCGTGGGCGGGGGTAAGCATGGCTATCCGCTTCTATCCGCGATCTTAAAAGCCAGTGACTTACTGGCGCAGGTGCTACCCCACCAGATATACGCCTTTGCCGGTCCCTTCATGCCCGAAGCTGAGTTCGAGCAGCTACAAAAACTCTCAACCGGAAAAATCAACGTCATCCTTCAGCGCTACACGCCTAGGCTAATCGACTATTTGCAGCAGACCGATCTATCGATCAGCCTAGGCGGATACAACACAACCATGAATCTTTTGAGAACGGGCGTGCGATCGCTCGTTTTCCCCTCACCCTCACCTAACCAAACCGACGAACAAAGAATCCGCGCCCAGGGCCTAGCCCGGCTCAAAGTCATCAATCTGCTCTCCCCTGCCGAACTCTCCCCCCTGCCGCTGGTCACAGCCATCCAAAACAGCCTCCGACAAGTCCCCGCCACCTACAACTTCAACCTAAACGGCGCAGAAAATACGGCAAAACAACTAAAAGCCCTACTCGAAACGCCCGTCGCCGTCGGCAACCGGTCGTAAGCGTTCCTGCAGTTTGGTTTTCACTGCAGTTTGGTTTTCACAGTGATTCAATCCATCAATTCAGCACTTCAGCACTTCAGCACTCCAGCAATTCAACAGTCCATTCAACAATCCATTCAACAGTCCAACAGAGGTCAAGATGAAAAAGAAAATTTGCATGACAACCCTAGAATTTCCGCCCGATATTGGCGGTGTGGGTGAATCAGTCCATAGAATTGCCAAGATGTTGATAGCATTGGGCTATGAGGTTCATGTAGCGGTCTTTCGCGCAGTTTTTCGTAATGAGAGAGCCCTGGCAGCAGCGGGAGACTACCGGCTCTCAAGCTGTCAAACGACCGAGATAGCAGGCATCATGGTGCACCGGCTACTGCCTGCTGTGCGATCGCCCCAAGCCAAAGAGCAAGACTACTTCTGCGATCTCTACGCTCAGCTAGCATCCCTCCATCGCCAGCACAAATTCGATCTGCTCCACGCCTTCTTCATCAACGAGATGGGCTTTCTCACCACCCTGCTCGGCCAAGAAAGCGGCATCCCAGTGATCAACAGCGTTCGCGGCGCAGACCTACACAAACACATCTTCAGTCCCCAGCAGTTTGGACCCATCACCTGGACCCTCGCCAACTCCGCCTGGACGACCTTTGTTAGCCAAGATTTGATGCACCGAGCCAGAACGTTGGTACCCGCCATACGTCACAAGTCCTCAGCATTCTGGAATTCTATCGACCCAAACCAGCTGCACTACGTAACGCCAGAGAAAACCAAAGAGCCCTTTATAAATCCATCCTCTGCTGAAAGTGAAGAAATCATCATTGGCTCCGTTGGCAGCTTTCGAGACAAAAAAGGACTAGAGTACCTGTTTGAAGCCTGTCAGTTTTTACGAAAACAGTTGCTCCGCGACCAGGCCTTCCACAGCCAGTCTCTCAACCAAAACACGCTCAACAAATATACTGCCAACAAAAAGTTTATTAGCAATCTTTTTGATAGCACACCCGAAATCACCCTGCTCTTGATAGGAGACTTTGCAGAAAAAGAACGCGACTATTGGGAACAGGCGCTGCAGGAAAGTGGCTTTGCCGACCGCACCGTTATCACCGGCAGGGTAAGCCGTCAAAAGGCGCTGAGCTACCTTTCCTATGTAGATATTTTTGCCATCCCATCGCTTCACGACGGCTGCCCGAACGCAATGATTGAAGCCATGCTCGGCGCAAAAGCCGTCGTCGGCAGCAATGTCGACGCCATCGGCGAAATTTTAGAAGATGGCATCAATGGATTAGTGATTCCACCGGCAGATACAGGCGCGCTAGCAGAAGCACTCAGGCGGCTCATCTCCCAGCCAAACTTCAGGCAGCAGCTAGGTATCGCCGCCCGCCAAACTGCGCTCAATCAGCTAGCACCAGCCGTAGAACAACAACACTGGGAAAAGGTATATCAGCAAGTATTTGAAGATAGCTCAGTAAGTTCACAAAAGAGACCAGACAGCATTCGGAAAGCCGTCTTTGCAGGCTAGCCCAATTTTACTCACGTTCCCAAATTCACTCACGTTATTAAGCCGCGCAATGTTTGCTTTGGCTCACTCACCTTTTCACCGTTTACTCAATTGATTCATAGCCCTATGTTGCAGCGCGATCGCCCCAAAAATATTCGACAGGCTGTGCCTGCCATGCAGCGAATTTTGCAGCGATTTTGGCCGCAAATTCGTCAGCAGCGATCCCTGCTAACCTTCGCAGGCATTGGGTTGCTCACAGAAGTCTTTGCTCGCTTACTGGCCCCTTGGCCCCTCAAGCTAATCTTTGACTATATCCTCATACCCGAAACACACAACGCAGATCTAGACTGGCCAATTTTAAGGTCCCTCAGTCCGCAGGGGCTATTGCTGGTGTTAGCGATCGCAATTGTCGCCACCGCCGGGCTCAGAGCAATCTCCGCCTACATTAGCCTGGTCAATCTTTCACTGGCAGCCAGCCGTATCATCACCAAGGTCCGCGCTCAGCTCTATGCCCACCTGCAGCGCCTCTCCCTCTCTTTTCACTATCAGACCCAGAGCGGCGATCTGCTAACCCGAATTACCGGCGATATCGAACGGCTGCGCGACGTCACCGTCAATGAAACCCTGCCGCTGCTCATCAACACACTGACGCTGTTTAGCATGGTGGGCATCATGTTCTGGTTAGATTGGGAGCTAGCGCTGATCGCGATGGCCGTGCTGCCGCTGTTTATCATCTCTAGCACTCGGCTCACCTATCGCATTCGCAAGGTCGCCCGTCAGCAGCGCCGCCGAGAAAGTGCCATGGCCGCCACCGCTGCCGAAGCCATCGGAGCTATCAAAGTTGTGCAGGCACTCTCTCTAGAAAGTCGATTAGAGAGAATCTTTTCCTCAGACAATCAGCAAAGTCTAGAAGACAGTGCTCGCACCCAGCAGCTGTCGGCAGGGCTACAGCGAACCGTCGAAATTTTAGTCGCGATCGCAACGGCAATGGTGCTATGGCGAGGCGTAATTCTCGTGCAGCAGGGAAATGCCACACCCGGCGATCTGCTGGTATTTATCACCTATCTCAAGTCAGCGTTTAAGCCGACCCGTCAGCTAGCCAAGCACATGGCCAAAATCTCCAAAGCAACCGCCTCAGGCGAGCGCATTGTAGACCTGCTAGAGATAGTGCCCGCCGTCAGAAATAAGCCCGATGCGATCACAGCCCCACCCTTCCAAGGCAACATTCAATTCCGAAACGTTCACTTCGCCTACGATCCCGACTCCCTGCCCGGCAGGCTCACCCTAGAAAACATCAGCTTCCAAGCCAGAGCAGGCCAGCGCATTGCCCTAGTCGGCCCCTCCGGCGGCGGCAAGTCTACCCTAGTGAGCCTGCTGCTGCGCCTCTACGACCCCCTAGCCGGAAAGATTCTCATCGACGGTCACGACATCCGAGACTACCAGCTAAATTCTCTCAGACAGCAAATCAGCATCGTTCTCCAAGACAGCATCTTATTTGGTGCCAGCATCAGCGAAAACATCGCCTACGGCATCAGTCATACCAGCAGTGATAGCACTAGCCCCCGGACTGAAATTCGCCATGGCAGCCGCAGCAAAGAATTGAAACCCGTTAGCCAGACAGACATTGAGCAGGCGGCCCAGCTGGCCAATGCCCATGACTTCATCATGGCGCTTCCCCAGGGCTACGACACCCTGATCAGCGAGCGCGGCTCAACCCTCTCCGGCGGACAAAGGCAGCGAATTGCGATCGCCCGAGCTGCCATCCGCAAAGCCCCCATCGTCATCCTAGACGAACCCACCGTAGGCCTAGACCGCAAGAGTGAACGGTCCGTAAACGACGCCCTCACAAAGCTCACTCAAAACAGCACAACTTTTTTAATTACCCACGACCTGCGCGCCTCAAAAGACTTCGACCAAATTCTATACATAGAAAATGGCCGCATGCTAGAGCACGGCACCCATTCACAGCTATTGGCACAAGACCAACACTACGCAGCGCTTTATCACATCCAATCAGCCGTAGCGAAGTCACGCTCCACCTGTGAGTGTCTAGAAGAGCCCTGCTTACACACCCCCTAAATTCAGAAGACATAAGTTCAGAAGACATAAGTTCAGGAGATAATATCATGCCATATCCCCCAGTTACTCTCGTTGTTGTTCCCAGAGAGCGATTCCAATTCACCCAGGAGGCACTGAAAAGCCTCTACGACAACACCGCTTATCCCTTCCAGCTCATCTACATCGACAATCATTCTCCAGCACATATTCAAGACTATCTGGCCCAGCAAGCCAAACAAAAAGGCTTCCAGCTCATTCGCTCAGCCCACTATCTCTCCCCAAACCAAGCGAGAAACCTAGCCCTCAGACAGGTCAAAACACCCTACGTTTGCTTCCTAGATAACGATGTACTGTTTTCTCCTGGTTGGCTGACCGCGCTGGTCAACTGCGCCCAAGAAACAGGCGCCACCGTCGTCGGCTCACTCGTATGCCAATACAAACCGCTGCATACGATTATTCACTGCGTGGGCGGAGACTACATGAACCCATCAGACTACGCTCGCTTCGCCAGAGGAGAGCGCGGACCAAACAACAGTCTCAGCCAGCCCGGCCAGTGGAACCTAGAAGAGAGAACCTACTTTCAAAACCAACCCATCGCCGACGTAAAAGAGCAGCTGACTCGGCGAGTCACGGGCTTCGTCGAATTTCACGCCATGCTGGTGCGCACAAGCGTGTTCAACCGAATTGGTCTGCTAGATGAAGGCTTCTCCTGCACAAAAGAGTATCTCGACTTTTGTATGTCAGTAACGAAAATAGGCGGAGTAATCTATTTTGAACCCGCTTCAATTGTCACTTTTCTCACCCATCCGCCCGCCCCTCGACTGCTGACGAGTGACCTGCCCTACTTCATGCTGCGCTGGAGCGACGACTGGGAGCGCAGCAGCCTGCTCCACTTTCAAAAAAAATGGAACTTAGCAACCAATGGATATTTCCAGCGCCGCTACAAAAAACTCGGCCAGCGACGGCGAAAAGAAATGATTAAACCCGTCTCAGAAAAATTCTCTTTCCTAGGCAAGCCTTTTACAAAGTGGCTCGAAAATCAGCTAGTCAAAATAGAGAAAATGTTCAACCGGCGAGTTTCAAAGCAGTACTGGGAAGAGATAGCAGCCGCGAAACATCTAGAGCCTTCTCTACAGCCTTCAGAGCAGGACGCAGAGGCGCCTTGTGATCCTCCCTGCTTTCCTGATCTGCTAGATAGGCAAGCTTATTTATCCCCATCTCAGCCCCACCCATCAGAACAGCTAAACGACTCCAAAGAACAGTTCGAAACCGTTTGATAGAAGATCACTAGGAGAAATCACTCTCATGCTATATCGCAAATTTGGCAATACAGGCTTTAACCTTTCTACAGTAGGCCTCGGCACCTGGAACATTGGCAACCAGTGGGGCGCTATCGATGCTGAAACCGCCACGGCAACCGTCCGTAGAGCTGTCGGGAAAGGCATCAACATTATAGATACCGCCGAGTCTTACGGAATTCCAGCGGGCCTTTCAGAAGAGCGCCTAGGTACAGCCCTAGCGGGCATTCGTCACCAAGTGCACATCGTCACCAAGATAGGCCGCTGGGGCAGACGCTCTGGGCAAATGGTGCCCATGAAAACCACTGACATGGTCAGGCTCTGTGCCCACGCGTCCCTCTATCGGCTAAAAACAGACTACATAGACATCATGCTCTGCCATGAGGGCAAGCTCAACGACCCGCATCTCACCGATGTTTATATAGAAGGTTTCGAGATGCTAAAAGAGCAGGGCCTAATCCGCACCTATGGCATTTCAACAGATCGCCTAGAAGTGCTCCAACGCTTCAATCAAAGAGGAACCTGCCAAGTTGTAGAAGTAGACTACTCGCTGCTAAACCGCGATCCAGACAAAGCGTTTTTCCCATACTGCGCCGAGAACAACATTGCCGTTCTCGTCAGAGGCCCCCTGCACAAAGGCCTACTTTCTGGCAAATATTCCACTGGCACAGTCTTCACAGATACGGTGCGCCGTGAATGGTACGAGAGCGATCGCACCCGTCAAAAGCTCCACCGCAAGCTGGCAAAAGTAGAACAGCTCAAGACTATTCTCGCCCCAGGCGCAGACATGGTAACCGCCGCGCTCCAGTTTGTTACCTCAAACGACATTCAGCCAGTTGCGATCGCAGGTGCCAAATCTCCTCGACAAGCAGCCATCAACGCCGCCGCTGGCAACCAGTTGCTGACGCCCACCGAAAGAGAACGCCTAATTCAGCAAACCAAAATAAAGCACACAGACCGTGTACCGGCCTAAGCCCCTTTTAGACACTAACAATCTGCATACCAACCAGTACGCGAGCCAACAAACATAAAACACCTACCGTTCTCCTACAGCTATGACACCGCCCCAAACCAACACCAAACAACCTACCAACAGCCCTGTAGACGTCCTGCCCCGTACAGTCATCAAAACGGCTTCTCCGGCTGATTCAAACACATCACCTTCAGAAACATCCTCTACCGGTCAGCCCCGCGTCACGCTGGTCATCGGCCCGAGAGAGCGTTTCAGCTACACCCGCTCCTGCCTAAAAAGCATCTATCAAAATACCGACTACCCCTTTGACCTCGTCTTTGTAGACGTTTGCTCCCCTGCCCCCGTTCGCCGTTATATCGAACAACAATCACAAGAAAAATCCTTCGAAGTGATCCGCACAGATGGCTACATCTCTCCCAACCAAGCGAGAAACGTAGGCCTGCGTCGCACCCTGGAGCGGGGACAGGCCAAATATATTGTCTTTGTAGAAAACGATGTCATTGTTAAGCGGGGCTGGCTCACTAAGCTGGTCGCCTGCGCCGAGGAAACCAACGCCGCCGTCGTCGGGCCGCTGACCTGTATTGGCAATCCGGCCCATCAGGTCATCCACAATGCGGGCGGACGCTCCTACATCAAGTCCGATGTGAAACGTGGCCAGCCCAGACGGCTCATCAAGCAGTCTGCCTATCTGACAGGTCGAGCGATCGCAGATGTCACCGACCAGCTCCATCGCACCCAGTGCGACTACGTAGAATTTCACTGCATGCTGGCCCGCACCAGCATCTTTGAGCAAACAGGCCTGCTAGATGAGGGCATGATGGCAACCCGAGAGCACATCGACTTTTGCTTCATGGTGGCAGCTGTCGGCGGCACTGTTTTTAGTGAGCGCGAAGCCGTCATCACCACCGACACCATCGGCCTCGACTCCAACAAAGCTGGCCTCATGAAGTGGTTTGGCAAACTCAGCCTGCCAGACTTTAAGCCCTACGACCTGGGCTACTTCATGCTGCGCTGGAGCGACAGCTGGGACCTCGCTAGCCTGCACCACCTGCGCGACAAATGGCAGCTCACCGAAGACAAATACTTCCGTCGTCGCTACGCAGGCCTAGGTAGTCGGCGGCGAGAGCTGCTCGTTAAGCCACTTGTTCGCTGGTTGACTCTGGGTCAGGGCAGTGCTCGGCTAGAAAATTGGCTCGGCGCCATCGAAAGAAAGTTCAACCACCGCTTTTACGCCTGGTACACCCGGCGCCATTCTGCCCCTGGGAGCAACTCATCCCAGTATCACCCATCAACTCACGGCCATTCTGAGCCAAGTTCTACCTAGTGCCCGCCCCCATCCTTCCATTTATTCCATGTCATCTAAAACCACTCGCGTTATTCTCGTCCGGCACGGGCGTAGCACCTTCAACCAGCAGGGGCGCTACCAAGGCAGCTCCGACGATGCCGTTCTCACCTCGCTCGGCATGCGAACTGCCTGTCAGGTAGGGCTAGCGCTACGGCACAGAGCTATCGATATCGTCTACTCAAGTCCGCTGCGCCGTGTACAGCAGACGGCCCGCGCACTAATCAGTGCCATGTCACCCGGCAGTCCCCCTCCCATGGTGCTCAACCATCAGCTGAGAGAGATTTCTCTACCTAGCTGGGAAGGCCTAACCTATCAAAAAGTAAAGGAGCAATTTGCCGCCGAGTACGACTGCTGGCAACATCGGCCTGAAGCGTTTGAGCTGCCCGCGCAGCCAGAAACTTCAGCCCAGAAAAGCTCAGTGCAAAAGGTTTCAGCACAGAAGAGAATTGCCGTTGCAACAGATCGCTACTTTCCAGTTCAAGACCTCTACGAGCGATCGCAACTTTTTTGGCAAAACTTTCTGGCTCGCCATACCGGACACACCTGCCTCATCGTCAGCCACAGCGGCACCATCCACGCCCTCATCAGCACAGCCCTGGGCCTTCAGCCCAAATTCCACCACGCGTTGCAGCAGTCCAACTGTGGCATCAGCGAGCTAACCTTCAAAGAAATAGCCGAGCAAAAGACAGCCGGAAAAAGATCGGTACGACTCCACCAGCTAAACAATACTGGTCCGCTGGCAGAAGCCCTTCCCAAAGTAAAAACAGAAAAAACCGGATTGCGACTCATCCTACTGCCCTCAGAGGGACTCACCGCCCAGCACTGTCAGCGAATTGCCAAGCGACTCGAAGAGATTCGCATAGACCTTTGCCTAACCACTAGCAACAGTCAGGCCAGCGCTACAAAGCTCCTAAAACATCACCCCAAAGCACTACAGCTCACTACAGAAAATGCACACTTTCTCCCCGTGTGGCAGCAGCAGCTCAGTAGCGCGTCAGGCCCCAAAGATGGGATGATAACAGGCGTCGCGATCGCACCTATCGCCGATATCCAAACCCTACTTGCCCAGAGCATAGCGCCAGGCGATCGCACTGTCGTAGAAGAAGGCGATCGCAGCCCATCGTTGACACACTTTCCTTCCCAACTGGCACTGCGCCCCGGCCTGCTCAGCGTTGTTCACTATCCTGCCAACCATCGCCCAGTCATCCAGACCATCAACAGCTAGCCCAACCAACCGTCACATTTCTTGTCAAAGTTCCTCTCTTACCGTCCCCATGCCGACTTTTTTTCACCAGCTCATCGCGACGGTGCTCGCGTTCGTCATCCCCCCCAAAAAAGTCGAGCAGCCACCTTCAGCATCAGAGACGGCAACTGCCAAACCGGTCACCCCTCTCAGTAGCGATCTCCAGGCAGAAATCCGCAGCGAGCGTCCGTTTTCCTTAGCAGAAGCGATTGGCCGAGAGGGCGGCAGCTTTCTCAAAGGCGAGTCGACCATTCCGCGTCCGCTACGTGCGATCGCCGCAATCAATCAGTTTCTCTCTACCCACCTCACCGCCCCCTCCGACGCCCTAGCAACGACCCTCTCAACATGGGCCAGCCAAGACATTCGGGTCAGTCGTCAGCTAGATACACCGCTGACAGCCCTCTCGCAAATTCTCGACAGCTTACTCAGTGAACCTGCCACTTTCTGTGAATTTGCCCGGCAAGTTGCGATCGCCCACAGCCAGCTCACCGGCGATCGCCCCCACTTCCAGCAGCCCGGCAAACCACCCCACCCCGACGCAGAACACACCCACGACTCCATTCGCCAAACCCTATCAGACCTCCAGCACCAGCTGCAGATAGAGCTAAACCAAACCGCGCTGCCCGCACCTGGCTAAGCCATCACTGACACACCGATTTTTCCATACAGCGTATCCCGCTGCTGAGCCGGTCTGCCCACCGATTCAATCGCCGTTACCAAGTCCGCCTCGCTCTGACAGGTACCCCCCACGGCCCCCGCCATGGAGGTAATATGCTCCTCCATCAGGATGCCGCCAATGTCATTACAGCCCCACCGCAGCGCTTCGGTGGCCCCTGCCAGCCCCAGCTTCACCCAGCTCGGCTGATGGTTCACAATCCAATTGCCCAAATAAATCCGCGCCACAGCCGTTAGCAGCAGGGCATCTTCTAACACCGGCTGGTCTCTGCCGACCCTGCGCCGCAGCGGCTTGGGCGCCTCCTGACCCACAAACGGCAGCAGTATAAATTCTGAAATGCCCGCGTATCCCTTCGCTTTTGCCCGTTGCTGAAGCTGCCGCAGCTGCTCCAAATGCTTCACCTGCTGCTCCACCGTCTCGATATGGCCAGAGAGCATCGTGCTCGTCGTGGGCAGCCCCACCTCATGGGCCAGCCCCACGATATGAACCCACTCCGCCGCCGTCGTCTTCTCCGGACACAAAATGCGCCGTACGCTATCGTCTAACACCTCCGCCGCCGTGCCAGGCAGCGATCCTACACCGGCCTCCTTCAGCGCCACAATCACAGCCCGCAAGCTCAACCCATCCTCCCGCGCAATAAACTGCACCTCTTGGGGCGAAAAAGCATGTACATGCAAGTCAGGTGAGGCCTGCTTGATCGTCTCCACCAGCTGACAATAGTAGGCCAGAGCAGACCCCGCTATCTTCGCTTCAGGGTTTAGCCCCCCCTGCATACAAATTTCTGTCGCACCCAGCTGAGCCGCCTCCCGCGCCTTCTCCAAAATGCCCTGCCAGTCCACCCAGTAGGCCCCCGCTTGGTCAGCATCTCGCCGAAACGCGCAAAAGCTACAGTGTTGCTCACAGATATTGGTGTAGTTGATATTGCGATTGAGCACATAGGTGACCGTCTCCCCCACCTGGCGTCGCCTCAGCGCATCTGCTGCTTCTCGAATTGCTGCTTTTTCTGACGCCTCCCTAGCCTTCAGTAGCTCTACCCCATCCGAGACAGAAATATCCTCCCCCAACAAGGCACTTTCCAAAATCTGTTCAATCACTGACATCGACAACTTACCTTCTACACCTACAGCCAACTCCGGCTTACTCTTTTAAATATAGCTGTTGTTGATTTACCGAGAATATTTCTAGACGCAGCCAACCTTCAGAGCGCAATCCCCAAATACCAACCCAAAACTTTAAAAAGAAAAGACGGAAGGCTTGCAGACCCTCCGTCACACCATGTCAAGAAGAAAAATCGTTGTCTAGAAGAAACTCAATGCGCGATCAAAGCCGCTACATCAGCTACATCAGCTACATGAGCTACATCACCAGGGGCGCGGTAGAGATATCTGTCAATCCTACCGACTCCAGTAGCTCCTGCCAGTGGCCAGCGATCGCAGCATCGGTTTGCGGTGCCTGCAGCTGCGCTAGCTGAGCAACCGTGTCATACCAAATGCCACCTGCACCAAGGGCTGCAATGTCGTCTAGGCCCTCACTTTGGCTGAGAGTCGCCGCTAGCTCAGGGCTCGGAGAAATCCGCTTCACCCAGCCATCGACAAAGGGGCTCGCCGGGCTCAGCTCATCATCCAGCATCATCGCCAGATACCACTGATAGTTTTGCCCCACAGCCAGCTCAGGCGCGTCGGCAGGCAGCTCCACGCTCACCACGCCCCCAGATTGAGGAATGGGCAACGTCATCTGATACACCAGTTCCTTTGCCTCATCCTTCAGTGTAAAAATCGCTTCGTTAGCATTCGATGCAGGCACGTACACCAAAATAGTTGGCCGAGCTTCTAGCGTCGTGCCAAAAAAGCTCTCTGGCGTAACCGCCATCATAGAAGAGACAGTAAGCTGGCTAGTCGTGTGGGTCGCACCGTACGAGTTGCTACGCGCGCCGCCACCCACCGACTCCTGCGGTGCGCCGTTTTCAGAAGGAGGGGTAAAAAACTCTCCACGAGAAGCCCCCCCGGTACTCTCACCCGGCGCAGCATTATCACTAGGTGGCAAAAAGAAGCCCCCGCGAGAAGCTCCCCCCGTGCTCTCACCCGGCGCAGCATTATCACTAGGCGGTACAAAAAAGTTACCCCGAGAGGCACCGCCCGTCCCCCTATGGGGCGCAGTATTGTCGCTAGGTGGCACAAAAAAGTTGCTCCGAGAGGCGCCACCTGTGCCCTCTCTAGGCGCGGCATTATCCGCTGGCGGCGTAAACCCAATCGCTTGGGCTGGCCCCCCTTGCAGCCAAGCCATACTCAGGAGTACAGCAGCCACTCCAATCGTGTTAGCAAACAAATATCGTTTCATAATAGGTTCCTAATGGTTAGCTCTCATCAGCTCGTTCAAATATGTTCTCTCTCCAACCGTTCCAGATCGTCTACCCGACTTACAGACATTAAAAATAAACCTGGCAATTTTCATCGTAAGAAGTCGAATAGAGATTCGCGTAGCGTACTCACCCTGAAACGCGTAACTTTTTCGCTCTGCAGCTCAGGGAAAATACGGTCGATCTTGCCACCAGATATCTCTAGCCTGCTACGGTCCTACTGCCAATTGCCAACCAGGGTATACGCCGACCAAAAGAAGGGATCGCTAAAGCTTGGGTCAGCCAGTAGCTGTAGCTGAGCCTGTCTAAGCGCTTCTGCCTTACTCATCTCAGCGGTACTGATGCCCCGATACAGCTCTCTCATCAGCTGGGCCGCCGCCTGGTCCTTTACTGGCCACAGTGTCGCAACGGTAGAACGAGCCCCCGATTTTACCGCTAGGCCTGCCAGTCCCAGCACCGCGCGGTCGTCGCCCGAAGCCGTATCGCAAGCACTCAACACCAAAAGTTCAATAGCCTGCGATTGCCCCCTAGTTTGCAAAATCTCAGAGAGTTCCTTTACACTCAGGCGCCCTTCCCAGGTCGATAGGAAAGTATCTTCTAGCCGAGAGCTAAACTGCCCGTGGGTAGCCAGGTGAACAATATTCGCTGAACTGTTTTTGACATCTCTAGCAAGGGCTTCACTGGTAAATTCTTCATTGAACAAAGTGTCTGCTGGGATGAGCGAACTGACATCTGCAATCTCTTCTTCTACCGCAGGCAGGGCGCTGAGCCCATTGCGGGCTTCGCTGATGCCACCGACCACGGCATCTGGCCGAATTTGCGAAAGAGACTGTGCATTCATCAGCTGCAGGCCTGGCGACAGGGCAACAGCATAGTTCTCAATTAGGTAGCTGTCGCCATCGTGCAGGGCAGCCATCGGAATGTTGCGCAGCAGCCCGTCAAGCACAAACACTAGTGTCTCGGCGTTTTCTGTAATGTTGCTCTCTACAGCCGGTCGCACCAGCCAGTCGTAGACCTGCTGAGAAAGTTCTAACCTGTAGCTGTTGTCGGAGACTGGATGAATAGCGCTAAGCAGTTCTTGCAGGGTAGATTCAACGGCCGCAGCACTAATAGGTGTGGAATAGTACTCCAACGGCTGTCCCGCGCTAGATGCAATCACAGCTAGCCTATCCGGCAAAATAATTGGGTAAATGATTGTCGCCTGAGTATCTACCTGATCAATTTGTTGCGCTTCTACATCAATACAGGCTTCCTGAAAAAAGTTATCTAGCTCTGCTAGCTGCAGCGCCTCAATCACTTCTCGTGCTTGAGCCAGATTCTCTTGGCTAGGTCCTTGACTATACTTGTGAGTCGCTTTTGTCTGCTGAGCGTCTTCTTCTAGCAGCAGGCTCACCAGCTCTCTGTAGATAGGTTCTACATTTTCCCGAAACGAAAATTGCACATCGGGGTCAATGGCCACCAAATCGCTACGCAGGTCTTGAAGCGCGTCAACGGCTTCTGTGTAGGCAGCGATCGCCTCAGATCTGTTGTTTTGCCGGTTGAGAATACGCCCCAGTTGCCACGCAGACTGAGAAGCAATATCGTCAGCATTGATCGAGCGGGCAATGTCTAGAGATTTTTGAGTGAGGGTTAGCGCATCTGACCATTGCTGGGTCTGCATGTAGAGCGCGCCCCACTGATTCAGGGCATAGGCTTCAGCCTGGGAATCTTCCAGCAGTTGGGCAGACCGAACGGCGTCAGCAAGCAGCTGGTTTATCTGTTCGATGGGCAAAGACGCTCCAAGCTGTGCTTCTTTAGCCAAGCTAGCGCTCAGATTCACAGCGCCATACACAGATAGCCGACTGGGCGGCAGGGTCTCTAGCTGGCTGGCAAGGTCGCTAGCCAGCTCCGCCGCGATGGCAGTATCTTTGTGCTGAATGTAAAACTGGAGGCGGCTGAGGTCGGCCTGCAGGGCATCTGCTGGGTTGAGGGCCGTTTGCTTGGCCCGGTTAAACATAGCGATCGCAGCATTAGTATCCCCCCAGTCCCGTGCCGTTCGCCCTAGGCTCAGGTAAGTCGCACTAAGTTCATTCGTTGAATCTATGGCGATCGCAATATTGGCACTTTCAAACAGGGCAGCCCGGCTTGCTGACAGGTCACCCAGTACCTGCAGCGCGTTGCCCAGAGTACGCAGACCGTTCACCTTCAGCTCAGAGTCGGGCATGGTGGCGAGTGTGTCAGCGATCGCTTCTAGCTGCTGACGCGATCGCCGATAAAATCCAAGCGTCTGTAGTGCCTGCGCCTGATTGATCTGGCTACCCAAAACGCCAGCGCGATCGCCCCCCCGATTGTAAAAATCCTCAGACTGCTGCCAAAGGATCAGCGCGGTTTCGGCCTGACCCAAGTGGAAAGCCAGTCCCGCCTTCGTATTTAGCACCTGAGCCTGTAGCAGGTCATCTACAGCGGCCTCACCTTCAAGCAGAACAGTGCTCTGGTCGATCATCTGCTCAGCCATATCCCACTGATTCAATTCCTGATATGCCAGAGACAAATAGCTCATCAGCATCGCTTGAGCCGTAGGATTGCCCTCGACGCTGCGCGCTGCGCGCTGCCAAGCCTCTATCGCCGCAGAAAATTGCCCAGCCCAATACAGCTCCCGCCCTTCTGCCGCAATGTCTCGCGCGGCAGCCTCGATCATGGCAACATTGTCTGGCTCAGAGGTATCGACCCGTGCCAAGGCTGAAAAGCTGAGCAAGGAAGGCGATGTAACACGCCCTTGTGCCGATGCTGACAAAGATGAACTGCCCAGCCAGCCAAGGCTTAGCGTCCCAACAACAACATATTTCCAGCAGGTGCGCTTCATCTTTGTTCCATCCAGCTATCATCTGTTCTTTGCCGCTATCATTCCCGGTGCTACAGGCTTGCCAACAGATAACCGTACATGTACTGAAACCAGAATTTCACAGAATATCGCTCAATTAGCGCATTTCTGTTTATCGCCTCTCTTTTGCTTACAAATACAACCAAACTCTTCCTCAGAAATAGGGAAAGGTAGAACAACACTACTTAATCTCTAAAGCTATCGATAGACCAACATGCGATCGCTCTTTTCCGTCATACTCTACGCGCTTTGTATCTTCGGGTTTGCATCCAGGGCAAAAGCTCAATCTCATTCTTCGGCATCCCCCTCAGCGCCTCTAGTATCCACAGACAACTCACTTAATACAACGGTTACAGGCAACAGCGCGCAGCAACAATTCGTTGTCACAGGCGGTACGATCAACGGTCAAAGCCTATTTCACAGCTTCGAGACGTTCTCACCCGATGCATGGTCTGTTCTATTCGATCTAGACGGTTCAGCCTACACAGATATTGACCTCATCATCAATCGAGTCACAGGACAGCACCCATCTACTATCAACGGCATATTAGAAATAAAAGGAGGAAACAGTCCCGACCTACTCTTAGTGAATCCAACGGGCATTGTCTTCGGACCCAACGCCGAACTCAGTCTCCCTAGCTCGTTTTTGGCAAGTACCGCTGAGCAGCTGCTATTCGGCGATGTCAGCCTAGAGACAACCAGTGCAACAGACCTGCCGCCTTTGCTCTCTATCAGCGTGCCAACCGGGCTACAGATGACGCCCCAATCCGGACAAATCACGCAGATAGGCAATGGCCACGAGCTCGCCGTACAAGACGAAAGCAATCCGGTCTTTTCACCCTATGTCTTCCCTGCCACACAAGCGAACCTTGGTTTGGCAGTAGAAACTGGAAAAACCCTCTCTTTTGTGGGCAACGGTATCGCAGTAGTAGGCGGTATCCTCAACGCACCAGCAGGACATATCAATCTAAGCAGTATTAGCAGCGGCGAAGTGAGTCTTAGCCAAGGCGGGCAGGTCTCTCACCGACCACTCACACCTACCGATATTGCGTTCAACGATATCTTGCTATCGCAAAGAGCATTGGCAGATACCAGTAGTCCATCTGTCGCCACCGAAAATGCAATCTTGATGCAGGGTCAAAACATTGTTCTAGACGATGGTTCGGTTGTGCGTTCTCAGAGTGAAGGTGCCGCATCTGCCGGAGACATCACCGTAACTGCAACCAGCAGTCTTCAGCTCTACGGGCAACTCACGCCAGGGCTGATCGTCAGTAGCATTTCCGCAGATACAGTGGGTCCGGGAGATAGCGGTACCGTCAGTGTCACAGCCCCGAAGATATCGCTCTACGATGGCAGCTTGTTAGGTAGCCGAAGCTTCTCTCCAGGAGAGGGGGGCACCGTCACGATTCATTCAGACGAGCTGGTGGTAGAAGGGTACGCAGCGATCGCCCCCAACCTATTTACCCACGCTGGCTCATTCACCGTAGGTACTGGGAAAGCCGGTGATGTCACCGTCCAAGCAAACCAGCAGTTGAGCGTTACCGAGGGTGGATACGTCGGATCGAGTACGCTATTTTCATCAGGAGACGGTGGCCATGTGCATGTCGAAGCCAGCGATATTTTGGTTGATGGCTCAACGCCTAGCGGTGTCTTGAGCCTGATTGCAGCATCAGCGATCGCTGGGAACGGCAGCTCAGGCAACCTCACAGTGGTCACTGAGCGACTAAGCGTCACAAACAGTGGTGGCGTCATTAGCTCCAGCTTTACCGATGGCTCTGCCGGCAACATCGACATCGCCGCCACAGACTGGATTCGTATTGGTGGGCAGATACCGGAGGTAAGAGAAAGCACCATTTCTTCTGGTGTAACACTGGCGCCACCTATTTATCAGCAGTTTTTGGGCAATTCTCAGACACCTACTGGCCATGCCGGAGCTGTAGATATCACCACAGGCCGATTGTTTATTGATGAGGGCGGTGCCTTAAACGTTGCGAATTTGGGCACGGGTCAAGCTGGTGCCTTGGATGCAAAAGCACAAAGTATCGTACTCAATGGTGGCGATATCAGCGCAGTTACCGTTTCTGGGCAGGGCGGCAATATCATCCTAGACACGCAGACTCTGCGATCGCATCAGGGTAGCCTCATCCAAGCGACCTCATTGGGAACCGGTGACGGTGGCAACATCGAGATCGACGCGCAGTTCGTCATCGGACGAGAAAACAGTGACATTATTGCCAATGCAGCTGATGGTCGAGGCGGCAATATCAACATCACCACACAAGGCATCTTCGGCCTACAATTTCGCAGTCAGCTCACCCCCCAAAGCGACATCACGGCCAGTTCCAAACTCGGCATCGACGGCACCGTACAAATCGAGAATTCTGGCCTCAACGCAAATTCTGGATTGGTAAGCCTGCCAAGCTATTTTTCCGACGTGGATAACGAAGTTACAGCGAGCTGTTCTGGAGATGGAAACAATCAATTTGTCGCCTCTGGCCGAGGCGGACTCACGCTCAATCCTGCAGAACAGCTGGGAGCAACCCGCCCCTGGCAAGATTTCCGGGCTGTTGGCAATATTCTCCAAAGCGCATCAGCTGATACGCTGGCGCCCGCACAAGTCTCTTTATCTAGCGACACCGTTCTACCATCCGCTATCGCAGAAGCCGTGCACTGGCAACGCAACAGTCAAAACGAGGTTGAACTTATCGCCACTGGCGCAGCAGAGCTGCCTACCCCCCACTGCCTAGAGCGCGAAAGTCATGGGCTATCTTAAACCGGCTAACTATGGCTACGGAGGCTACGGATTAAGCAACTGGCCAATCGCCGCTTGGGAGATATTGACCACCGAGCGATCGCACTTTCTCAGCCGCCATAAAGTAGGCCCAAGCCGACTGCGACTTTTCTTCTGCCGCAGACCCTCCTTCATTCAGCAAAACCGCTAACACCCGCTGCCGCTCATACTCATTCTCCGCGCTCTGATGCTCCGGATAGAAGCCCTCCAGCCCATCTAGCCGCTGTAAAATCTGCTGACAAGCCAGCTCAGGCTGCACGAATGTAAGCACATAACCCTTCACCCAGTCTTTTCCCCAGGTCATCGCTGGATAGCCCAAATCTGGGAAATCATACAGCCGCCCCCGCGCCACAGCAGGCCTCGCCCGAGTCAAATAGTCCGAGCAGTAGCGCTGGTGGTATCGCCCCCCCGGCTTCAACGTGCCGTACACAAAGACGCAAAGTTCACAAAGATCGTCCACACACTTAAAAATACGGTTGAAAGTTCAGTTCACCCTCTAAAATACAACCTTAAGATGTGAACAAACGAAAGGAACCGTAGCGGCGTGGAAGTGCGATACAGCCCGGCAGACATAGAAGCAAAATGGCAACAATATTGGGCCGAGCACAAACTCAATGAAACAATTGAGTCAACTTCTGGTGACCAATCTTCAGGTAAAAAATTCTATGCCCTGTCGATGTTTCCCTATCCATCGGGCGACCTGCACATGGGCCACGTGCGCAACTACACCATCACCGATGTGATCGCCCGAGTGCGCCGCATGCAGGGCTACCGGGTCTTGCATCCTATGGGCTGGGACGCGTTTGGCCTACCCGCCGAAAACGCCGCCATCAAACGCGGCGTCCCCCCGGCTGACTGGACGCTAAAAAACATTGCCCAAATGCGCGAGCAGCTCAAGGCACTGGGCCTCTCCTACGATTGGGACCGAGAAGTGGCTACCTGCTTGCCAAACTACTACCGCTGGACCCAGTGGATTTTTCTGCAGTTTTTCGAGGCGGGATTGGCCTACCAAAAAGAAGCCGCTGTAAATTGGGACCCAGTTGACCAGACTGTCCTCGCCAACGAACAGGTAGATAGCGAAGGACGCTCTTGGCGCTCAGGGGCAAAGGTCGAGCGCAAGCTCCTGCGTCAGTGGTTTTTCAAAATTACTGACTATGCCGAACAGCTACTCGCCGACCTCGATAAGCTGCCAGGCTGGCCAGAGCGTGTCAAAACCATGCAGGCCAATTGGATTGGCAAGTCTACCGGTGCTCAGGTAACCTTCAAAACCGAAGCTGGTGACGAGTTTGAAATTTACACCACTCGCCCAGATACGCTCTGGGGAGCAACGTTTATGGTGGTTTCTCCTGAGCATCCACTAATAGAAAAGCTCACAACAACCGAGCAGGCCGAAGCTGTGAAAGCTTACCAAGCAGCAGCGGCCAACCTAAGCACAATTGATAGAACGGCAGAAGGGCGAGAAAAAACGGGCGTCTGGACAGGCAGCTACGCAGTCAATCCAGTCAATGGTGAAAAAATTCCCATTTGGACAGCTGACTACGTCATGATGGACTACGGCACCGGCGCCATCATGGCAGTACCCGCCCATGACCAGCGAGACTTCGACTTTGCCAAAAAGTTCGACCTGCCCGTAAAAGTAGTGGTGCAGCCAGAAGACGGTGCCAACGAGAAGGCGCTAGATGGTGCCACCCTGACAGAGGCCTATCCCCATGATGGCGTCATGGTGAACTCAGGACCGCTAAATGGGATCGCCTCCGGCAAAGGAGAAGGGCAGAGCGTGCTAGCTGCGATCGCCCACTTAGAAGCCCGATCCCTAGGCAAAGGAACCACCAACTATCGTCTACGAGACTGGCTCGTTTCGCGGCAGCGCTACTGGGGCGCACCCATTCCCATCATTCATTGCGATGATTGCGGCAGCCTGCCTGTGCCTGACGCAGATCTGCCGGTCACCTTGCCAGAAAATGTAGAATTTTCAGGAAAAAGCGTCCCATCCCTCTCCAAATTCGAGGATTGGGTAAAAGTTCCTTGTCCGAACTGCGGTAAGGATGCCAGGCGAGAAACCGACACCATGGACACCTTTCTAGATTCGTCCTGGTACTTCTTGCGCTACGCCGATGCCAACAATGAGGAAATGGTCTTCTCAAAAGAGCGGGTAAACAATTGGCTACCCGTAGACCAGTACGTAGGCGGGATCGAGCATGCCATTTTGCACTTGCTGTACTCTCGATTTTTTACCAAGGTATTGCGCGATCGCGGCCTGCTAAACTTCGACGAACCCTTCCAGCGGCTCCTCACCCAAGGCATGGTACAGGCCATCACCTACAAAACCGCAGACGGACAGTTCATCGTCCCCGATAAGATTGCCGACTTGAACAAACCGACCGATCCCGAGACGGGTGAACCCCTCACAGTCTCCTACGAAAAAATGTCCAAGTCGAAGTTCAACGGCGTGCCCCCCGCTCAGGTGCTCGCCAAATACGGCGCCGACACCGCCCGCATGTTCATCCTCTTCAAGTCTCCCCCCGAAAAAGATCTTGAATGGGACGATGCCGATGTAGAAGGCCAGTTCCGCTTTCTCAACCGGGTTTGGCGAGCTGTGACCGAATTTGCCCAGTCAGCCGATGCCAGTGCCATGGTCAAGGGCATTTCCAGCATCGACCAGAGCGGCCTAAGCAAGGCAGACAAGGCGCTTCGCCGGGCGACCCACACCGCCATCAAAGAAATTACAGAAGATATCGAAGGAGACTACCAGTTCAACACAGCAGTCTCTGAGCTGATGAAGCTAAGTAACGCCATCAACGACACAAAAGAGAAAAATACCCCAGCCTTTGCTGAGAGTATTGTCACACTCGTGAAGTTGATCGCCCCCTTCGCACCCCACATCGCCGACGAACTGTGGTCATCGTTAGGCGATGGATCTGTTCACCAGCAGCTCTGGCCACAGCTAGATCCCGCAGCCCTCGTCGCTGATGAGATCACGCTGGTCATTCAGGTCATGGGCAAGACGCGAGGCACCTTGCAAGTACCGGCTGGTGCAGACAAAGCAGCCCTAGAGCGCTACGCCCGAGAGTCAGAGATTGCCCAGCGCTACCTAAAAGGGAAAGAGATCAAAAAAGTGATTGTGGTCCCTGGTAAGCTGGTGAATTTCGTAGCGGTATAAACATAAACTTTGTATCGCAAACAACACAACGGAAGAAAATTTACAGGAAAAGTTAGGCGTGCACTGACAGAAACGCCGAGCATTCCTGATAGAATTTGCCTGGATATTGACCGTGAAGATACTCAGGTTTCAAGTATGGTTGCGCTTACAGCACCGCAGATTCAGACGGATGTTCGCATTGGGCTTGGCAAAGTTTTACTCGTAGAAGATGAAGAGCTGATTCGTGAGACGGTTGCTCTGTCTTTGGCAGATGAAGGATTTGAAGTCTGCGTCGCAGACAACGGCCAGCACGCATTAGAAATGCTGCTAGGCAGCCCCGACAAGGGTCAGCCAGCGCTACCAGATATTGCACTCGTCATCCTAGACCTGATGCTCCCAGGGATGAACGGGTTGGACCTGTGCCGGTTGGTCCGCCATCAGGGGCTCAACATTCCCATCTTGATCCTCAGTGCCAAAGGAACAGAAACAGACCGGGTACTCGGGTTAGAAGTCGGCGCAGATGACTACTTAACCAAGCCCTTTGGCATGCGTGAGCTGATTGCTCGCTGCCGGGCCCTACTCAGACGCTCCCAAACACACGTCAAAGTCGATGAAAAATCTGTTCTTCGCTTTGCTGATATCGCGCTTCACACTGACGAGTGTCGCGTATTTCTCGCCGATGCAGAAATCAACCTTTCCCCCAAAGAATTCAAGATTCTAGAACTTTTACTCAGCCAGCCCAAGCGAGTGTGGTCACGAAATCAAATTATTGACCAGGTTTGGGGCTACGACTTTATGGGCGACAATAAAACAGTAGACGTCCACATCCGCTGGCTACGCGAAAAGCTAGAAGAAAATCCCAGCCAACCGAAATACTTAAAAACTGTTCGCGGCTTCGGCTACCGGTTGGGTTAATTTTTTATCCCTTGACCGTTCTTTTCTAAGTGTAAACCCGTAGGAAAAGAGCTTAAAGAACATATTCTCTCGTGCACTGAAAACAGCTGTATTCGGCTTAGCTGCTGACGTTAGGCCGCTATCCCTGTAGAATTCGACGGAGTTGTTAAACCCGTCATCTACCTGCTGTTTATCATGAGTGCCAAACGTCCTTCCAAACCAGCTCAGCTTGCCTGGTGCCTACCTGTCCTCCTGCCTGCCCTGACTGTGGCGGCTGGCATTGGACTTTCGCTGTGGGTGCAGACTTCTATTGAGAGCGGCGTGTGGTTGGGGCGGGGAAGCGGGATCAATGCGCTGGTGACACAGCATATCGCCCAGCAGATTCGGGCTGGCCGCTTTCCGCTAGACGTAGCGCTGAGTTTGCCCGCTGCAGATTGGGTGAGTGCGCTTTGGCAGGAGGGGCTTTATCCTTTCCAGGCAAATTTTGCCTCAGAGGTTGCAGCTCAGCCTGCCGCTAGATTTCCCTTTGTCTTTCCCACGGTAAGTGCATCGATGTATGTCCTTTTCGAGAGGCTTTTTGGGGGGCTTTTTGGGGGAGCCTTGAGCGATCGCACCCTTTACATCATTCCGCTGTTGGCACTGTGGGCGACTTGGCTAAGATTCTGGCAAATTGGGAGGCGCGCGGGTTGGGGATTAGTTCCGCTTTGTCTTGGCCTAGTAGGACTCATCTTTGGGTCTTCCCTTAGCATTTATGGGAGCGTTCTAGGTCCGCAAACCCTGGCTGTAGCGTTGGCCTTCTGGGGGCTTAGCATCCTGATATTTCCTCGGAGTCATCAGTCTGGCAGTTTTTTGCATACGGAGAGACCTAAAGACGCAATATCCCGAGGACAGGTGCTTCGCAGCGGCATTTTGCTCGGCCTATCGGCTTGGTTCGGGTCAGAATTTGCGTGTCTTGCTCTGGTGGTAGGGCTACTCGCTATTTTCGGTTGGCGCTTTCCAAAATGGCAGATCTTTCCTCGGTTAACGCTGGCAAAAGTCTGTATCTTATTGGGTGCGATCGCCTGCACGGTAGGCATTTTACTAGCGTCAAACTACGCCATTTACGCTGACCCCATCATCATTCGGTCTACGGGTACAGCGCAGCGCAGCGGTGCTCCATGGCTAGCAACATCCCTACTGCAATATTTTCCGCTAGCTTGGGTAATTGGGCTAACGGTGATTTTGATGCCAGAGCTTAAGAAGCCACAGGTGAAGGTCAGTCCATTTAAGCGCAAGAAGCCAAAAGCAAGCAAAGGAAATTACTTTAGGCAGCTAGGAATCTATCAGGCCTCTACCATTGATCCTGTGCCCAGTCGATTTAGTCTGCTCGTAACCTTGCTGTTTCTCGTGCTCGTGCCCTTTGTGGCGTCGCCAGCAGAAGGCAGTTTACGATGGGGACAAGAGCGATATCTCGTTTTAGTACCGCTGTTATCTGTTCTCTTTGCTGAGCAGCTAAGGGCTGGCCGATTACGTCGTTGGGCTCGTCAAGCCATCCTCGTTGTCGCTGTCATCGCCCTTGTCTTTGGCATTCATCTGAATACACTGTCAGCCATTTTTGGCGAGGCAGAAAGATCGGATACTTCAGAGAGCACGGTTGCGGTGCTAGAGCATTCGAAGGCTACATCGAGGGCAATAGAAGCTTTTGGGCAAGAACCTATTCCGTGGGTTGCCCTTTCCCACGGATCTGTTGCCGAGCAGCTCTGGACCGCCCTCCCCGGAAAAACATTTTTCCGAGCGGAGGCAGCTGCAGAAGTGAAAAGACTGGCCACTAGGTTAGTCGGTCTCGGTGAACGTGAATTCTTGTATGTGTGCAGTCCGTTTCAAGACTGTCAGGTGCCAAATACACCCGGCAGCGACCTAAGCCTAGAAGATGGCACCCATCGGTTAAACATGACCTTTCTGGGTAACTACGGCCAATACCCAACCTACAAAGTGGAGATCGTCCCTTGAAGCCTCATGGATTATTCACTCAGCGTTTTTCTCATCGCCTACAGCGGCTGCCAATTGGCCGATTCCTACGTTTCGGAATCGTTGGCTTCAGCGGCTTATTCGTAGATTTAGCCGTGTATTCTATCCTGCTCGAATACGTCGGCTTACCGCTCTACATCAGCAACAATTTGGCGATTGAAGCAGCCATCATCAACAACTTTTTGTGGAACGATGCCTGGACCTTTGCCGATGTCGCCCAGTCTCAGCGAGGCTGGCGAGCCAGACTGCAACGATTTTTCAAGTTCAATCTTATTTGCTTAGTAGGTGCGGCGCTGCAAAATATTGTTCTCACCCTGGTGCTCCGCCTCCCAGCAGTAGGTCAGCTACCCGTAATAGCAGGCCATTTTACCGATGCGGGCTGGGCAGAAAATGCAGATAAGTACGTTGCCAAGATTGTTGCGATCGCCCTCATCATTTTCTGGAACTTTTGGCTAAATCTGCAGCTGAGCTGGCGCCAAAAAGACTAGAGCTGTTAAAGGCCGCTGCAAACCGTCGCTACTCATACACCTGAAGCTCAAAGCTATCCAAATTCATCGTGCCCTCCAGTGACTGAGCATCGACCAGCGAATAACGCGCCTGTAGGAGCTGATCGGTCTCCGCCGCTAGCGCTAGCACCGCTTCCTCCGTCTCAGGCGCAGCCCAGATAGGATAGTTCGACCGTAGCCAAAGCACCCTCGGATATCCCTTGTTCTCCAGCGCTGCATCCACAGCGGTTTTAAGGTCTGCAGGATCGGTCGCCAAGATGTCAGGATTCGACGCCTCATCTAAGTAGTATGTCAGCCGGTTCACATGCCCCCAGGCCCTCGAATTCATGACCACTAAGGTCGGCTTGTCGCTATTGAGCAGAGCAGCATTAACCGCGTGAAATACCTTGCGATCGCGCCCCTCAAAATCAGCCACATTCACCGCAAGGTACACAGCCAAAATGCCAACCGTCAGCGTCTCTCGCCATCTTCCCGTCGCCTTCTCTAGCCAAGCCGCCACCAACAGCACAACACCCGGCAACACAACAATCGTCGCACGTCCCCAACCAAAGCCCAGCGTATTTTTATTTGCCAAAACATCTACCCCCAGCGCCAGCAGGAGTGGAAATACCCCCAACAGGCCGCAGCTGACCAGTACCCATCGCTGCCGATGCCGAATCAGCCCAACCACACACAGCACCACAAAGCCAATCACACCGCAACCAATCGCCACCGCCGTTGGCTTTATATGCTCAGACAGGGGCGCCATTTTTGTTGCCAAATGACCCAGCAGCAAGTAGTTTGCTAGGGTTTGCGCCAAATCTTTGCCATGCTGAAGCATCAGTGTAACCGGCTCTCCCGTCTGAGAAAGTCGCTCAATCACATCCTTACGATTGTTCAGCTGCTTGAGCGTGCCCCACACGAACCACGGCATGAAGAGCAACGCCCCAAAGCCAATCGTAAGCCCATGCTGCAACCACCGGCGCCTATCTAAAAACAGTACCAGCGCGCCCAGCGCAAAAAACCAATACCCAAACAAATACTGAGTCATCAGCCCAGCCGTCAAAGGCAGCGCGACCCCTGCTCGCAAAGCCCACTTCGTCCAACCGTTGAGCGGTCTGGCTTGGCTAGCTGAACGATCTACACCCATCAGAGCCAGCATGCACAGCGCGCTAGTACAGGCCCACAGCGCAAGCGGCGAATACATCCGCAGGTTCAAAGAATGAGACAGAAAAAAGGGATTGAGTGAAAGAAGCGCAGTGAAGATCAGTCCGCCACGATGCCCCAACAAACGGCGACCTAGAAAATAGGCAACAGCTAACGCTATCAAACTCATGAGCATCACGGCGCTTCGCGTAGCAAGCTCGCTATTGCCAAACAGCCGTATCCACCCGTGCTCAATGAGATACAACAGCGGTGGATGAGGTTCGCTGAGATCCCCATGCAACAGTGCTTTGATAGTTCTTAAAGCGTCTCCGAACCCATCTTCTGCAGGAAGTCGCAACAGCTTAGAAAAATCACTCAATTCGAACGGTATATTTTCAGGAATCTTGTACGCCTTTTTCTGACCCGTCGAAAAGAGAAGAGAGAGCACTTCGTCGTACCAAAACTCTCGCTTACCGACCCACAAAAACCGAAAGGCAACCCCCAACGCAATGCTCACCGTCAGCAAACCTGTAAAAACAGTTTGTTGACGAACTTGTTTGTCAGCATTAGGAGGAATATCTGCAGCTGAGAAAGAGCTGGAAGTAGAATAGTTCATAGTGCCAGTTTTTCTGATTGCGAAGTTGGGATGATTCGTAACCTGGAGCGCTTGAAGATAAGTATCTTTAGTAAAGATTGCTGAACTCAGTGGTTTATAGCCTCAATAGAACCGCTAAAAACCAACTTGCAGAAACGTTGACAAACTTAGCTATTCCCAGAATCGACTTTTCTATGTCAATTATTGTGATAGCAACAATCACTTACTTAACGGTGATATCAACAACAGCAATGACAATAATCACCATCTGCGACTTTCAAAAAAAGCCCCCATAACCAACAATGGTTACGACTGATCTCCTTAAACAGCTCAGTGATATCAACAATATTTATGCAAAAAACACAAATTTGTAACTTATGTAAAAATACTTAGAGTATGTAGCTCGCAAACTGTGGATTCTACGTAACCTTTACTGATGGAATAGGTAAAGCGAATCCGGTTATTACTGAATTCTGCATTTGAGCGAAATATTTGACCCAATTTTTACGCTGTTAATCTTTTTATACAGATCCGACTGTTTCGGATGACACTCGCTGAATGCTTCGGGGAGAATGTACGTTCAGCGCTTATGCTGGGCAATTTGTCTCTAGGCTTTCAACTCTAGGCTTTCAACTCTAGGCTTTCAACACAGTTATCCCCAAAAAGGTATCTCCGACTCCCTGACGCTCGATCTCAGGGACATCATGCTCAGGTGAGCTTCTACAGATTTCTGCGGACATACACAGACATATTTAGGACACGTTATGACTAACTCTCTGCTAACAACGCCACAGGGTCCTCTAGAAGTTTCACCAATCTCACCCGACGTCGCTGGAATAACGCTTTCACTCATTATTCCAACCTACAAAGAGAGCGGCAACGTCGCAAAAATCGTTGCTCAGCTGACGGACTTACTCGACAATTTTATTCCTGAAAAATACGAGCTGATCCTCGTAGATGACGACAGCCCAGACTTGACATGGCAGGTAGCGCAGGAAATTACTGACAAATATCCTCAGCTCTATGTCATGCGTCGTCAACAAGAAAGAGGCCTTTCTTCTGCGGTTATCCGAGGCTGGCAAGCTGCAAGGGGCAGTATCTTAGGCGTTATCGACGCGGACCTGCAGCATCCACCAGAAATCTTGATAAAGCTGCTGAGCGCCACTATGGATGGCGCTGACTTAGCGGTTGCGAGCCGCCATGTAGAAGGGGGTGGGGTCAGCGACTGGAGCATTGTGAGGCGGCTGCTTTCTCGGGGGGCGCAGGTCCTGGGGTTGCTGGTATGTCCGGCGGTGGTGGGCCGGGTGAGCGACCCTATGAGCGGCTACTTTATGGTGAGACGGCAGGCAATTGTTCACCGCCGCATGAGCCCAATTGGCTACAAGATTTTGCTGGAAGTGATCGGGAGAGGTCAGATTCGAGATATTGCTGAAGTTGGCTACGTCTTTCAGGAGAGAGAGTCTGGAGAGAGCAAGGTCACTTGGAAGCAGTACGTTGAATACTTGGGCCATTTGGCAAGGCTGCGATCGCGCGGTCGAATTGCCAAATTCCGACAGAAGTTTCCCGTCAGGCGCTTCACCCGATACGGTCTCGTCGGGCTCAGTGGCATCTTTGTGGATATGGCTATGCTTTACTTTTTGCATGGTGCGCTGGGCATTGGGCTCACCACCAGCAAAATCATCGCCGCCGAAACAGCCATCATCAGCAACTTTTTGTGGAACGACAGCTGGACCTTTGCCGATATGGTCGGCCAGCAAAAAGACATGGGTAGTCGCCTAAAACGATTGCTCAAGTTCAATACGATCTGCTTTACCGGCCTCGTGATAGACGTGCTGCTGCTAAACCTACTATTCAACATCGTATTTGGCCAAAGCCAACCCTACTTGGCGAATATCATCGCGATTAGCTGTGTGGCCATATGGAATTTCTGGCTAAACCTTAAGCTAAGCTGGCGGACGTCTGCCGTTCCCAAGCTCCGTTCCTGGCATTCCTAACCTCTCTGCCTCAATTTGCTAACTGCTGCGCCTAGTCGCGAAACCTAGTAACTGGTTCGGCGCCTGTTCGCTCACAGGCCTACTAATCTGGTCCACTAATTATTTCGCCAAACTTCGAGCAGTGCAGTTGCTCGCTCTGCGCCCGACGCGTCCTCTTGGCGCTCGTAGAGCCTCAAGGACTGCTGTAGCGTTTCAATGGCCGCGCGATTATTGCCCTGCCCCCATAGGGCGAGGCCCAGGTTGTAGCGTACACCAGCGTCTTCTGGAAACATTCGCGTCAGCTGCCGGTAGGCTAAGACAGCGCGCAAATATTGCTCTCTAGCCAACAAAATCTCGCCTAAGGCCGCCTGGGCGGGCGTGAGGCCTGGGTCTATTTCTACAGCTTGCTCAAAGTGGTTTAGAGCAGCGGTTTCATCGCCTCGATTTCGAAGGAGTTCGCCATAGCGGTACTGCGCATCTGAATTGCCCGGATTCAGTTCGACAGCTCTTCGAAGCGCGTTGAAAGCGCGCGATTCGTTGCCCATCTCTAGCCAAATGCTCGCCAGGCTCGCATGGACGCTGCTGCGACTGTCATCTAGAGATAGGGCTCGCTCTAGGGGCCTTACCGCTTCTTCGTAGTTGTCCTGAGCGAGGTACAGCATGCCAATGGCCTCGTGGGCCTGGGCATTATTCGGCGCGATGCCGACTGCCTGCTTATAGGCTTCGCGAGCGTCTTCGTAGCGTTCTAACCTCAGTAGCGAGCCACCCAGTCCAATGAGGGCATCGGCGGAGCGGGGAGAGATATCTAGCAGATCGCGGTAGGCATCTGCCGCTTGCTCGTAGCGACCGTCCATAAAGAGACTGTGGGCTAGGCCGTAGTGGAAGGGAAGGGTGCGCGGGGAGCGGTCGAGGGCCTGCCGGTAGTACTCTGCGGCTGCATCAAAATTGTTTTGTCTGACCTGTAGGTAAGCAATGCCAGAGTAAATGCGCGGATTGCTGCGGTCGACTTGGATAGCCTGCTGGTAGAGCGCGATCGCACCCGCGTAGTCTCCCGAGTCTATCTTTCGCTGGGCATCGCCGAGCAGCTGAGAGAGCCGAGCAGTTTGCTCATCGGTAAGATCAGCGCTACCTTGGGCGAGCCGATAGGAGGCCGTCTGAGCAGGCGCGAGCTGCCGAGAAGCGATTGCGGGCTGAGCAGATCCCACCACGGCACTCGCTAGCCCGGCCGCCGCCAGTAAAATCGTGAACTTATGTGGGTAGCCCATGGACGAACACCTCTTAAAAACTTAAAAATTAGATGGCTACTTTACCCCATGCAAAAGCGCTTAAGGTGAAGAGACTGGACAAAAAAAGACTGACAAAATCACTCACAAAAACTAACTGCGCCGGGTTCGACTCATGATTCTATCAACAACTGACTACTTACAAGGAGAAAATATCCAAAGTTACCTAGGGATTGTGACTGCCGAAGTCGTCTATGGCAGTAACGCCTTACGGGACTTTTTTGCCGGAATCCGGGATGTCTTGGGTGGACGCACAGCCGCTTACGAACGCGTCTTTGAACGCGGACAAAAAGACGCCCTAAAAGAGCTGGAGTCCCGCGCCAGACAGCTAGGCGCAGATGCCGTCATCGGAGTGCACATGAAAACTGACACCATCAATATTGACGAGCATGGTGTGCTGATGTTAATCACGGCGACAGGCACAGCAGTGAAGCTCTAGAAGCCTTTGGTCGCCACACATCAGACGCGGTGAAAGACCACAGATAGATTGTTGGCTGGCATCGGAATGGTATCGATGTGCTCTAGATGATGTTGCTGCGCGATCGCAATCACCGCTTCTAAGTCTCGAACACCCCAGTCTGCATTGCGATCGCGCAGCATTGCATCAAAAGCTTCATTGCTAGGTGCCGTGTGCTGACCGTTTTGCTTGAAAGGACCGTAAAGATACAGTACACCGCCCGTAGAGAGCACCCGTTCTGCACCCTCCATCAAATCTTCACAGGCTCGCCCATCAGATATGTGAATCATATTGATATTGACAATAGCTGTAATAGGCGGCGTGAGTCGTTCGCTCTCACCTGGCTTTTCAACGGATTGGTCTGAAGTTCGCTCGACGGGCCACGGACGCTTGCTCACATCTAGCGCCAAAGGGGGCAAAAGATTGGGAGCGGGCAGTGCCTCTCGCCAAGCCTGAATGCTCTCCCGCATAATGCCCTGAGGTTCGCTGGGCTGCCATTGCAAATAGGGCATGCGAGGGGCAAAAAATACGGCATGCTCGCCAGTGCCGCTGGCGATTTCGAGGACTGTGCCACTGTCAGGGAGAACCTGCTGCAGCACAGTCAAAATCGGCTGGCGATTACGTTCTGTTGCCGGGGCGTGCTTGGTTTTGGGCATTCTACATCAGTGACCAATTCAGGTCTTTTTGATGTGACAATTGTAACCCCGAAATCATGGGAAGTATCCGCAAAAAGCTTGTCAGATCTCTTTTTCGCACCTGTATTCGCAGCAGTCTTGCAATTTTCACGATAATCGGGGGTGTGCAGTCAGCTTTTGCCCAAATAACACCGCATGCGACAACAACTGTAGAGACCGTCCCAGCCAGCGGCAATTATCCCGAAGCAAATGACTCAGCAGAGACACCTGCTCAGTTCAACATTGGCGGCGGGGTGCGATCGCAAGATGGCACCAATCTCTTTCATGGATTCGAGCAATTTAACCTAGGGGACGGGCAAACAGCTAACTTCATCACGCCCCCCGAACTCGAAAACGTAATTGGTCACATCTCAGGGAGCGCTTCTAGAATTGACGGCCTCTTGCAAGTACTGGGCAGTCAGGCAGCGCTCTATTTAATCAATCCATCTGGTATTTTGTTTGGCCAAAATGCCCGGCTCAACCTGCCAGGCAGCTTCACGGCAACAACGGCGACAGGCATCGGATTCGGCGATAGTTGGCTTGATTTGCAGCCAGGAAGCCAGTCAGCAGATTACAGCGTATTTTCAGGTGAGCCGACAGCGTTTGGATTTGCCGCATCGGGACCTATTGTGAACCTGGGTGATTTGGCATTGGGTGAGGGGCGATCGCTCTCCCTTATGGGCACGCAGGTGATCAATACAGGGCGGCTATCTGCCCCCGGCGGTAATATTACGATTACAGCGGTTGAACAGGGTAGCTTGCTACGTATCGGACAGGGCGACCAGCTGCTATCTCTAGAAATATTGCCAGAGGCCAGCACAGAGGCTAGTACAGGAGAAATCAGCCCGGCTACGCTGAGCGAACTGTTGACAGGCGGCTCGCTCAACCATGCAGAGACCCTGCGAGTAAATGCGGATGGCACCGTGAGCTTAGTGGGCCCAGAAGTTGCCATACCCGAGCCCCCTGGAACAGCCATTGTTTCCGGTGAGCTGGTTGCCGATGGAAAGTTCGGCGGCGAAGTCAATGTCTTTGGTACCCAGGTTGGCTTATTGGAGGGCCAGCTGTCTGCCTCAGGGGAGAACGGTGGCGGTACGCTGCGGCTAGGCGGCGATTATCAAGGAAGTCGCTTGGCACCGGCTGCGCAGAGAACCTATGTGGGGCCGGGCGCCATACTAACAGCAGATGCCGTTACCAGTGGTGAGGGCGGCCATGTGTATGTCTGGGCAGATCAAACGACTCAGTTTTATGGTGAGATTCGCGCTCGGGGCGGGCAAAACGACGGCGATGGCGGATTTGCTGAAATTTCTGGCAGATTGAATTTGGACTACCAAGGGGCAGTCAATCTTTCTGCAGCTCAAGGACGGTCCGGCACTTTACTCTTCGATCCGCTCAGCGTCACGATTAAAAATGGCAGCGGTATAAACGCACCAACAGCTGAAAGTTTTCCAAACCTATTTTCCACTGATCCTAGAAAATTTACGCTCTACGAAGAAACCCTAGAACAGTTTGACAGCCTTATCATTCAGGCCTATCACGATATTACGATAGACCCTCTAGATGACGGCGAACTAACGTTTCAGCCGGGGGGAACGATTCTCTTTCAGGTAGATGTAGACAACAATGGCGGTCACTTTACAATGGACGCCGCAGATACCATCCGCGCGGCAGGGGGCAGCGTAAAAATCACCTCTGGCGATCGCAGCGATCACTCTCTTTACGTTGGCACCATCGATACCAGCAGTGAAACCGAAGGCATTACAACAAGCCATATAGAACTGATAGGCAATGGGCTAGTCAGCGCGCGCAGCCTAAATGCGGGTGAGGGCAATGTCATTATTAGTGGCGATGGCGTGAGCTTTTATGGCGAGGCCGAGCAAATCACTGGCAACCGCGTGGAATTTTACCCGCATCGTCCTGATGCAAACATCAATCTTGGTGTGCCCTCAACAACGCCTGACACGCTAAACCTCTCAACCAAAGACATCGCGGCACTGAGCAGCGATGTCAATCAGATTGTGATCGGTAGAGCAGACGGCACCGGACAAATTTCGCTATCGGAAAGCGTTGCTGACAGTACGGGCAATGGGTTTGCCAGCCCGGTGCTTCTGCAAGGAAATGCAACAAACCCAGAACGAGTCACCCTGGTGGGGCCACATGCAGAAACAGAATGGACCATTACCGGCACAAACCAGGGAACGCTCTCGGATTTTAGTCAAGTCTCGTTTGTTGATATTGCCAATATTATTAGTGGCGATCGCAACGATACGTTTGTTTTTGAAGGAGAAAATGCCCGCATTCAACAATCAATTGAGGATTTGTCGGGAGAGTTGACCCTGATAGGCGATCGCATTCAGCTACCGGCAACGTTGACAGGCCATGGGCAACTGTTCATTTACCCAGCATCTGCAGGCATCGATATTGAGCTTGGTGGGTCAGCCGGTCAGCAGAGCGATCGCCTCTACATCAGCGCCGACGACATTGCAGGCATACGGCCCACCTTCTCAGGTATTGAAATCGGCAATGAACAAGCTGGCTCCATCCTTCTTAGAGACACAATACCAGTACCGTTCCCGCTCACACTCAGAGCCGGAGGAAGCATCGATACAACGATAGGCGAACTAGCAGGCATCGGTAATCATGCGAGCATTTCCCTGATCGCAGGAGATGACATCGAAGCAGGCGGGGTGACGACAAACAACAGTGACATCACGCTCGTTAGCCCATCAAATATCACGGCAGCCTATCTTAATGCGGGTGAAGGAGAGCGCGGTGGAGACATTACGGTGAATGCCGGTGGCTACGTCAGCGTGAGAGATACTATCCCCGGAGACGGGGAAGCCACAAGTATTTCAACCGGAGCCAATGGACAGATCAGAATTACCCATGGAGGCAACGGCAGCTTACCTTTTTCTGTGGGTGGCGATGGGGCAGCGCCTGCCGAGGGTTCTTCTGGTAGCTTCATCACAAATGGCACGCTCGGCCGCATCACCAATCAGATAGCGACTCTGTTCGACCGGATGATTTTTGGCAATTATTCCGACGGGCAACTCACCATTACAACCGAAATATCTGAGACGCCCCCACTACCGCAAACGCCAGATGCCCCACCTGCTGTGACAGCACCGGTCATCGAAGATGGCGGCGACAGCCAAGGCCTGAGCGTCATCCTAGTCGATTCTGAAACTGAAGATGCGGAAGAAGTATTTGACCGAATAGAAACGGCGGTTGGTAGACAGTTTGAGGATTACTTAGCCGTAGAAGGTAGAGCAAACAAGGTGGCGACCCTAGATGAGGTTCAGCGGACATTGTCACTGGCCAAACGAAATCTATCTGTGAACTCAGCGCTCGTATACGTGTATTTTGTGCCAGAAGCTGGCGCCGGACCAGCGGCTGCGTCAGCTTCTACAACCCATACGGCTCTGGAAGATTTGCCAAATGGACGCCCAGAAGATCGGCTGGAAGTGATGATGATAACGGCCGATGGTGCGCCCCTAAAGCGTCGCCTGTGGGGGATTACCCGAGCAGATGTAGAAGCAGCAGCAGCTGAGCTACGGTATCAATCCACGAGCCAGTTTTCTAGGCCCCAAGAATATCTCCCACCGGCTCAGCAGCTCTACAACTGGATTATCCGCCCGCTGCAGCACGAGATGGAGCAGCAGCAAATAGACAATATCGCGTTCATTATGGATGACGGGCTGCGGACAATGCCGATTGCAGCACTTCACGACGGCGAACAATTTTTACTTGAGACCCATAGTCTGGCACTGATGCCGACCTTTAGTCTGACGGAGCTGACGCCCACAGACGACCGGTCTTCCCGAGGCCAGAACAATCAAGTTCTGGCAATGGGTGCTTCTCGCTTTCAGCAACAGCCCCCACTGCCAGCCGTCGAAGCGGAGCTTAGCCTAGTCTCGAAAGAATTGGGGGCAGGGCAAATATTCTTAAATGAGAACTTTACACTAGAGAACCTAACTAGTCAGGTTGCCACTGAGCGCTACCAAACTGTTCACCTGGCAACTCATGCTGTTTTTGAAGCGGGGAATCAGGAGAACTCCTACATTCAGCTGTGGAATGACCGGATAACGCTGCCAGAGGTGAAGGCACTTGGACTAGCGGAAGCTGGAATTGATCTGATTATTTTGAGTGCGTGCAATACGGCTTTAGGCGATCGCAACTCTGAATACGGCTTTGCGGGATTTGCTGTCAATGCAGGGTCGCAATCTGCACTCGCCAGCCTGTGGCCAGTCAGTGACGAAGGAACCCTAGGCTTTATGACTCAGTTTTATGAACAGTACGCAGCAGGGGCTACGCGCTCAGAGGCGCTCAGGCAGGCCCAGCTAAAAATGTTGACAGGGCAAATCTCTATTCGAAACGGAGAAGTCCGCGGCCCAGATAATGAGATACTAGCCACCATTGATGAGCTGACAGAAAGCGGCTACTGGGACTTCTCTCATCCTTTCTACTGGTCTGCCTTTACGATGATTGGCAACCCCTGGTAAAGCGGACCTTCGACCTACGCTTCTGGCAGGCTCTTTTGATTTTCTTCCAGCAGGTAGTGGCCAAAGAATGTGCCTAGAACGGAAAGGGCAATCGGGCCAAAAATGAATCCAAAAAGGCTAGTGACCTCGAAACCTGGCACAACAGTAGACGCTAGCCAAAAACAGAAGCTATTTACAACGATAGAAAACAGCCCGAAGGTGACAAAGGTCAGCGGCAACGACAGCAGCCCGATGACGGGTTTGACAATCGCGTTAACCACACCGATAGAAACAGCTGCAAGAACCGAAGCAGTTACCGTTTCTAAGGTGACGCCGGGGAGCAGCCAGTCAATCACCAGTAAGCTGAACGCGGTGATCACTGCAGGTAATAATATGCCAAGCATTTTTAATATCCTCGAGTTGGGTGACTTGGTCCCAAATTAGCGGATATTTCTATCTGCAGGCTCTATCAGACAGTTGATTTAGAGCCTGTGGGCTTCGCGCTGCAGGTCCAAATTACGGCCTCAACCCGACGCGTCAGACCGCTCGCTTGAACTGCTCGCTTGAACTGCCCGCTTGGACTGCCCGGTTACGTTGCCTATTCAGATGAGCTGTTTGACCTGTCATCTCGATGTGATCAGAATCCTAGCGCGCCAGGCGGGGTGGTGCCTAGCAGCGTTTCTGCTGTGCGGTAGTAGGTGGCCCAGTAGTAGGTTTCGGGGCGGGCTCGCCACTGGTCACGATCTACCCGCAGAGACAGGATGGGTACCGTAATTCCCGAGCTTTCTACTACCACGTTTACTGAGACATTAGTCGTTAGCAAATCTTGGTCAAAGCTACGTTGAGCGCCAGCTCTAGCAGCCATTTCGGCCCGGCGCAGCAAAGTTTCGTAAGTTTCACCGCTTTCACGGGCGATGAACAGGTCCAACCGAGATGTGTAGGCCTGAGAAGCTTGTGGTGCAATGAGTGCCTCGGTCAGCCACACCCCAGTCCCGCCGATGAGCGCCGCTAAGCCTGCTGAGAGGAGTGGGCGCTGCCAAGCAGCCGATCTTCTGCGGGGGCGCTTTCCAGTGCGGTGGGGTCTAGAGTCATGGCTGGTAGATGGCTGGGCTAGCGCATAGGGAGGCAGACTTTGCTGGTAGTGATTGGGATAGCGAGTAGACCACATGCGATTAAGTCGAATTAGGGATTTCGGATGAGAAAGTTTGGTGTGATTGCTCGTTGCCTGAACCTATCAGTAGCGTTCAGAATGACAATCATCAGCGTAGTGGCGAGGTTAGAAGCCTAACCCAGAAGCAGGCCGTAGGAACTGGCCGCTACTTTGCCGCCGTATGTCTAGCTAGCGAATCGGAACAAAGCGTACCCTCAATCTCGGCAAGTCATTCAAATCCTGTGAAGAATTCTGTGAAGACAACTGACTTTACACATCAAGTTTCCCAGTTTAGGAGATCTCGCCACAATTTTTAAGCGGCATCTTTTCTGAGGAACTTTTTTAAGAAAGTCTTCTACACGAATCGCGAAGGTTGTGATACTTTCTGGGGACAGAGAAAGATAAGGACGCACAGATAGGCACGCGTTTTACAACTTAGCCGACCTTTTTCTGAATTGGAGGGGAAAAGGTTCATTTGTAAAACTGGCTGCTCTGCCAACTGTGCTTGCCCACGTTGCTCACTGTTTGCTCACACAGGTCGCACTCAACGCTATAGCTGGAGACGTTTAATGGCTAACTACTGGGCCATCACTATTGGAATCAACCAATATCGGCATCTACAACCGCTCATGCACGCGCAAAATGACGCGCTTTTTATCCATCGTTTTTTGACAGAGAACGGCGGAATCTCTGCAGACAATGGCGTGCTGCTGAGCGATTTGGCAACGTCGGTGGGTCAGCAGGCGGTGTATCCAGACAAACCTGCGATCGCAGAATGGATACAGACCATTACCCAGCAGGTCCGACCGGGGGATGTGCTTTGGTTTTTCTTCAGCGGCTATGGCGTTCAGCTAGAGGGTGCCGACTATCTCATGCCGATTGACGGGGACCCTGACCGCATCCGGGAGACCGGAATGGCTGTAGCCGACCTCATAGATACCCTGGCAGCACTACCCACCGACGACGTTCTCCTACTGCTAGATATCAACCGCTCTCAGGGGTCCTTCGCTGGGCAAACAATCGGAGCACAGGTCATTGAGCTAGCGCAAGACAAACAGATTCCAGCGCTGCTTTCCTGCCAGCCCGAGCAATATTCCCACGAAACATTTGGCGTTCGTCACGGCTTGTTCACAGCGGCAGTTTTAGAAGCGCTTCAGCAACGCTGCACGACCATATCGGAAATCAGCGAGTACATCAGCAAGCGACTGCCAGAACTCTGTGAGCACCACTGGCGACCCATCCAAAATCCGGTCAGCCTGATTCCAGAAGCCCAAAAATATGCCGTCGTTGTGCCAGAGTCTCGCCCCGTCACAGATATCACCGCTGAACCCGTCCCAGCAAACTCCGTTGCGACATCCGGCACCGAAGTGCCAGCAGAACGAACGAATGATGAGCGGGTAGCTGCTGGTGTCGTTGGAGGCGCTGCGGTAGGAGGCGCTGCGGTAGGAGGCGCTGCGGTAGGAGGTGCCGCAGTTGGCACACTAGGATACGAAACAGGCCGCTCTGATAGCCAAGCGGCGGATGCACCAGAAGACCGAGTCCTAGCAGGCGCAGGAGGAACCCTGCTCACTGCCGACACAGAGACAAGCCGAGAGACCGCCAATGGGAATGGTCGCGCGAATGGTGGAGTAACCTCTGCTGGGGAGCGTGACTTGCCAGGAGTCTACGACAATCTCGAATTAGACGAGGGCGATCGCACCGCAAACAGCACCGCAATTGTACCGGTTGGCAAAACCGCAACCGAGACTAACATCAACGGCGCAAAACTCAGAAATTGGGGCTTGCTGGCCCTAGCCCTGCTGACTTTAGGCGTACTGATTCAGCAAGTGTTTCTCAAGCCAGACAGCGGCTGGCGCGAGCAAATAGCGGGGCTCACCTCACGATTTGGAGGCGGGTCCGAAGAACCGCAGACCGACGGAGCCCAGCCAGAGGAAGCGGCCTCAGCAGAGGCGCCCGAAACGCCTCAAACAGCAGAGACACCAGCCGCCCCGGCAGAGTCTACCGAGCCAGAAGCAGGCGAAGCGGACCCGGCAGAGTCTACCGAGCCAGAAGCAGACCCGGCAGATGCACCCGACACTACGTCGGCAGAAACTGCTGACTCTGAAGCGCCCACATCGGATACAGACGAGGCTGCAGCCAGTGGTGAAACAGAAGGTGAAGCAGCAGATACCACGGCGGCAGCAGGTACAGGCACTAGTGAAGAGCAGGCGACCGCAACGGCTTTGCTTGCTCAGGCCAATGCAGCACTGGCAAAGCGGCAGTACTCCGAAGCCCTGATTACACTGCAGCAGGTACCCAGAAATCAGCGAGACAGCGCCTTTTCGTCTGTATTGACCAAGGCCCGGGCAGGCGCGGCAGAGGCGCAGCAGTTTAACGCGTCAGTGCTGACCGATGCGCGCACTTCGATTCAGCCAACTCAGGCATCTCAATTTGCAAATGCGATCGCCAAAGCCAGACTCATTCAACCCGGCGAACCCTACTACGAAGAAGCGCAGCAAGATATCCGCAGCTGGAGCCAGATCATCCTAGATATCGCTGAGGGCCGCGCAACAGCCGGTAATCTGGCCGGGGCGATTGGTGCAGCCCGGGTGATGCCCTACGACAACTCAGAATTTCATCAAAAGGCCCAAGACCGGATTACCTTTTGGCAGCAGCGTCAGCGCAGCCGCGAAATCATTGCCGAGGCACAGAGCATTCCTAGGTCTGGTCAGGCGAGCACCTATCAGAAAGGCATCGTGAAGCTAGGCGAAGTTCCTATCGAGCACCCAGAGTACGAAACCGCGCAGCGACTGGCCGATGAATGGAGCGATCGCATCTTCAGCATCGCCCAGGCCCGCGCTGCCCAAGGACGCCGAAGCGCCGCCATTCAGGCCGCTATTTTGGTACCGGCAGGGACCACCGCCTACGAGCCCACCCAGCAGGCCATCAGGCGCTGGCAAAGTGAGTAGCCTTTCGGTCTCTAATCCTCTTGCTCTAATCTTCTTACTCTAATCCTCTTGCTCTAATCTTCTTGCTCTAATCCTCTTGCTGCAGAGCAGAGCGAACGTCAGTGAGCTGGTCGACCGCGAGCTGTAGCTTGGCTTCTATGGCTCGCCTTTTGGCTAGGAGCTGCTTGTAGTTTTGATAGCGGGCGATCGCAACGCTCACAATGCCCATTTGCTCCGGCGGACAGGGCTGCGATCGCACGCGTCCGTTCTCATCTAGACTGCACAGTCTGTACTGAGTCGCGCCAGTCGCGCCAGCCTCAGGCACAGCGCCATGGTTCTGACAAACCCCTTCAAGCGAGGAGCCAAAAGGCTGATCCGCTACATTTACCTGATGTGCACTCAAATTCGAAGCCTGATCCCCAAGCGCCTCAATGTATTTCATCAGAGCGTCAGCATCACCGTGGCGCAAGATGCTCGCCGCCGCCGGAGCGTGCGCCGACTGATTGGCTTCTGACGAAGATTCTAGCCAGCCGTCGACCATTGGCCCTTGTGCGTGAAGCCGGTGCAGGGCCTGTACGACTTCGCGTAGCTGCTCATGCCAGAGGCTCACCTTTGCCTGAATATCTTTCAGTAAATTCAGCGCTATGGCCGGGTTTACCTCGTGACGCTGGCTGACTGAAAAATCGGACTGAAAAGGCGGCAAGGCAACCGTTCCAGGTAGCCGCACGATACTGTCAACACCAGCTATCGAATGCGAAGCTGAAGCGCCCACCGAAGCATCTGCACCCGTCGCATCATCAGTCGCATCAAAGGGAGAAGGGGAGGAAACCATAGTCGTTAATGGCTTTCAATTTGGATGGTTTTGAGTTGTTTCCGAATGGAATTTAGTGATTTTTAACTGTGCTTAGCGTGGGTCTTAAAGCAGGCGAGCAATTTAGCTTTCTATCATAGGCTGCTTTCTGTCCAAAAAGACCTAACGTTTTAGGATCCCAACAATTCCCCTATCAAAATTGCTGTCAACGCCTGCAAGATATTGCAATGCGTCGACGCATTCGGGCCGTTTACAGGGCCACCTACATTAGGAGGCTATATTAGAAGGCTTGCATAGAGTTATTTAGTCGCAAAATTTAGTCGCAAAACGCGTTGCTCTCCTGGGAATGCTTTCAACACCTGAATACATTTGATAAGATCTCGCTTAATATTGGACTGTATATCGGACTATTTTCTTTTAGCCGCTCTTGCGGTCGCCTCTGCCAGACAAGCTTTTTCCTGACTAGAACACTGACCGGGTTTTCCCTATGGCCACACCTGCTTTTCTGCGATATCTCCCCGCTCGCCTAAAACCCCTTGGCAATCCTGCCGTCTGGGCACCGCTCACCGTATTTACGCTACTGAGCATATTCATCTGGGAGTATCACAAAAATCCTGACTGGTTCAACCGCGGTCCAATCGGTCAAATCACTCCCGCTTCTAACCTGACTCCTGAAGAAGAAGCCAGGCTGTCAGAAATTGACAACTTAGACGTTCTCATTGACGGCTCACGCGCCCCTAGCGATACCGAAGCCGTTACTAGCCAGATTGACCCTGGTTCTCCCATTGCAGAAGAGGCAGAGGGCAGTGCTGACGATGCAGACACTAGTTTGGCAGCTCGAGAGAACCCCTTTGCTGAATACGAGGCCGAATATCAATTTTCGGGCACGCCAAACCCGGCAGCGTTAAGCACGAGTGGGACTATCACGCCCGCTACGTCCCCCCTGGGTAACTCGCCGACAGGAAACGAAGGGTTCGGTGCCTCAGGCAGTCGTCCCGCAGGGAGCAGTGGTCGCTTCAACTTTGGCAATGGCCTTGTGAATGCTGATTCACCCAATACTAACAGCGCACTCTCTCAAGCGCTGAACCGGCAGTCAGCAGCCCAAGCAGCTGAAAGCGACGCTCCAAACTCACAGAACAGCGCGCGGCCTGTCCGTCCAGACACATCAGGCGTACAGAATCTGCCCACCGGCGGAAGCTCTGCAGCGCCATCCGCACTCCCACCCACGGGCAACGTACCGACAACCTTCATTCCCACAACGCCCGACATGTCCCCGCCTGTGGGCACAACGGGCTATCAGGCTCCTGCTTCCTCCAGCCTGCCAACCTTCAATACCGTACCTCCCCAGGCAACTACAAACCCCTTCAATCCTCAGCAGAGAGCGACTCAAGGGCAAATTCAAACCCCTTCCATCCAGACAGCACCTGCCACCACCGTTCCACAAACCGGCACGAATGGAACTGTCAACACGAACCCTTCAGGCACAAGCTTTACGCCCCCCGCCTTCACACAGCCCGACCAAGGGCGAGCGATAAACCCACGTCGCTAAGGCAGCCTGCGTGAAGTATTAATCCTGGCCAGCAAGTCAGTATATTTACAGAATAGAGATTCGCATCTGTGCGCTCTCTAAACAGTCTCAGAGTAGTCTGGGCCGCTCTCGCAGTAAGTCATTGAGCGTTTCATACACCAGCTGAGCTACCACCTCAGCTTGATTGGAACGGCGTCAGCCTTACAAAAAGATCACCGAATCCCCGTCCGCAGCGATATATAGTTTTTGTAGTGCAGCTTCGGGCAGGTGCCATCAGAGGTGCCCTGACTCAGTCGCTCTACTTTCCAAATGTGTCCGGCCTAATTCCCGGTTAGCGCGATCGCAGCATGCAAAAGATTCTCATCGTAGATGACGATAATACCCTGAGAGCAGCACTGACCCGCTACCTCCAGGACAGGGGGTTTGTGGTGCGCAATGCCGCGTCCGGGAAAGAGGGGTTAGACAGCTTCACAGAAGATGTGCCAGACCTCATCGTTTCAGATGTGGTGATGCCCGAGATGGATGGCTTTGAACTCTGTGCGAAAGTGAGGGAAACGGGACCGGGTCAGCTGGTGCCGTTTATTTTTCTCTCCGGGCGCTGCGACCTAGAAGATCGCATTCAGGGTCACAGCATTGGCGCCGATGACTATTTGGTCAAGCCTTTTCACCCGAGGGAGCTCATCGCCAAGATAGAGGCTCAGCTAGCTCGGGCAACCCGCATTCGGACTGAGATTGAGCGAGCGCTGCGCAAGCCGACCACGGAGGTGCCCGAAGAGCAGCCACCGCTGCCGCTTACTCCTGCTGAAGAGAAAGTATTTTGGGAAGTTATCCAGGGCTACACCAATAAAAAAATAGGCGATCGCCTGTTCATTAGCCCGCGCACCGTTCAAACCCACCTGAGCAACATTCTCAGCAAGCTCTCTCTGGAAAACCGCTCTCAACTGATTCGTTACGCATTTGAGAACGGCCATAAGCCCCCTCGAACGGCTGCGCCAGTAAAAGCCAAAGAAGCAAAGCCGTCAGCAGATGACACTCCAAACGCGTCAGAAAGCGCCGTGATGAACGCCAATGTGAGCCAATCCAATTCAGCGCAAGCCAATTCAACACAGGCTAAATCGGGGCAGGCTAGTTCTCAGCAAACCGGTTCTAGAAAAGCCAGTTCTCGGCAAACCAGTACCGGCAAAAGTGCAGCCTCAATGGTGAACTCGGATGTCCCACGGAATATTTCACGGGATGCGCTCTAGCAGCATAACCACCAAAAAATAGCGAGCGTCCCGGATTCTATTATCATTGGACAAGTCATAGCCCCCTTTTTGTAATCTTTAATTCATAGGCAATCGAAGTGGGGCTTGCTCTGTTTACTGCCAACGTATGACTTCAACCGTTATCAATTCAGACAATGTATCGGACCGCTTGGATGGGCTAGTTGAAACCCTCGCTACAGGTTCTCTTCAGAAGCAGCTTCAGGCTATTCAAACGCTGTCTACCCTTGAGGATGTAGGAGAGCAGGCACTCATCGATTTTTTGAGTACCTTCCTTGCAATGCAGGTTTCTAGCCAGGTTTCTGGCCAGGTTTCTGGCCAGGTCTCCGGTCAAGCCCCCGAATCGCAGACATCAGCGGGCGAAATGCCAACAGCTGCCCATGGCAGCGCCTATCAGCGCCTCTTTCACTCCTCCAGTGAGCAAGCCCAAACCTTTGTCACAGAAAAGCTCCCCCACGGACTGCTCGTCCCCCATTCTGAAAAAGGTGTGGACTATGGCGACTTACAAAAGCTGCTTATCCGACAGGAGTATCAGGCCGCAGACAAGCTAACGATGCAAAAGCTGTGTGAGCTAGCAGGGGAGCGGGCCGTTAAAAGAAAGTGGGTGTACTTTACGGAAGTAGGCCAGTTTCCGGTCGCTGATCTGCTCACGATAGACAGGCTTTGGCGAATTTACTCTGAGAATAAGTTTGGCTGGAGCAGGCAGTACGAGCTATGGACCCGTCTCGGACAAGACTGGGATAGGCTCTGGGCACAGCTGATTTGGAAATCACCGGAAGGCACCTGGACCCGATACCCTGGTGAATTTATCTGGGATTTGTCGGCACCGGTAGGCCATTTGCCACTGTCAAACCAGCTGCGAGGCGTCAGGATGATGGACGCGCTCCTCTCTCATCCCGCCTGGGTTCAGTAGGATAGAACTACAAACATCTTCTACTAAGCCCAGCATTGCTAAGCCCGATACTCTCTACGAATCCAGCTGGGGTTTACCAGCGTCTGAGCAGCACCGATGAGCTGACGGGGGTGGTCTATCAAAAAAGAGGGGTCTTGTGCGGCTAGGGCCTCCCGGCTGCTAAAGCCCCAGGTGACTGCCGCTACGAGAATGCCGACTTGGTTTGAGGCGTCTACATCTCGGGTTTCGTCACCCACGTAGATCACCTGAGAGAAATCTATGCCGCCGCGCTGCACAATTCGCTTGAGCACCCGAGACTTGCTGAGCAAACCCACGCCACCCTGAACGGTTTCGAAGACATCCTCAATGGCATGCTTCTTCAGAAAATAGTGAATATTGCGGCGAGAGTTAGAACTCATAATCATCAGATGATGACCTTTGGCGGTGAGTTCTCGTAGGGTGGGCTCTAGATGGGGTGCGATCGCAACCGTATCTAGCTCTGCGCCCATCTCATGCCGCACCCTACGCAGCAAGAAAGGCAGACGAAAAAGGGGAATTTCCGACTGTCTGAGCATTTCCTGAGTGCTCAAAGACTGGTAGTATCGCAGTTTTTCGGGGGTCGTTGGCGAATAGCCATACTCAGGTGCAATGCGGTTAGTAATTCGAACGATTGCGTCTAGAGTATCGGCAATGGTGCCGTCAAAGTCGAAGATTAGGAATGCCACTTAGTCAGAAGATTACTGAGATATCGCGATTACCGATCTGCTTTAAGCATTTTGTTTTGGCCTTAGCCTCAACCGTAAGCTGCAACTCCCCATCAAAAACCCTGATCACTCCGCCACCTGCACACAACTATGCGCATATGCACAGATAGCCACTAGGAGCACCAGCCACACTTCAATATCATACGCTATGGCCGTTATCGCCCATTTATTGTCAGCCGATTGCCAGCTTATTGTCAGCTCTATTGCCAGCGACCAGACCGTAGAATGCTGCCAATCAGCCATAGGCCCAAAAAAGAAGCCGCTGCAAACAGCAAGGTACTCAACCATTGAAGCTGCGCGGTCGGCTGACCGGTAGAGATAATCGCAGCACCGATAATTAGGGCAGCAACAACGGTGCTAAAAGCCCGCCGGTTTGCCGCCTTCTCCAAGCTGCGCTGCATAGAAGACATCCCTTGAATCTGCACGTTCCACTGCAGGGTTTCATCGCTGAGCCGGTCTAGCAGAAAGCCGAGCTGCCTAGGCGCAGATAAAGACAAATTGCGAAATTCTAGTCCGGTACGCAGAAATAGCTGGAGTGGGTCATTGCCAGTCAGCTGCTGCTGAAAAAGATCCACCATCAGCGGTTTGATTTCATTCATCAGATTGACAGATGGATCAAACTGTCGAGCGGCGCCTTCTAGATTGGCTAACGACTTGGTGAACAGGCCAATATTGGCTGGCCACCGCAGGTGATTGCGAATGCCGGTTTCAATCACCGCGCCAAACGCCTCTGCCGTATTGAATCGATCGAGGTCGAGGCCATAGTAGCGGCCTAGCAGTCGGCTGTAGTCACTTTCTAGGCGGACAAGATCGACGGGCTTGAGCGGTTCGGTGAGCTGTAGGGTGAGCTGGGCGCAGCGCTGAGCATCGGAGCTGACAATCGCGAGGACAAGTTCTGTCAGGGTGGCGCGGGTTTGGGGGTCGAGGCGACCCATCATGCCGCAGTCTAAGATGGCAACACGGCCCTCACTCAGGTAAAACAGGTTGCCAGGGTGAGGATCGGCGTGAAAGAACCCGGTGACAAAGTATTGGGAAAGGAAGGCTCGAAAGAGCAGCGTGGTGATTTCTCCTCGCTCACTTTTGGCAGTGGGCTGCGATCGCCGAAGAAAACTTTCCAGTGGATTTTTAGCAGCAGATCCATTGGCAGACTCATTTGCACCGTTCTTGCCGTAGCTGCCAGAGGCTGAGTCAAAAGGATTGGCACCTGAACCTGCAGAGCCAAAGCCTACGGTACCAAAGCCAGGAATATCGAAAGGGGACGATGGCTGGGTCGGCGAATTAGGAGGCAACTTCGCCTGCAGGAGAGGCTTCCCCTCCAGCCATTCCATAACCAATATTTTGGAATTGGTGAGGGGCCAGACGATGGCAGGGACCTTCAGTCGCTCCGAATCAACCCAGCTGCTATCGATTAGGTCCTGGCGCAGCTCGTCTGTGTAGCGAGCTTCGGTCGTAAAGTCGAGTTCGGCAGTGAGCGCCGCGTCAAATTCTTTGGCTAGATCTGTAATGTTGTACCGTTGGCCAAACTGAGTAGTGGAGACAAGCCTGGCGATATCTGTAATCAGCGTCATATCGCGCTCTACCTGCTTTTCGATGCCGGGGCGCTGCACTTTGACAGCGACCGCTTGGCCATTTTTGAGCACGGCACGGTGGGTCTGACCGATGGAACCCGCAGCGATCGCAACATAGTCTATCTCGACAAATACATCTTCAGGGCGGCGCTGCATGTGCTGACGAATGAAGTCTTCAATCAGCGGGGCCGGAACCGCTGGAACGGTAGACTGCAAATCGCTCAGGGCCTGAATGTAGGAAGGAGAGAGCAAGTCGGGGCGCGTGCTCAGCAGCTGACCGAGCTTCACATACACCGGGCCAAGCTCGGTGAGAATATTTCGCAGCACAGCCGGCGGGGGCAGATTTGGCTCATCTTGCGAGCCGCCTGTGAGCAGTCGCCGCATGTAGTCCCAGCCATTTCGCAAGAAAACTTCAACAATCTCTCGCTGCCGCGAAATCAGATCGGGCGTCAGCATAGGAGGAATGGGAGAGCGAGGCATAGCACTTGCGCCTTGGAAAAATCATTAAAGTCTTTCATGATGATGCTAGCGCAAGTTCGTAGCCAACTTGGCCTGGTCGGGGCAGTTTCGCAAGCGCCTCTCTACCCAGAGAGGTAGCCAGAGAGGTAGCCAGAGAGGTAGCCAGAGAGATAGCTGAAGAGATGGCCAAAGAGATAGCCGAAGAGATGACCAGAGAGAAAGAGATAGCCAAACGGTTACAAAGATAACGGTTTGTTAGAGATGAGTTCGTGAGGATCGAGGGCAGAGCGGTAGAAGCGACACACTAGAGGCTAGCAATGTCAGAGGCGATATCAGGTTTGAGTTCGAGGAAGTCACAGTCGGTGCAGACGTATCCTAGAAACTGCACATTTTCAAAACAAGATTGGGATGCGATCGCACCCTTCTGGTATCCCATTGCCTTTAGCCGAGACGTACAGACAGACCCCGTAGCAGCTACGCTACTCGATCAGCGCCTGGTCATTTGGCGAACATCCACCGGACTTTCTGTCGCCAATGACCTTTGCCTACATCGAGGCGTTCCGCTCAGTATGGGACATCTCGAAGCAGACCAGATCGTTTGCAAATACCATGGCTTTCACTACAGCGCCGAAGGCCAGTGCACAAAGATTCCAGCAAATCCTGAGGCAAAGATTCCGGCCAAACTGTGCCTGAAGACCTATCCCGTGCGAGAAGCCTACGGCTTGGTGTGGACCACGCTTAGAGAGGGAAAAAAGGACCTACCTATCTACCCAGAGTGGGATGCAGC
>JBCBFY010000010.1:0-72302 GCA_038527325.1 Cyanobacteria bacterium J06614_10
GACTTGCGGCAGCTAACTCGTATGCCTTAGCTGCACGCGTACGCAAAGGCAACGCCGCAGCGGCCATACCGATAAGACCTAGCACTACAGAAGGGTCGGGAACATCCACCGGATTTGGCGTGACGACTGGACCAGTTCCCACGTCTACTAGGCTACCATCAACGCCTTGTGTGAAGTCGAAGAAGTTATCACCGGGGTCTACGTCATTTAGACCAAAGACAACTTCTTGAGTTGCAACGATAGAGTTGTACAAAGATGTCAGCGTTGTAGCATCATTGTTGAAGAACCAACCTGTATCTAGGAGGTCATCTCGGAATCCACCGCCGCTGAAGCCCGCGGCCAGAGCGGTTCCCATAGCATCAGTGTTTTGAGCTTCAACATCACTCCAGTTACCAAAATCTACACCGTTAAGCAAAAGCGTGTTGAGATCTTCGTCAAAATCACCTGCGGCAGTGTCACCGTCAAACAAGGTAATTCTTACAGCGGCTTCTTTGAGTCCGCCGCCCAAAGCGCTAAGTACGGACGAATCAAAACCTGTTTGGGTACCAATAGTGAGCGGATTAGTGCCAGCAAAACCCACATGTAGGCTACTAGCGGCAAGCTGAGTGGTCACTCGATTGTCATTCGAGCCAATGAGGTCTAGGACGATTCCACCGACTTCGCTGACACCCGAAGGCGTTAGCTGACCGCCATTCGTCAAAGAGGTTCTTGTAAAAGTAGAAGCCTGCGCAGCGCCAGACATCCCTAGCACTACACAAGCTAATCCAAGGCTGGAAGCGCTAAGAACAACTTTCTTAAGAAAAAAAGAGAGAACAGATTTCATTTTCATAACCTGAGAAGAAAAACATATCGAGTAAGAGCTACTCGACTTTTACGGAAAATAGAGCTGATTAGTTCTATTTTTGGGCGGGCGACCTTAACGCAAGGTGCTACAAAATCTCACGACTCGTGTCGTGATAAGAGGCCCTTAGAAGCAATCTCATTGATAGACTCGCTAGGGCATTTGGGTAGATAAACCAACAGACAAAGTTTTCAAGCGTCGGAGGCAAGACGCTATCTCAGCTGCATAAATAGCGTTACTGAGCAGGAGAGCAACATGTATAGGTTTATACTGTTTTTCTCCAGTGCCACTATCCAATTTTTCTCTTCAACAGGCTAGTAGTTTCGCTGGTTCTTTACGGGAGGTTTAACGAAGTCCAGAATTTTTCTGCGTAAATTCTCTAGCTTCGTCTCTAGTCGAAGCGCAAAAGTAGAAACATGGGAATGCGCTGAAAGCATCGGTCAGACTGATACTCATCGGATATTTAAATCAACGGGTGAGGTATTTAAGCGCTCCTGACCGGGCTAAAACAACAAAAGATGCTTCTTTAGATAGTAAAGATATATAGCAAACCCAAGACGCCCCCTCCATAGATTAGACCTGCTGAGAGTGATGAATGAAACGTATATTTCGGATGGTGTCTGAGCCTGTAGTGTAAGACCGCATGAATAATCAAGAAAAGCGCGATCGCACCCTTGGTCCCCTGAACAACATTTGTTGAATCATGACCCATAGCCCAGAGTAATAAGCCGAAGAGTGGAATATGCAAGAGCAAAAAGCATGTTTTCGCCAGTGGTTCAGGTAACTTTCTGAGTACAAATAACAATCGCCATTCTTGATGCGTCATAGCATCTAGCTCATGGGTAAGCAACATTGCCAACCCGACATAGAAGATAATATCTGCCATTTCGCAGCAACCCTTCTCAATAGGTGTGCATAAAAATGCCGTCGGTGCTGCCATAAAGACAGATAGCCGACAGCAAAAAGAGAGTAACGCTAAATTCTTGTTAGAAAAGGCGTAAGTTACCGACGAGAAAGCCAGTCTTCTCTTTGGTAAAGAAATAGCGACAGGCCAAAGCAAACGCCAACAGAAAAGGTTGCGATCGCATAAATCACCATCCGACTAGACGGCATTCCCAACCGCTTAAGCTCCGCGCGGGCCCAAATCAGAAAAATGGCCGCAGAGAGCAGCACGTCGCTAGAGACGAGCGTCGCCACAGGTGTCGCAAACGCTTCAGCAAAAAACCCATCGACAGAAGCCGTACCAGAAAAAAGAAACTGCGCAAAGATGCCCCATGAAATAACCAGGCTGACAACGCTACAAATGAGGTAGATAGAGTTGTAATTAGCTGACCGGTCCGCTGCCGCAAGCAAAGAAACTTGATTAGTCTTAGCAGAATCCATGATAAGAACACTCCGAAAAGAGATAGTGGATTGTTTCGATGCCCTAATTGTGCTCGCTAGAAATAATCGTTTCAATTACCTCCCAGGTAATAATCTAGAAGACGAAGACTGTTACTTAATATGGAACCGTCAGCCATGTCTGCTTCAAACCGTGCGGCAGCCACACAACCGGATAGTGGCTTTGGCCAGCTACTCAAGCAGTGGCGATCGCAGCGCAACTTTAGCCAGCTAGACCTCTCCCTTGCCAGCGACGTCTCTCAACGACACATTAGCTTTATAGAATCAGGGCGATCGCACCCCAGTCGCGACATGGTTCTCAAGCTCGCCGCCGTCCTAGATATTCCGCTGCGCCAGCAAAACAAAATGCTCACCACCGCCGGCTACGCACCCATCTACTCAGAATTTGACCTGTCAGCCCCAGAAGTGGCCCCCATTCGCAGAGCATTAGACTTCACCCTGCGGCAGCAGGCTCCCTACCCAGCGCTGGTGATGGACCGCTACTGGAACCAAATCACCGCAAACGAGGGAGCAGCCAAGCTCATTGGCTGGTTGCTAGCTGGCTGCGCGGTGCCCGAATCGGTCAGTGCCAACCTGATGAAGCTGGTGCTACATCCTGACGGCATCAGAGCCTACGTAGAAAATTGGGATGCGATCGCACCCTATCTCATTCACCGCGTCTATCGAGAAAGCCGCTCACAGGCACACAGCCCATCCTCCCAAACGCTCCTCAACGAGCTGCTAACTTACCCAGACCTCAAAGCCAAGCAAAAGATCCCACCCCAAGAACACTGGGACCTGCCGCTACTCACCATCAGCTTCGTCAAAGCGCAAACTCGCCTGAGCTTCTTTACCACCATTACCACCTTTGGCACCCCCCACGACATCACCCTTCAAGAAATTCGCCTAGAAAGTATGTTTCCTGCGGATGAAGCAACCGAACGCTGGTTTAATTAAACCTATCGCGCGGGTGCTTCTACAGGAGAAAATGAAAGAAAACACCAATACAATCCATCAATCAACAATTAGGTAAGGAATGAATCGTTTACACAAACTTTGCTTAGCAGCATGGGTGCCCCTACTGTCTCTCTGGGGCTGCACTCCCCCCAGGGCAGAGATCAGTAAATCGCAGTCTGCGACTAAGCAAGATTTAGGAGATTTAGTTTTGTACTACGAATCTTCTGAAGACAAAGATTTCCGCAAAATTAAGAACACCCTACAAGAGACTGCATTTTTCGACGACCTCATTGCAGACATAAACAACACGTATATCTTTCCGCGAGATATTGATATTGTCTTTGCAGAATGCGGAGAAGAAAACGCCTTTTACGACCCTGAAATCGTAGAAGTGCGCATGTGCTACGATTTGATTCAAAAATACGCAGATATTTTTGTAGAAGCCTATCAGGGAGAATATAGCGATGAAGTCATCCTGGCAGGATATTTCACCTTTTTGCATGAGTTGGGCCATGCTTTAGTCGATCAATATCAGCTACCCATTATTGTTCGCGAAGAAGACGTCGTCGACTCTTTTGCTACGATCCTGCTACTGCAGACAGGAGAAGAAGACGCTCTCATTGCAGGGATCGAACAGTTTGATATAGACGCCGAAGAAGATGAAGCCCTTGATGAACTGCCCTTTTGGGGAGAGCACAGCTTAAGCATTCAGCGAGTGTATAGCATTACTTGCCTTGTGTATGGCAGCAACCCCCGTGGCTACGCAGACCTAGTTGAAAATGATTTTTTACCTGAAGAGCGCGCAGAAGGTTGCACAGAAGAATACGAACAAGCTCGGGATGGTTGGCAAACCTTATTGGCAGATTTTACAAAGTAACCGCTGGCTCAACACTTGTTGCATACTTGTTGCAACAGGGCAGTGTCATTCCATCTGCAACAGCCTTGTAGCTACGGGTCGCTTCATAGGTTTTACGCTGACGCTCAGCCCCGTTTCCATGGGTCAAAATATCACTCACTTGCTGACTCACAAAAGACCAGTCGCCATAGTGCTCTAGGGCAGGCTGTACATAGTCCAAGAGTGCTGTCACTAGGGTTTTAGCAGGCAAAGATTTCATCGTCATAAAGTGGATCAAGCTGCCATGTAGTCCGTAGCGGGCAGCTTGCCACATTGCGGCCCGTAGCATTTCGCCGCGGACCCTTGGAAAAGGCTGACTGTGCAAGGCGTCTTGATAGCAGGTGTGTGCCAGCGCGCGCAGCAGCCCCGCTAACATCACAGCTTCGTCGATGCGAGTACACACATCCGACACTCGAAATTCAACCGTGGGGAAGCGTTCGGAAAGGCGAATATCCCAGTAAACTTTGGTCGGATCGTCTGTAATGCCCGTATCAATGAGCTGTGCAATGAGGGTTTGATAGTCGGCATAGTCTTGAAATAGCGGCGGCGGGCCAGCCGTTGGCAGCTGGGACCACAGCGTCATGCGGTAGCTATCGTAGCCGGTATCTTTACCTTCTAAAAAAGGAGAATTTGCCGTGAGTGCCAACAGCGTGGGCAACCAAATGCGGGCACGATTGACCACTTGAACTGCCATCTCTCTATCTTCTATGCCCACATGGACATGACAGCCCAAAATAATCAGCTGACTCACCACCTGGCCCAAATCGTCTTGTAGGGAGCGATAGCGTTCTTTTGAGGTGATTTTTTGATCTTTCCAGGGGGAAAAGGGATGGGTTCCGGCTGCAGCGATCGCAACTCCATTTTTCTTCGCCGCCGTCGTCACCGCTTGCCTAGCCTTCACCAGCGCCTGGCGCACCTCCTCCAGCGTGTGGCACACATCTGTTGCAATCTCTACCTCACAGCTAAACAGCTCATGAACAATTGCCTGAGATGTCTCTGAAGTCTCATTTGTTTCTATCAAAGCGTTTGATAGTCCGGCCAGCGATCGCGTCTGCGGATCGATAATTTGATATTCTTCCTCAACCCCAATCGTAAATGCTGGCAACATAAGCAATAGCTAACCACTAGCGAAAGAGAAACTTGTCACATCCTACAGCCTATATCTAGTATGGTTCATCCCCCTGAGGCGGAGAGAATACTAAGCCGCATTTTCTTCTTGCCTATCTATTTATCTCTTTCTATAGAGAGACAGCATTGCTGAGGAGATACTGCACAGCTACTGCACAGCTACTGCACAAACACCTACTTCACGAACTCAAAGAAAACAGTGTTTATCGATACTGTTCTCTCTTCATACTCACATCAACAATACGCCAGTTTTACCGGCCCCTACTCTACGTTCGGCTGTTGCAAAGGTTCAGCATTAATCGGAGAGAGAATGCGATTCATACTCTGCAGCTGCTCAGCAGTCCCTAAGCAAATCAAAAAATCTTCTGACTGCAGCTCCACATCCGCCGTCGGCCCAATGATCAGCTCGCCCTGATTGCGCTGTATCGCCACGATTAAAACGCCCGTTCGGGCCCTGAGCTGAGATTCTCGCAATGTTTTGCCAATTTGCATGCAAACGGTTGGATCTAGCAAGAATTCTTCCATGTAGTAGGTGCGATCGCCCCCCGAAAAAATCCCATCCATAAAGTCCATCACCTGAGGACGCAAGGCCGCCGCCGCCATCCGCTTCCCCCCGGTAATGTAAGGAGAAATCACCGCATCCGCCCCCACCCGCTGTAGCTTTTGAATGGCTTCTTCGCTACTGGCACGCGCGACTATGCGGACCTTGGCATTCAAGGTTCTAGCCGAGAGCACAGTATACAGATTCTCCGCATCCGAGGTCAGCGCAGAGACCAAGCAAATCGCCGACTCCAGCCGAACCAAATTCAGCGTATCGTCTAAGGTAGCATCGCCTTGAACCGCCATAAACCCTAGCTGCTGCGCCTCCTGCACGGCATCTTCACTAGCATCTACCACCACAAACGGAATCTTTTGCAGCGAAAACTCTTCTGCAATTTGGCGGCCTGTGCGGCCAAACCCGCACACGATGTAGTGTCTAGACAGTCCTTGCATAAGTCTTCGGCGTTGCTTCAAGCGCGCTCCGTCTTGAAAGTAGCCTCTTACGATCGCTTCTGTAAATCGATTGGCAATGTAGCCGACTGTAAAAACTCCCATAAAAATCAGCATAACGGTGAAAACTCTGCCGCGATCGCCCAGCGTCTGCACCTCTGCAAACCCAACCGTCGCCAGCGTAATCACCGTCATGTAGAGAGATTCTACAAAACGCCACCCCTCCACTATCCAATACCAAAACGTTCCTACCGCAATCAGGCCCAACAGCGCAAACAGCCCCAGCGCAAGCTCCCGCTGCGTTTTTCGATATCGCTGCTTGAGCGCAGCATAATAGCGATCGGTCTCTCCGAGTTTATCTACAGGTTTCAATTTTGAGCGGAACAACGAGAAATGGTGACATTCTATCGCTCTAGCGCCTGTCTGCAGTCCACCTGTCTGCAGTCCACCTGTCTGCAGTCCACTGGTAGCAAACGAGCTTAAGCGGATCGCAAGCCGTGCAGCCAGCACATTTTGCAGCCACAGGCAGCATCTGAATGCGACCTTTCTGACTCAGTTTTTTTAGAATGGGCTGCAGCGTTTCTGCGTCCGTTTGAAACCGAATAGCAAGATCTACAACAGAAGCCGTGCCATGGGTCGCAATATATGACTGAACCTCAAGCAACATCGTATGCCCTCTAAACCCCTCTATTTATCTGCTTATCTGCTCTTTTGCGTACAGAGCCCTTTGTCGCTGCCTCGAAGGCCAAGCGCGCATCACGCCAAAGGTAATTGCGAGCGCCAGCGTCAGACCTGCCACCCAGACAGCTGAGCGAACAGGATGCTGCCCAAAGGTAACCACCTGGTAGTAGCAAACAGCGCTCCAGTACGCGAGCCCAGTCGTCCATAGACCGACAAAAGCCGTCCAGCCCGCATTGGTTTCGCGGTACACCGCGCCCATGGCCGCAACGCAGGGAAAATACATCAGCACAAACAACAAATACGCAAAGGCACCGGCCCGCCCATCGAAGCGCAAGGCCATTTGGCCAAAGGTCGTGAAGGCAATTTCTTGTTCAGAAGCCGCCGTTTCTGGACTGCTCACATCGCCAATAGAAAGCCCTAATGGATCTAGCACAGTATTAGAAAGCTCTGACAGATTGGCAGGAATAGTCGCAAAAGCTTCACCAATGCTCCCCCAAAAATCGAAAGCCGTCTCTTCCATCTCAACGCCTGCTGCGATCGCTTCACTTTCTCCCAGCTGAGTATAGAGAGAATCAAGCGTACCCACCACCGCTTCTTTGGCAAAAACGCCTGTAAACAGTCCCACAGTGGCTGGCCAGTTCTCTTGCCGCAGACCCATCGGTGCAAAGGCAGGCGTGAGTGTTCTACTTGCCGCACTCAAGAGCGAACTGTCTCTATTTTCATGGCCAAACGTGCCATCTGTGCCAATGGCATTCAGCAGGCTCAACACCATCACCATCAGCACAATCACCCGCCCCGCCCGCAGCATAAAGCTCTTGAGCCGCTCCCAAGTGCGCAACAAAATGCCCTTAATCGTCGGGAGATGATAGGTGGGCAATTCCATCACAAAAGGTGCCGCCTCGCCCTTCAGCAACGTGTGCTTCATGATCAACCCAGTCACAACGGCCATGCCCATACCGATAAAATACAAGGCAAACACGATGTTTTGCCCCGCTGCTGGAAAGAAGGCGGCGGCAAACAGCGCATACACCGGCAGCCGTGCCCCGCACGACATAAAGGGATTCATTAAGATGGTGAGAATGCGATCGCGCCGACTCTCCAACGTGCGAGTCGCCATAATCGCTGGCACATTACAGCCAAACCCCACCATCATGGGCACAAAAGATTTGCCCGGCAGCCCCACAAATTTCATAAAGCGGTCCATGACAAAGGCGGCACGGGCCATGTAGCCGCTGTCTTCTAAAAAAGCCATGAATAAAAACAAACAGCCGATGACTGGAATAAACGTCGCCACCGTTTGAACACCGCTGCCAAACCCATCGGCCAGCAGGACTTGAACCCACTCTGGCGCGCCAACTGAGTCCAGCACATTGGCCAAACCCGTGACAAAAATAGTGCCAAAAAAGATATCAAAGAAATCAATAAAGGCACTCCCCACGTTAATAGAAAACATAAACAACAGATACATCACCGCTAAGAATATGGGAATTCCTAACCAGCGGTTGAGCACGATGCGATCAATTTTGTCGGAGGTGGTGATAGTGAGGTTGCGTGGGCGAGTGGCCACAGCCTGCACGAGCCGGTGGGCATAGCCGTAGCGACTGTCGGCCAATACCATGTCGAGGTCTTCACCCAGCACGCTGTGAATTCGGTGACGCTGTTCAGCAATCTGTTTTAGGAGCGTTTGGGGAGGGTGGCTCGCCGAGCTACCTTCATATTCCAAAAGCCTGAGCGCAGCCCAGCGGCCAGATCTGAGCGTGCTTGCTTCTGGCGCGCTAACTGCTGGCAGACTAGCCTCTGACAGGCTGGTCTTTAAGGCATTTACAGCTTCCTCAACAACTGCGGGATAAACAACCTGCGTCCTTGCAGGCTCGGGCGTTAGCAACAATTCATCCACGCTGCGCTGGAGCTGGTCAATCCCTCGGTTTCGAGAAGCCACGATAGGAATCACCGGACACCCCAACCGAGCAGCTAGCTGCGCTACGTCGATCTGCACATTTTGTTCTTTGGCCACATCCACCATATTGAGCGCCACAATTAAAGGACGCTCCATGTCTAGGAGTTGGCTAGTCAGGTACAAATTGCGCTCTAAATTGGCCGCATCCACAATATTCACGATGATCTGAGCCTCGCCCGACATCAGGTATTTGCAGGCAATCACTTCATCTAGGCTACTGCCCTCTGCTTCCGCATCAAAGGCATACACACCGGGTAAGTCAACCACGGTAACCGTTTTATTCTCATATTGATAATGGCCCTCCTTGCGTTCTACCGTCACGCCTGGCCAATTCCCTACTCGCTGATTGGCTCCCGTCAAGTCATTGAAAAGTGTTGTTTTTCCGCAGTTTGGATTACCGACTAAAGCAACAGTCCCACTAGTCATAACGACTCTCCTCAACGTTGACAGCACTGGCATTGTCCGGGTCAAGATTGCGAGAACTATCAGAAGAAACCTGCAAAGCAGCAGCTTCCCCCTTTCGCAGACTTAGCTTAGACCCGCGCACTTCAAGCTCAATCGGATCGCCCATGGGGGCTTGATGCATAATTTTGAAACGGGTACCTGGCGTAAGCCCCATGGATAGGAGCTTTTTGCGATAGGCTCGATTGCCTGTTTCGTAGCCCACGACGCGACCCGATTCACCGATGCTAAAGTCACTGAGTGATTTTGGAGTTGAATGCATAGCAAATCTGTTGAGAACGTTAACAACAATGCATTGAGTCATCTCTCCCCCTATGCCGACCCGGCAGCCATCACGGGCTAACACGATAGCGCCGCCCTTCACACAGCTAACTACTGTACCTACGGTAGCTGGCCCAATGCCCATATCGATCAGACGACGAGTCGTTTTCGCGTTGCCTCGGATAGAAACAACTTCAATGCGATCGCCTATTGAAACCATTGATAAAGACTGTTGCCCATTCCTCAAACCCGCTACGAACTCATCCTCTTCTCGCATATCCATCGCTCACTTCCTTTTTATTAATGAAAATGATTACAATCAGAAGAATACCTTTAGCTCCTACGGTCACACGAGATTATCAGTCACAATATTCTCCTTTAGCCAAGCAGAGATAGCTGCAGCAGGTGAGCCCGACTGATCAAAAGAGAAAACCTTGTCGCTTGCTACAGTTGTACAGCGACTCACTAATGACAACGACTATCACTTAATTAAAGTTAAGATCTATCGATGACGACCTTCGGCCATACGGCATTTTCAAAATCCTGAAGAGAGATTGTATGGCTTCTGTCAAGGAAGATTTAATTCTGGTTGTATGCTTTGCTTGGCAACTACAGGCAGTTTCCACCAAGGAACAGACGGGTTATCGTGATGCTCTCGGTGGTAGCCAAAGTGATAACAGGTCAGCAGCGACCAGAAAAACGGACGATAAATACTGTTGATGCTGCTAGTGGCCTTCTGGGTATCGTTAACTTCTCTATGAGCCAAGTAAGTCCCAAAATAGAACAGCTGAACAGAACTCAGCAGAGAAGGAATCACCCAGCCAAACATCAGGTTGAGTTCAGGAATGTGGCCAAAATAATGCAAGCCACGGTAGACCCCTGCAATGCCCAACCACTGCCACAGGTTCCAATACTGGCTCATAAACCGAACATACCAACAGATAAAGTGCTTATGCTCTCCGTCGTGAAAGTCTGGATCGAAGCGGCTAGCAGGGTGCAGATGGTGCTGCTTATGCGCTTTGTTCAAAACGTTGAAAGACATGAGACCATAAGCCGCTAGAGCAATCGTGCCAATCCAAAGATTTAATCGCTGATGGTGCGGGGCCACGGTACCATGCATTGCATCATGAGCCGTCACAAACAATCCTGTGTAGAGAAAAGTTTGAAAAAGCGTCAGTACCGTTAATAGAACAGGATGAATGGACTCAATAGGCAACCTCAGCAAAAAACTCAGTAAAGTTGCCCACACGCTAAAAATGAGCAGAGCGATCGCAACCCCTGTGTACTCTGTTTTCTCATTCATTAACGTCACTGCGCTCAACAATTTATCAGACTCTTCGCCCACAGATTTACCCACGCAGCTTTCAACCACAGCCAATCGCCAGATCAGCTTTAACCGGTGAGTATTGTAGGATTAAACTGGCACATGGTTGTCGTAACATTACTGACACATCTGGAAAGTGACCGCTCTCACCAGCACTTAAAGCGCTCTAAGCATCCTAGGCACCCTAAACTGTCAGTGCGAAGGCACCCTGACCCGTGCCAATTAGCATCTTGATGGTGTCTGCCAAGTTGCGACAAAAGGGTATGACAGCGCAGTAAGTAGCACGAGCAGCTGTCTCCGCGCTCAGCATACGAAACCTAAACGCGCAGAAAAACTACCTAAACGCATCCAAAAACATGACTATTGTCATGTTCTAAACGGAGACGGTTACGACAGTAATAAAGAAAGGCAGCTCCAGAGGGGATTTGCCTCAGGCTAGGTTGCCTATTGTTTGGGAAATGTGCCAAAACTGCGGCTAATCGGGCAGCGCGTAGGCAGGGACTTCTGCCAGGGTCACTTCGTTTAGCTGTCGCACTTTCAGGTCCTGATAAAAATTCTCTTGGAGCAGCTCCACCTTCGACTGCGACGTCAAAAACAACAGTCCCCAAAAGACACCGACCTTTTCATGTTTGTAGTCTGCTTCAGTCAGCTCACCTTCAATCGGACCGCCCAACACCTCTGGGCGAAAGTTAGCCCAGTGCTTTAGCAACAGCTCAAAATCCATCCAGTTGACCGTGTCTTCAAAGACATCATCCCAGTGGGCTTCGAGGAAGGCATTTAGGGCATCGGCAATCTCATTGAGATTTTCTTGGTGTGCTAGCTGTGAGATGGCTTTGACAGCATCGCGCTTGGAGTGGGGCTTGGGCCTGCGCGATCGCACCCGGGCAGGCTCACTCATTGCTGCTGCGATCGCTTCTAGCTGCTCAATCAGCTCTGTCAGGGTGACTTGGCGCTTAGCAGGCGGTGGGGCGACGGCACGTCTGTGAATGTGCTGCTCTAGGTTTCGTGGCAGCTCTGCCGTACTGTAGTCAAGATCTTCATCAAAAAAGTCATCGGGCTCAAGGGGCTCTTCCTGTCGCTCTAGCTCATGACGCACCAGCGTATCAGCCTTTAGCAGCACCAGCATAGACGCATACAAAAAAGCCTGCCCCGACTCCGTCAAACTCGACTCGTAGGAAGATCGACCCGCTTCAGTGGGCTTTTTTATCAGTGGCTGATCTTGCAACGTCTTTAAAAAACGGTCAATCACATCGATGACCTGCACATCCCAAGGGTCAATTTCTCCCTTTTCTGCAAGATCAATTAGAAATGCGATCGCACTTTGTGCCAAAGAACTGGACATAAAACTCTAAGCCAATTGCTTAGGAAAACTTGACGATACGATATAGAAACAGACAAAGAACAGGCAATCAGCAAAAGACAAAAAAGTCTCTTTAGGCGCTCAAAAGCCCTGCAATAGCAGCCAGAAGCTAGAAAACAAGTCGTCCAGATAGTACAGAAAAACTTTAGTACACCTATTCTACAAAAAATCGTTCAACTTGACATCGTTCTTTACACGGTTTACCCGTCTCCACACAAAGTTCTACACGGTCGCAAACCAGCGCCGTACCGAACGGGGTCGTGATTAAACGGGACACCGCTAGATAAGACTCCAGTGAGCAACCCAAGTGAACATAACTTGAGTGAACGGGACTTACTGAACGTAGGCTTCGTCACCTTCTACCGCCGCATTTGCCTGAGGCAACATTGGCAGCTGTTCTAGTTCTACCCGGTAGCGTTCGACATCTTCTTCAAGCTGCTGAATCCGTAGCTCCCGCTGTTCGATTTCAGGCTTTTTTTCGGCATAGCTCTGCAGCTGTACCCACACGCTAAACACCCAAGCCAAGGTCGCACCAATACCCGCCGCAACAATCAGCTCTACGCTAAGCGGCGCTTCAAAATCGACCCCTTTCACCACATGGATGACAGAGGGCGTTGTATTCTCAATGCCAAAGAGAACCAGCGCCAAACAAATTACGAAAATCACTACGAAATTGACTTGCTTCATAGGTTTCGCCTCAGCTCAGGTCTGCGTTGATTTTGTTCGACAACACTATAGCCGCTAATGGTAAAAATGGCAGATCTTTTTTGCTGGAATAGTGCTAAGCCGACATGAAGACAGTTCTGAAGCCTCTTTTTTGTTTATTTTTGCGCTCTAGCGCGTTACACGTGTGAGTAATCCCAGGAGAGAACTGATATGAACAGGTTATGCACGCGTCCAGCAAAATTGACCATGATTCGCGCGATGACGGTCTTACTAAGCGTAGGGTTTGCTGCCGCCGCGCAGCCGGTATCGGCAGCGGATGACTATGACCACTACATCGGCATGACCTACACCGGTGGCAGCATCGATGCACTACCCGGCAATTTGGTAGATTCTGGCGGCTGGATTGTCCGCAATCCCAGTGCCAATACCGAAACTGACTACGCCATTGCCGATATCACAGATGAAGAAACAAACACTCGGCTAGTTTTCTTTAATGAAGAGATTGGCCGTTCGGTCACTGCCGAAGGCGACCATGCCGTCTGGGAAATTGTTGACGTGATGATTTTGCCCCAGTCAGACGATTTGGCTCGCGTTGACAACCCTGATGCGTCCGTTTTTCTGCGTCCGTGGTGCAGCTACGATGAGTCTCCCGACCCAGAGCTGTTTGCACTGGCAGATACAGCAAACTATGAAACCGCTGAATTTTTCCCTGCGATCGCCGCATGGAGAGCCAACATAGAAACCGAAACCCTAGAACCTGTCACCACAGAAGGACTGCTTTGCGTAAATATTGGCCCATAAATATTGGCCTAGGTGTTTAACAGCGGCTCTAAAATATAACCTATCAAGTATGACCATGGTCATACTTGATATAATTACAGCGTAATATTTGTAGATAAACCTCGCCGAGGATGCCTATGAAGATTGCGGCAGGACAGTTCAAAGCACAATGTCTAAAGCTAATGGACAAAGTGCAGCAGACCCGAGAGGAAATCATCATCACCAAACACGGCCAACCCGTTGCTCGACTCGTTCCTGTGGAGATAGAACCATCCGACTCCATTATCGGGTGGATGAGAGGTTCAATCGAAATCACCGGTGATATTGTCTCTCCAATCGAAGAAAGATGGAGCGCAGATGGCTAGGAATGAAGCCATTCCAAAAAATTCGAAGCACTTGCTATCATACCAGTCGGCTTGTAAACGCCAACCTAGTAACAAAAGATCGAAAATTACAGCAGTACGGAGAGCAATCGTATATCTCCGTCATAAAAGCGTAATTCTCTTGTCTGCTAGCTGCGCATCACGTAGCCAACGCCGCGCACCGTCTGAATTAGGCGGCTTTCGTTTTCAGCTTCTAGCTTCAGGCGCAGGTAGCGAATGTACACTTCAATAATGTTGGAGTCGCCCATAAAGTCATAGCCCCACACCTCTTCAAGGATGCGATCGCGCGTCAGCACTTGCTTAGGATGAGAAATCAAATAGTCGAGCAGGTCAAATTCTTTGGCGGTCAGCTCGATCACGCGATCGCCCCGCTTCACCTCCCGCGTCTTCCGACTCAGGCTCAAATCTGCAAACAAAAAGACTTCTGGATCTTCGGGCTGATTGCGTCTTAGGTGCGCGCGCACCCGGGCCAGCAGTTCTTCAATGCTAAAGGGCTTCACCACATAGTCGTCAGCGCCAGCATCTAAACCGGCCACCCGATCCTCAATGCCGTCTTTTGCCGTCAGCAAAATCACCGGCATCATCGCCCCTGTGGCCCTGAGCCGACGGCAAACTTCTACCCCGCTCAGTCCAGGCATCATCCAGTCGAGCAGCACCAAGTCGGGCTCATTGTCGCGAGCGGCCATCAGACCGCTGAGGCCATCGTTAGCCACAATTACCTCGTAGCCTTCATAGCCCAGCTCTAGCTGTACAAATTTCGCCAGCTTTTCCTCATCTTCTACCACTAAAATGCGGGCGGCCGGTTCAGTCATCAGCAAAAGGCTCCTTAAGGTCTGTGTGTCTTTCTGTGTATGTAAGATGTGCGCAGTTGGTGGAATTATGCCTTAAGTTGGCAAGCAAACTGTAAACGTGCTGCCTTCGCCTAGTTTAGAGTGCACCTTTAGGTTACCGTCCATACCTTCTACCAGTTTTTTAACAATTGATAAGCCCAGTCCGGTACCGCCGGTAGCACGCGAGCGATCTTCATCTACCCGGTAAAACGGATCGAAGATTTTACCCAAGTCGGCAAGGGGAATGCCGCGTCCGTGGTCGCGCACTTCGATGTAGGCCATATCGCCCATTTCGCGCAGGGTGATATCGATTGTCTGGTCACGTTCTGAATACTTCACCGCGTTGTCAATCAGGTTGATCAAAACCTGCTTGAGGCGGTTGCGGTCTACCCTGGCGGTGATGGGGGCGAGGTGAGCCTGGATGCGATCGCCCGCATATTGATTCATCCCCAGCACTTCTCCAACCACAGCGTCTAAAGGCTCTCGCTCCATCTGAAAGCGAATATGCCCCCCCTCTGCCCGCGCAAAATCTAGCAGGTCTTGCAGTAGCCGAACGGTTCTATCGGCCTCAGAAGCAGCAATTTCTAGGCCTTCCTTTTGGGGCGGGGTGAGGTTGCCGCCACGGCGCAGCGTGCTTTGCAAATAGCCGTGCACTAGGGTTAGCGGCGTGCGTAGCTCATGGGAAACATCACTGACAAATCGGCGCTGCTGTTCCCAAGCTGCCGATAGCCGAGAGATCATCGTGTTGCAGGTCTGAGCAAGCTCATGAACCTCCGTAGGCGCCCGGTCAAATTCCAGCCGGGTATCCGCCAAGTTGTCGGCTGAAATGCTGGCTGCTAGCCGGTTCATCTTGCGGATAGGTCGCATAGAACGCCCCACATATAGGCAGGTTGCGATCGCTCCAACGCTAATCACCAGCAAGCTAGAGAGCGCCAGTGTCCGAGTGATCTGTGCCAGCGTCTCCTTATCTTCCGAAATATCATCGACCACGTACAGGTTGCCAACTACCTTTCCAGCGATCTTCAGCGGGCTCACGCAGCTCACAAGATGACGGTCTTGCAACCTAAGGACCTTTATCCCCGGCTTGTCTACCACCAATGCCATCAATGCTTCCGAAAAGCCATTTGCCTGCCAAGAGCCCATGGCCAGCGTGTTCGACTGGGCCAGCAGCTGCCCATCAGTCCCGACCACCCAAATGGCAACATCCGTCTGCTCCCGGTAGTCGATAGCCATCTTCAGAGCTTCTCTGACCACCATCGACTCTTCGTAGAGGTTGGCGTCTTGCTCCAACCGTTTAGCAATCATCAAGGCGCTATCTTGATGGCTATGGGTAAAAATCTGTCCCATCCGCCAGTTAATCCAGCTGGTGAGCCCGCCAATACCCAACATAGAAACTAAGACCATACCGATCGTTAGCCGGAACTGAATCGAATTGGGATCAACGACGGATTTCATCTGATACTTGTAGAACTGTCCTTGTGCAGAGCTGGCCCGGTGTAGCACTGACCTGGGTGAGCTATCTCCACACTACTATTGCAACACTACAGTGCCAGGATTAGAAAACGCTGATAGCCTCCCAAGGGTCAGATAAGGCGCCATCGCTACAGCCACTCAGCAACCCTCCACGGCTTCTAATCAGAATCTAAGGCTTCCCGTGTTTAATAGCTTTTAATAGAAACAGTTGAAACGCTCCGCACAGGAGCATAACCTGCAAAGCTCAGGCGAATCTCTCGAAAGCGTAGCAATTCTGTCTGCACCCTACACAGGTGCGCTGCGCAGACAGCCAAATGACTGCTAGCGTAGTGCTCTAATGTTTTTTTATCCAAGGTTTCAGCTTCATGGTTCAAACTCGTTCTTTGCCGTCGGTAAACGGTTCTCAGCCAGACTCCACAGTTTCCACCGAGATAGTTTCCCCTGAGATAGTGCCCTTTGAGCAGACACTGGGCCAGCCGCTTACCAAGCAGGTCATCGATACGCTGCAGATCAACCTAGGTCGCCGGTGCAACCTTGCCTGCAGCCACTGTCATGTAGAAGCGGGTCCCCACCGCAGCGAAGAACTCACCGTTGAAGTGTGCCAGCAGCTCCTAGAAATCATCGACCGCTTCGACCAGATTAAAACGGTCGACCTCACCGGCGGTGCCCCAGAGATGAACTACGGCTTTCGTGCGATCGCCCAAGCCGCCAAAAACAAAGGCAAGACCGTCATTGTCCGCTCCAACCTGACCATTTTCTTTGAGCCGGGCTATGAGGACCTGCCCGAATACTTCGCCCAGCAACAGCTTCACGTCGTAGCTTCCTTGCCCTGCTACCTAGAGGGCAATGTCGATGCCATGCGCGGACAGGGCGTTTACAACGATTCCATTCGAGCGATTCAAAAGCTCAATTCGTTTGGCTACGGCATCGACCCCAATCTTCAGCTAGACCTGGTGTACAACCCACCCGTCCCCCAAGACACCAACTTTTCGCTCACGCCAGGACAGGCCGGACTCCAAAAAGACTATACCGAATACCTCCACGAGCACTTTGGCATCGTTTTCAACAATCTATTTACAATCACCAATCTCCCGATTGGTCGCACCAAGTTTCACCTGCAGCACCGCCAGCTACACCAGCCCTATCTCAAGTTTTTAGCCGCCCACCACAATCCCAGCACGGTCGAACATCTCATGTGCCGAAATGAACTGTCTATTGACTATCTCGGCAACGTGTACGACTGCGATTTTAACCAAATGGAAGGGGTACCTGCTCGCGCTGCAAACGGCACTGCGCTAAAGGTCTCAGATTTGCTAGCAGCAGGATCTTTAGACTTAGTCGGCAAGGTAGCCACCCGACCCTACTGCTATGGCTGCACCGCAGGCAGTGGCTCAAGCTGCGGAGGTGCGCTGTTGTAACGCTGTTGTAACGCTGTTGCAAAAAGGCTTTAACACCGGATTTAAGAGAGATGTTTGAATGAGATACGTGAATAGTCTTTATCGCTGAGTGTCCCAAATAATCTAGCTCAAAAATGTTTGTTGAAAGTTGCTGTTTTTTCTGTTGATGACTGAATCCGAATGCTTCCCTATCTTTAAGGAGTTCGTCCAATGAATGTGTTGAGAAAGTCCGCTTTTCGTCGTAGTCTCAAGCTGATGTTGTTGTTTACATTTGGAAGTTTGTTGCTGGCGGCAGGGCCTGCCTGGGCGCAGGATGCGGCTAGTCAGCCGTCAGGGCCATTTGCCATTTTCGGACAGCTGCAGCAGCTGCTCGTCAACTTTGTTGAATGGATTGACGGGCTCGGCCCCGTAGCGCCGATTGTCTTTGTATTGGCCTATGTTGGTATCACGGTAGCTTTCCTACCAGCTTCTATTGTCACCCTGGGGGCAGGGTTTGTTTTTGGAGTCGTGAAAGGATCCATTTTAGTATTTGTGGGTGCTATGCTAGGGGCCACAGCGGCCTTCTTAATCGGGCGATTTGTTGCCCGCGATTGGATTGCCAAAAAGGTAGAAGGCAACAACTTTTTTAATGCGTTAGATAATGCGATCGCAGAAGAAGGCCTTAAGCTAATCTTTCTCATTCGCCTCTCACCGGCCTTCCCATTCAACCTACTCAACTACGCCCTAGGCCTCACAAAAGTCTCTCTCAAAGACTACGTACTGGGAACAACAGGCATCATTCCTGGCACCATTATGTACGTTTACTTGGGCTCCCTAATCGGCGACTTAGCCATGCTTGGCGCTGGCGATGCTCCCTCCAACCCCATCATCGACTGGACGATTAAAATTCTAATCTTTGTCACGATTGTGGCGATCTCTCTGTACATAGCCAAAATCGCTCGCAAAGCGCTCAAAGAAGCCGTTCCCCAAGGCGAAGAGTCACTCACAGATATGGCTTAGACCCGGCTTAGACCTAGTGTTCTAAAGCTTGTCTTTTTCACAGCGTCTCTTTCACCGTTGTCTCCCCTCTGAGACTTCCGCTTCCATGAGAATGAGCAAAAAGTATTGGGTTCTGGGTTTGGCTGCGGCGCTCTGTGCGATCGCAGCCTCCCTTTTCGGATGGCACAACATAGCTACAGTAGTCACGCTACTGTTCGACCGCGCGATTCTCACCCAGTTTTTTGCCGACGCGGGTCCGGGGGGAATTTGCCTCTTTATCTGCGCCCATGTGGTGGCGAATGCGGTAGGGGTGCCAGGCACGCTGCTGGTGATTGTCGGGGGGGCGGTCTTTGGGCTGTGGTGGGGAACGGTCTGGTCTGTATTGGGAGCAACACTGGGTGCGATCGCCGCTTTCTTACTCGCCCGCTACCTGCTCTACGACTGGTTTAAGCAACGCTTCCACCACCGCCCCTTCTACCAGAAAGTAAACACCACCCTATGCGACAACGCTCTGAGCTGCGTTCTCACCGTGCGATTCTCACCCGTCTCGCCTTTCAACGTGGTTAACTTCGTTTTTGGGCTCACCCGCATGCCCGTTCGACCATACGCGATTGGCACCCTAATCGGCATTATTCCCGGCACTCTGGCCTACACCTGGCTAGGCGTCACTGGCGCAGAAGCCCTCAGCGGCGGCAGCCTCCGCCCGCTCATACTTTGCCTCATGCTACTCACGCTGCTATCGGCCATCCCATTAGTGATTCAGCGGCAGCAGCGCTATTTATGACGCTCACCATCACCCCGTCTTGTCTAACCCACCTCATGTACGTAAGTAGCACAGCGTATAAAAACTAAGCTCAAACCGCAAAAAACCAGTCATAGGCGCACCCTACAGCGAAAATTTGGCTCAAAAAGCTAGAGTTCGCAGGAGAATTCAATTTTCAGTTCATCTACGAAAAACAATAAATAAATAGAATAGAAACCATAGAAATTCATTCATTTCTGTGGTTTTAGGTATTTTTTGCTTCATTACAGCCGGAAATTCCTGGTTTCTTGTGCAAAACAAGATTTAGCATAGGCTGCAATATCTACCTAAAACCGGAAAAACCACCTAACAGTCGGGCTCCGTCTAGTGCTCAGCCCTACACTGCCACAACAAATAATATTGTTTTAAGATTCAGGACTAAAGACAGAAGGCTTCAAAAAATCAGAGCGCTTCAAAAAGCCTATATCTTCTAGGTTTTCGTTCTCATCCGTAACGTAAGAAACGAAAAATGTAGCCAATTTTCCTACAGTATGCTCAAGCCCTAGGCGTAATAAAAACTACATAGCGCCATTTTCTTGAGGATTGATCTTGCGCAATTCACGGTGTAATAATCTTTCTGCGAAATGGTTTTGCGTGTTTTGCGTGTATCTACCTGATATCTACGTAAGAAAGATAGGATCTCCGGAAGTTTCTGGCATCCCAGTCAATAAGCAAAATTTTCCGATGTTTTAGGGTCGTATACACCTACGTCGTCGGGAGCCTAATTGCCAAAAAACTAGCTGCTAAGTGTCTGGCCGCATAGCAAGCTTCGGTAGCGAAGCCTTTTTCTAAAAGGGGCTAACTGCTGACCCTTTGAGGTACCAAAAATTTGGGTACTTCAACGCTGTATGCCGTCGGGTACTTGGCGGCTCCATTTTAGATGGCTACAGCATTGGCAACCCAGCCCCAGTGCACCTTCTTAGTGTGTCTCTGCATCGGTGTACGTGCCTGCGACAGGGCTTATCTATCGAGGCTTTTCTGGTCGCGGGCACAGGCGTTCATCTAGCTAGACTCATCTAGTTTAACGATTGGTTTTATGAAATGTTTACGAAAATGATGCTCAACTGCACAGGCGTCAGGCGGCAGCTGAGGCGCGTCCTTAGGTTTGGTTGCCTAGCGGCACTGGGCCTCACGCTGAGCATTTCGTTCGATGGTGTGGTGCTTTCACCCCTGGTGGCACCCTCTGTTGCGCAAGTCGTCGTTCCCAACGAGGCAAATGTTCGGTTCGAAACGCCGGGGAGTAACCCCACCCAGACAGACGGCGCAGGCGAATTCTCAGACCAGGTTTCCAACGTCGTTACCTATCCCTTGGGCTCAGTCAGAGGGACCAACAACCTAGGCCTCAACATCAGGAAAACAGCAGACAAATCAGCAGCCGAGCCCGGTGATGTTGTTGTTTACCGACTGGTCGTCACCAACGAAGGCGAAGTCGATGCCAACACAGACTTTAGAGTAGTTGATAGGTTGCCAAGGGGCGTCCAGTACGTAGACGGTTCGGCAACTGGTTCCATCGGCGGCAGCAGCGTTGACATTGAAGCCCTCGTAAATGGTAGACCGGTACGGCCCAACTCATTTTTCGACGCGCCAGACGCCGAAACACCAGCCCAAGATCCAGATCTGTCTTTCCCAACTCAAGAGCTAACGCTGAACTTTCCAGATGGACTCAGCATTGGCCAGACCCTAGATATTTCCTACGCGACGACACTGAGTCCCGACTCGCTTAGGGGTAACGGAGTCAATGTCGCAGAAGTCAGCGATGGCATCCTCGGAACCGACGACGACGACTTCCGCCTCACCATCCGCCCAGGCATTTTGTCTGACTGTGGGACCATCGTTGGCCGCGTCTTCGCAGACAAAAATTTTGACGGATATCAGCAGCCCGGAGAAGCTGGCATCCCCAACGCTGTCATCTTCATGGACAGCGGCAACCGCATCATTACTGACCCAGACGGCCTGTTTTCGATGGCAAATGTGGTTGCAGGCAACCGGGTTGGGGCCCTAGATCTCAGCAGCTTGCCAGGCTACACGCTTGCCCCCAACCTCTTCCGAGTAGAAGAAAACAGTCAGTCGCGCCTAGTCCGACTATCGCCCGGAGGGCTTGCTCGAATGAACTTTGCAGTGACACCTACGTTCGGCGAAGGAGAAGAATAACCATGCGTCTACTTACAAGCCTCTGCTTCAGCCTGTTCGCGTCCGCGCTCGGCATCGTCTTCTTCGAAACGCCCGCCTCTGCCCAAGTCTCGTCTCAGCCCTCGTCTCAAACCTCACTGAGAAACGGCCTAGCAAAAGAGAGCACCATCAAAAGCGCTCCACTGGGTCAACTCCTCACAGACCAGGATTATAGAGACACCCCTCAAAACGTGGGAGAGGGGACTGGCCCCTCATCCGCTGTTGATTCAAAGACAAAACCAATTACCCTTGGCCAAACCCTTGATGAGCTCCTAGAAATAGAAGACTCGGTCATCACACCGCCAAATCCGGTGGGCTCTGAAATTAGAAACGAGCGCGTGCAGGGTGAAGTCGAAGGTGAAATTGACGACGCTGTGCTGCGCCAAGTCCCTGACGAAAGGCTGCTAGAAACCCTCTACAACATTCAGATAGCACCCACAGAAGGTAACCAGCTAGATGCCGACAGACGCTCGACCATAGAGCTAGCTGGTAGCGTCACCGACAGCAGCGGCGAGCTTTTGAACCACGACGTGGTAGTGACCCTCACCACCAGTGCTGGTGAATTTATCGGCGCTGATTATGACATCGACAGGCCCGGCTTTCAGGTGCTGGCCAGATGGGGAGAATTCGACGCAGAACTACGGTCTAACCTAGATGCGCAGAGGGTGGTGATCCGAGCGAGCGCGGCCAGAGACGACTTGCTCGCCGAAACGCCCATGCCGCTGGAGGCAGATTTGGTCAGCGGTGCGAGGGAGATTGAAGCCTACACCGATGTAAACTTCATTACCCCGTTGCGGCCTTCTCTGGTAACGGGCGTCATCGACTTGAGAGTGGGCAATGCCTCTACCAATACGCTGGGGAGCTTTCGCGATTTTCTCGACCCTGACGATATTGGTGAAACCTCGTTCGATTTGGGAGCTTCTGGCTTTGCGACTGGCGCCATTGGCGACTGGCTCTTTACCGGCGCCTACAACAGCAGGCGAAACCTGAATGAGCGCTGTGACGGAGGGACGCGGTTTTATCAAAATACGCAGTCGCAGTTTTGTACCTACGAAATCTATGGAGATAGCTCTACAAACGACTACCTCACCCCCTCACTAGACAGTGTGTATCTGCGCTTTCAGCAAGATGCCAACATTTTGGATGCTGAACCTAACTTCTTTATGTGGGGCGACTACAGCACCAATGAGTTTTCTCGGCCATCGCAGCTGTTCACGGCCACCAGCCGACAGCTCCACGGATTTATGGGCAATTACACCCTGCCAACCGGAGAAGATAGCGGCCTGCAGCTGACGGCGATGTACGCCAACAATATTCGTCCGTTTCGGCGAGATACCATCGTGCCAGACGGTACCAGCGGCTTCTATTTTCTATCGGATACGCTGCTGCTGCCAGGCAGTGAAGAAATCTTCATTGAGGTAGAAGAGCTCAACCGACCGGGCACCGTCATCGAACGAATTGCCCTCAGCCGTGGGGCTGACTATCGCATTGATTACGACCGTGGCGCAATTCTGTTCAATCAGCCCATCTCGATTACCGATGCCAATCCCTTTGGTCCCACCTTGGTGCGGCGTATCGTGGCGTCTTATCAGGTCGATGGAGAAGAGTCTGGGGGCGACCTGTTCGGCGGACGCCTGCAGTACAACTTTTCCTACGATCTCGACTCGCCCAGCTGGATTGCGGCATCGGTGGTCACAGAAGATGCCGACGCGCGCGACTTCACGCTGTACGGGGTAGATGCGCTGATTTCCCTCGGCGAGAGCGGCCGCATTGTGGCTGAATATGCCCAGTCTTCTCTTAGCGGTGCCACGCTCGATGGGGCAGAAGGCTCAGCCTACCGAATCGAAGCGAGCAGCGACTTCACCGACAGCTTGTTTGGTCGGGCCTACTTCCGCAGCGCAGACAGTGGATTTTCGAACACGGCTACGGCGAGCTTCCGCCCAGGGCAAACCCGCTGGGGCGGCGAACTCTCGGCGCTGCTAGGCGAGAGCACGCTGCTGGAGTTTCAATACGACCAAGAGGAAAACCGAGGCACGACGCCCAACGTCATCACCGGGTTCGACGCACTGCGAAATATTCGAGATACAGATGTGTTTGCCCTGCCGGGTGCCCCCGTAGACAATACGCTGACAACGCTGCGGGCAGGCATTCAGCAGCAGATTGGAGAGATTACTGCAGACTTGGCCTATGTGTATCGCGATCGCAATGACGATACCAACCTGATTGGCCGCCGCGACTTCAGCAGCAGCCAGCTAGTCTCTGGCCTCACCGTACCCCTCGCCAACAACCTCAGCTTTCGCGCTCAAAACGAACTGAACCTCGGCGGCGACGACGACCCCCTCTACCCGGGCCGCACCGTCTTAGGGCTCGATTGGCAGGTACTGCCAGAAGTCACCGTTCGCCTAGCGCAGCAGTTCTTTAATTCTAGCGACGTTGCCCCCGACTCGATTACCTCCCTAGACACCCTGCTCGACTACGACCTCACAGACAATACCCAGCTCACCGGTCGCTACTCAGTGCTCGGTGGCTTCGATGGCGTCACCGGCCAAGGTGCCCTCGGGCTAAACCACCGCTGGAACCTTGCCCCCGGACTCAATGTAGACCTCGGCTACGAGCGAATTATCGGCAGCGGGCTCGGCACCTTTGAAGACGGCGGCCAGTTCAACCGCTTTGAGCAACCCTTTGCCATTGGCCAGTCTGGGGCGGCCCTGGGCATCGTGCCCGGCAGCACCTACTCAGTGGGTCTGGAATATCTGGACAATTCTAGCTTTCAAGCCAGTGCCCGAGCCGAGTTTCGCGATGGCGACAGCGGCAACGACAACACCGTACTCACCGCCTCTATGGCTGGTAAGGTCTCGCCTTCACTCACGGCCCTAGGCCGGTTCGAATATGCCAACTACGCCAACCAAACCTTCTCCCAGCGCTTTGGCAATACCAGCGCCTTCAAGCTAGGACTGGCCTACCGCAATCCAAACAGCGACGCCTTCAATGGCCTGCTGAGCTACGAGTTTGCGACCAACCCTTCTACTACCATCAACACCCCAGGATCAGACACCATCACCGAGCACACCCTGGCAGCAGAGGGCATTTACGCACCTAGCCATCGCTGGGAGTTCTACGGCAAGTACGGCCTGCGCAGCTCAAATGCGGACCTTTCTTCGCTAGGACTGAGCAGCATTTCGAATACGATTCATCTGGCCCAGCTAAGAGCGGCCTACCGCTTTGCCTACCGTTGGGACGTTGTGGGAGAAGCCCGCTACATTGCCCAGCCTTCTACCAACTACTCCGAGACGGCGCTAGCGCTAGAAACCGGCTACTACGTCACACCCGACCTGAGGCTGGGCGTAGGCTACAGCTTCGGCGCAGCAGATGACCGCAGCTTCCAAAACAACTACCGAGACGACGGCGGCTTCTACCTGGCGGCGACCTTCAAGGTGAACGAACTGCTCAATGGCTTTGGCCTGCAAGACATCGCACCTGCCCAGCAAACCGAGGCACTGGTCTCTCGGGACGAAGAAATCGAGGTAGATGATGTCTGCCCAGAGTCGGTAGACCCTCGGGCGGGCGGCGTCGACCCCTGCGAAAATCGGGAGTTTGGCGAAACGCAGTTTATTCAGCCGGAGCAGGCCGAGCCGCCCAGCTTGCCCGCGATACCCGAAGAACCAGCAACCCCTGCTGGGCCTGAAGAACCCATCCGAGGGCTTTGGTAAGTAACGATGTCATTTAAGGAGGTGAGGAGTCAGCAAATGAACAGCCCAGCCAACAAAACAGGCAGCAAAATAGGCAACAAAACAGCCAAACGACGAAATCCACTAGGCAGAAAATCCGTGAATCGTGACTTTCGACAGATCCAGATGCAGCTGAAGGGCCTGCTGGCAGGGTCGCTGTCGATTGCTGGGCTAATGGGTGCGATCGCACTCCCCACAACAGCCCAAGAGCCCCCAGGCGTTGGCATCCCAATCCCACCTCCAGACCGGCCTGCCCAAGGCACCCCCCTCACCGTCACCGTCAACAGCGACTTAGATGGCCCCATAACGCCTGATGAATCTCTGACCCTCCGCGAGGCGATAGAAATTGTCAACGGAACCCTCCCCTTAGCGGCGCTAAGCCGCACTGAGGCCGCGCTAATCCGCCCGAATGACAGCCATCGAATTGAATTCGCGCTGCTGGGAGATACCCGCATCGAACTCGAAGAAGGCCTGCCTGCTATCACAGCGGCTGGCCTAGTTATCGACGGCACCACCCAACCCGGCTACGGAGAAACCTCAGAAGCACCTGCGGCAGTGCCCGTCGCAGTTCCAGCCGTCTCCCTGACGCCCGCCGCCGAGCGAGAAGTCTTTCGCGGCCTCACCATCACCGCCGACCAAGTGACGATCAGAGGCCTCAGCCTGTACGGATTTTCGTCGGTGCATCGGCGCACCGCATCTACCCCACCTGCAGATATTTTTATCACCCACGTCGCACCGCCTCTGGGTACCCACACCGGCGCCTTCTCTGGCCCAGACAGCCCCTCCCCCCAAACGCTACGACTCACCGAAAGTGAGTACGACCAAGCGCCCAAAGGCGTCGTCATCGAAGACAACTGGCTTGGGGTCTCTCCTGTAGGCGGTATTCCCATCCCCGAAGAAATGTCAGCTTTTGGCGTCTCTATCTTCAATGGCAGCGATACGGTCATTCAGCGCAACCGCATCGAGTACCACGAGAGCAGCGGCATCATTACTGGCAACTTGGCCAGAGGCACAGTCATTACAGAAAATACCATCATTGCCAACGGTCTGCGCGGGCTGCCAGCGGGAGTGTACTTTGCCGGTAATATCGACGGCTCTCAGGTGTATGGAAACCTGGTGTGCGCCAATGATGGCAGCGGCGTTGCGATGTTCAAACCCACCGGTTCATCGCGCATTTACGACAACGACATCCGCTTTAATGGTCGGCGCTTCCGCAGTCCGGGCATCTCACTTATGGGTAGTGGCCATGAGGTGAGTGACAACTACGTCGCTTTTCAGCCGGGTCCGGGCGTGGGCATCCCCGCCTATCCCAAGAGCGAGCAAAACCTGGTTCGCAACAATTTCTTTAGGCAGCTAGACGGCCTCAGCGTGGACCTTGGCTACAACCACAACAGCGCCGTTTCAGACTATCAATTTATCGATGGGCCAAACCCACCGCGAAACTCTCGTCAGCGGCGGCGAGATTCTGCAAATGCAGCGATTAATGCCCCCGAATTCGATGCCTACGTTTTCCCAATGGAAGGGTCGGGCGTGATGGTCACAGGGCGGGCCGATAGAGGGTCAGAAGTCGATATTTATGAGGTGTCGACCAAGCAAGACCGCCACTATGGCAACTTGGGCAACTTGCTGACGACCGTGCCCGTGAGCGAAGACGGGAGGTTTAGCGCCAGGGTAGAGCTGCCAGAAGGGGCTGAGGTGAGTGCGATCGCAACCGATCCACGCTACGGCACCTCCGAACCGTCACCCGTTGCAGCTATTGGCATAGAGCCGCCTACCATTCCACCGCCAGGGCCCTACCAGCCGGTCTGCCAAGACCCACCCCTGCCAGGGGAAGTGGTCCAGCTCCCCCCCGAGGCGCCCATTACGCTACGCGTCCCTCGCAACATTCACTTCGCGCTCGACCGCTCCTTCATCAGCGCCGAAAGTGCCAACATCATCGACCAAATTGCCGCCGCCATGCTGCAGTATCCGTCGATCACGGTCGAGCTACAGGGCCATACAGACCCCCGAGCCAGCGACGCCTACAACCAGGCCCTCGGCGAAAGACGGGCGCTCGCCGCCAGAGACTACTTGCTCCAAAAAGGCATTGCCCCCGAGCGGATGCGAATTCGCTCCTTCGGTGAAACCCAAACCATTTCAACCGTGCCTGACATTGTGGACTACGCGCGCGATCGCCGCGTGGAATTCATCTTCACCGACACCCGAGGCGTCGACATCATCTTCGAAAACCAAGAAGCTGACCTGCAAATCGAATAATTTCAAGTCGAATAGCTTCACGTCTTCCAAGCCAAAATTCTGTTGTTCTAGCCCCTATGTATCCGCTAAACCGACGTTCCTTAACTGCCATGATTGCCAATTGGAAGTCTCCCCGGCCATCTCGCTCAATGGTCCGAACCTTCACCAGAACGCTGGCTAGTACCTTCGCGCTGGCCTCCTTAGTGGGTGGTACTTACATGCCCGCAGCCAGAGCGCAAACAGACGGCTCCGGCCAAATCTGCTACGCAGTCGGAGACAACAACCCACCCGGCAATGGCGACGGCGGCGTTTCCTTCGACGATACCTTGGCCAGAATCGACTTTGGCGCGCGGCTAGCCGAAGCCGTCGATACCGTCCGGCGGCCCAACGGTACCCCCATTCGGAACATCGAAGCCATGTCTTCTCGGCCCGATTTTAATGAGCTGATTGCGGCCAACGGCAATGAAATCGGTCGCATCGATCCTGAAACGGGCGTGTTCACCAGCTTAGGAACGCTCACCCCTTTTCAAGACTTTGATGCGATTGTCATCGACCGCACCTCCCCAAACCAGGCAGATCTCCTAGGCGTATCAAAAGGCGGCGGCTCACTGAATAACGTACTGATAGAAGCGACCCTGATTCTCGATGACAGCGGCCAGTCTATCGGCATTAGTGCCCCTCGCACAGTGGTCACCATTCCCAGCTCGGCCTTTCCACCCGACACCAACAGCATTGACGGTATCGCCGTCAGCCAGAACAACGTGATCTTTGGCGTGGCCAACCGAGGCCCCAGAAACTTCAATGACGTTTCTGATCAGGTCCTAGTAATCATCGATCCGGTCACAGGCGACCTGGACCCCAGGGGCGAATTTATTGCCGATGGGGAAGCCATCGACGACGTTGAAGATCTCAGCTTCGATCTGTTTGGCAACCTGTTTGCCAGCTCAGGTAGTAACTTCAACCGATTCACCGACAATGCCTTCATTTTTCCGCTGTCTGCAGGCGGTGATCTCAGCCCAGCCAGCAACATCTTAGACCTCACGCCCACCGGCGCAGGCGACTTTGAGGCCTCTGCCTGCCTGCAATTCTCCTCCCTTGGCTCTATGCTAGTCGTCAAGCGCATTACGGCCATCACCCGCAACGGCGAAGAGACCCGCTTCGACGACTTTGTCGATCAAGACGGTGAGCTAGCAGACAACGAACTGTTTCAAGAGACTGGCGGTGCGTTCCCTCTGGGCATTGTGCAGGCACCCACGCCCCTTTCAGCAGGCGACCAGGTGGAATACACGGTGTACGTTTACAACCCAACCCCTCTACCGCTGCGAGAGTCCGTGCTATGCGATGCGATTCAGCTACCTAGCATCTTGCAATCAGACAGCATAGAATTTTCTGACCCAACCGACGATTTGACGCTGACATTTAACGATGAACCTGGCTTTGCAAGGGCACCGCTGGCGACCGCAGACGATGCCTGCGCAGCCGTGCTCAATGGCGGCGACCAGTTCCTAGCAGGGCCACCCGGTCCGCTTGGCGGCCTAGATGTGGGCGCAGGCGGTGGTTTGGTTACTGACACCTTCACACTAGATCCAGAAGAACTCGCCGCAACTCGCTTCACAATCACGGTAGGCGCGGCCGATTTTGAAGAGTAGGTATAGGAAACGAGCAACAGCGCTAGAGCGGGCTAAACAACGAGACCAGTCACGGGAATAGATGGGGAATGTGGCGATCGCAAGAAAAAATCAGTAGAATTGCGGTGAAAGCTGATGCTTTTACTGACTTTTTAATACTAGCCAACCACTGAGATGGCTTCGTCCAAAATTACGAATTTTGCTTCTGAGCATCTTAGTTTTAACAGGGCACTAACTTGTGCTCTCCCTATAGAACTTAGTGCTTTCAGCCAATTTCAAGTTGGTATAGATAACGAATCTGAAGGAGCATCGGCACCTTAGCATTGCCTATAACTTCTTAAAAAAGACGTTTAGTTTGATGAAATTTCGAAAAAATGCCAGTAATCTTACAGACATGACCTGTTGCACACTGCACCCCGGTCATGTTGCCAATTGCTGTACAGCTCATTGGTTTGCAAAGACAACTGCCATATCGGGTGTTTCTGACTGCTAACTCCGCTCTACACGAAGGTGATATTTACCATGCCAGCTTTATTTCCTATCATTGCGATTGTGGCTGTCTTTATGTTTATCAGCACCCACGCTGCCGTCTCCCCACCCAAAAAGAAGAAAGGCAAGTCCCCTTCCGAGGACTTGGCCAAAGCGATTGAAAAAGTCATCGAAACCTCTGCCAATCCCAAAAGCGGAGGTAAAAAGAAGTAGACAACGCGCTACTAACCTCTAGCATTCTCAACTCGTGCCGCTCCACAGGTCTTGTGGGGCGGCACAGTTATGTCATCACTATGTCATCCGCTCTTATGTCATCGCTCTACGGCTACTGCGATGGCGCATCCCCAATGATGCCGACCAATCGTGAGAGCAGCTTTTCTAGCTCCAGCGGAACACTGTACAGCTTGATATCCTTCAAAACTTTTCGCTCAGCGCGAAGAAACTGCCCAAATTGCCAAGTGTCTCCTGTCGTAACCGCGCCGTACAAAATTGGCGTTTCTTGCGTCGTCCACTGATCGAGCGCAATCAGCTCAGCGCCCAGCTGCGTAAACCCCCGCGACAAGTCGGCATTTTTGGCTTCAATGACAAGCAAGTTATTTTCGCTAGGAATGAAATAGTCGAAGCTTCCCCGAAGTTGCCTGCTGACGTCAACGCGGTATTCGATTTTCAATTTTTGGTCGAGGTAGTCGCACGCTGCGAAGAGCACTGGTGAAATGAGCACTTCGCGCCGGGCAACTTCACTGGTCAAATCTGTCAGGCGAAGCGTGCGTTCGATTCTAGCGGATAGCTCATCGACAAAGGGTAAGGGGTCACGAGCAGAAGGTAGCTGCAGCGTGGTGTATTCAAAGGTGCAGCCTAAGTCAGCAAAAATATCTTCTGCGTCGTAGCTCAGCTCAAAATATTTGCTAAACGAATAGCTGGCTTGAGGATCGAGAATGCGAGGACGATTCACGGTTTAGCCTCCACCTCCTTTAGAGCTATCTGAATTAAAATCTGTATCTGTCTTCTTTTCTCTCAGGCGATCGCACGCTTCAGCTGCGAGCAAAATGTCTCCACAGCCGCCAAGCCATCTTCGGGCGTCCCACTGGCCAGTCGCTTCACAATCGCACTCCCTACAATCACCCCATCTGCGCCCCAGTCCTTGAGCTGCTTAGCCTGGGCAGGCTCCGACACCCCAAAACCAACCCCCACAGGCTTGTCGGTAGCGCTGTGAATATCGGCGAGCAGCCCCTCTACGCGGTTAGCCAGCGCTTGCCGGGCACCGGTCACCCCCGTGACGCTCACCAGATACACAAAGCCCTGAGACTTTTCTGCGATCGCACGAATGCGCTCATCCGGCGACGTAGGTGCCACCAGCAAAATGACCGCAATGCCAACCTCAGCCGCTGCCGTCAGCAGACCGTCCATCTCCTCTAGAGGCAAGTCAGGCACCAGCAGCCCCCGGGCCCCCGCCTGGTAAATATCCTTGAGAAAAGTCTCAATCCCCCGATTCAAAATGGGGTTGTAGTAAGTAAACAAAATCAACGGCGCAGAGAGCTTAGGGCTCACCTCAGCCACAAGCTGAATCACCGACTCCAGATTGACACCCCGGCCCAGTGCCCGGGTCGCCGCCGCCTGAATAGTAGGGCCATCGGCCAGCGGGTCAGAATAGGGAATGCCCAGCTCAATCAGGTCTGCGCCGCTGCGATCTAGCACCTGCAGCGCTTCAGCCGTTGTCTCCAAGCTGGGGTCACCCGCCGTAATAAAGGGAATCAGAGCACAGTCGCCGCGATCGCGAACCTGAGCAAATCTTTCTTGTACCGACACCATTCCCGACACCATTCCCGACACCATCATCTCTAACGCTCTCTAGCGCCCCCCTTCAGACTGAACCTTCTCCCGCTCAGCCTCATCTTGTTCAGCCTTATCCTGTTCAGCCTTCTCTTGCTTAGCCTGCTCCACCTCTGCCTGCAGCTGCGCCAGCTCCTCAGGACCCATCTCGTCGAGGCGCTTTTGCAGCACAGCGTCCTCATAGTCCTTCAGCTGCTGGTTGTAGGTCATCTTTTGGCCAAGTGCTCTGGCGACATATGTGCCTGTCCAGCCCAATAGCCCAGCGACAAACACAACCTGACTCCAGATTCCAGCCGACAGACCATCTAGCCCTGCCCAGGCAAAGGCCAAATACAAAAGCCCGCCCGCAATAAATACACCGAATCCGATGCCAATAACGTCAATTCTTCTCATCGACCTGCTCTAAATTTCGCGACGCTTCGGTCGAAAATTGAGGAAGGGGCTAAGCACCAAACATCCCGGGAAAAATACCAAAATCAAACCGTAGAATATTAGGCGCTCCACAGAGCCCGCCGTATACCAGCGCTGCTTCATGTAGAGCATCAGTGCGCCCGGAATGATAGCCAAATACAGTACACCCAACACGGCATAAAGCCCGATTGCAACTAGCGCTGGCGACTCAAGAGCAGGAAATGTCATCTTACAAAATCACAAAACTAACAAAGGCTAGAATCCTTTTTCTCCATATATATAGTAGACGAAACTGTGAAACTCATTCTCCCAAGCAGGGCTGACAACTCCCGCGCAATCAGCGCAAGACATCGGCGCAGCCAGCTATCTTTGTCCTAAGTGTTGCATCCAGGCACGCTTGGTGGTGGAATAGACTTCTGTGACATCGGCCATGGTAAAAAGGTGGCCTGATCATGTCCTCCACACGGTGCTTTCAGGCAATGCGCTGAGGCACTAGCAGATGGGGGGGTGTGGCGGAATGGTAGACGCTGCGGATTTAAAATCCGTTGACTGTTAAAGTCGTGAGGGTTCAAGTCCCTCCACCCCCATTAAAGAGTCTTCCGCCGACAAGGATAGATTGACAAGATAAATCGACACTAATAAATCGACAAAAATAACTTGTACAAAACTGACTGAATACGACTTTTACCTCCAGTAGCGGGCAGTCTAGAGGTGACTATGGCAAGTGTCCGTCCATTCGCACGCTTGTATAGCGACACCCCATACTTTGGCCTTGTGTATTGCGATGGTTGTCAACACGTTTCAAAATTCAGATCAAAATTCAGAATTTGACCAGAGCAAAGGCGAGCAGCCCCTAGAATTTTATTTAGCCCAGCAGCAGATTTACGATGACCTGCTAGAAGCCGTCAGAACCTTACCACCCATTGAAGCGCTAGCCGATTTTGAGTCGTTGTTCTTTGGCCACTCCGGCAGCTCAGAGGGTGATGTCTCTCCTTTTATATACAGAATTTTATTCGCAGACGATGAAAGCGAGTTTCGCAATACGCTAAAGCGGGCCTGCTACATCTTGGTGAACAACTGGGACCTCGCCCGCCAGGGGGACATGGTACACACCCTGCTTGAACTCTTCACCCAGCCCTCACTTAGCAAATCGACCTTTTCACCCAGCCTCAAACGCTTGCGTCAGTGGCTGCGCAATTTTGCCAATAGCCAAGACTTCGAAGACCTCAAACTCTTCGCCACCCAGCGGATAGGGCCAACCCACACCGGTAGCTGGAGCAGCCGGTATGTGACCTACCAGCTAATCGCCCAGTACGTGGATGAAAATAACTCCCTGGAGCAGCGAGAAGCCGCCCGCAGCATGTCGAAGCGGCTCAAAAACAAGTTCAAGCATGAGCTGGCGATGTACACAGCCTTTTCTCAAAATTCTTCGCGGCTCAACCACAAGTACCTCAATCCGACGGTGCTAGGAGATGAAGTGCTGCGGCTGATCAAGGCCATCTTGGTGCGGCGCGGTCAGTTTAGCTATCGCAACGTGGCGAGAATTTTTCAGCAGCAAACCCTGGCTGTGCCCTATGAAAGCTACAAAGAAAGCCTGCTTGAGTATCTGTGCTTTTCGATCAGTCAGCCCGAATTTTTGACAGCTGTAGAAACCCACTTGGGTGAGAAGCTAGCCGAAATTTACCCAGAGTGCCACGAAGAAGCGGTCGAGCCTTCGCTAAATTTGAGAACCTGCAACCGGCTTATTGACATTCTCACCACTGAAGATAAGCAACACCCTTCACAGCTGTTTGTGCGGCTGTTGGCCCAGGGCAATCCGCTGAATGTGGTGGTGGTGCTACTCAAGATTGTGCTGATTTCGCCCAACTCTCAGCTGTACTTAGAGGCGCGGCTGGCAAACCTGATCAATTACTACCGTCAGTTTATGGAGGCTGAGTGTCGCGGCATCATCCAGTTTCTAGAAATTTGTGGGGTGATGTTTGCCATCTACAGTGACAACGTGGAGTACAACTTGGTGAAGGTTACTCCACCCCGCCAAATCACTGGCGAAACGACCTTTATCCAGACCGAGCAGGGCGGAATGGATGATTTTAGAATTTTTTCCCGTAGCTTTAGAGCTGCCCAAAAGCGAGCACAGCAGGAGCTGGAGCGCAAAAAGGCCGGATCCTAAGCTTGAAACTGGGTTTGAAACTTATGGGTGGCTGCAGCGATCGCAGCCTGATGGATCTGCTGCCAAGGTACATTGTGCGATCGCGCCAATCGCGCACAGTCTTCATATTCAGGATGTATATTCACCACCTTGCCAGCCGCTTGCAGTCTTGCAACCTTGACCGGCACCTCCCCGTAGTCCGTCTGCAGCGGAACGATTTCTCGCCAGAGGACCGAGCGGCGCTGCTGAGTGCGCCGAATGCCAAGGGTAGTCGTCTCGCGAAACAAGATAGCTTCGCAAGCTGCGGCCTGCGCTTCGGCGCACAGCACGGTGACTAGCGTGCCCAGTCGATTTTTCTTCATGGCCACCGGCTGACTAAACACATCCAGCGCCCCCGCCGCAAACAGCGCATCAAAGATGTAGCCAATCGCTTGGGGCGAGCAATCGTCTAGCTGGGTCTGTAGCTCAGTGATGTTTTCTGTTTTCGGACGGATTTCTGGCTTTTCTACCGCAGCTGGAAGTGTCTGCATAGTAGTCTGCATGGTGGTCTGCACAGTGCTCTGCACAGTGGTCTGCATGGTGGTCTGCACAGTGCCAATCCACAGCCGCAAAATGTTGGGTAGGGGCAAATCGCGTCCGCCTGCCCCCAAGCCAACTTTCTGCAGGGTAAAGCGCGGAGGGGCGCCAAAGGACTGGGCAAGGGTAGACGCGATCGCACACCCAGTCGGCGTCACCAGCTCACGGTCAATCCCATTGCTATACACCGGTATCTGCGCACTAGTCATCATACTCAGCACAGCAGGTACCGGCACCGCCAGCAAACCATGGTCGCATCGCACCGTCCCGCCACCCGTTGGCAAAGGCGAACAAATCAGCGCATCAATATTTAGCCAGTCCAGTCCTATACAAGTCCCCACAATGTCAACAATGGCATCGGTAGCGCCCACCTCATGAAAATGCACTGCCTCAGGCGGAATCCCGTGGACGCCTGCCTCAGCCGCCGCCAGCTGCCGGAAAACCGCCAAACTCCACCGCGTCGCCCGCTCAGACAGCCCAGCCCGCTGAATGATCGATTCGATCTCAGGTAGCCGTCGACTGTGATGCGAATGGCCGTGGGTGTGGCCTTCGTGGGTGTGACCTGCGTGGGTGTGACCTTCGTGAGAATGGCCTGCGTGACTGTGATGTTTATGATCGTGACGTGGGTGACTGTGACCTTCGTGGGTATGGTCTTCATGAGCCTGACTGTCAGGCTGGTGACCCTTGTGACCACAGTCGTCTGCCAACTTCAGCAAATCGACAAATACCTTAGTCGCCGCCTGTTGATTGCGCAATACCGTTTCTGCTCTCAGATCAAATTCACCCTCAAGCCCAAGCTTGGCCAGCTGCTGCTTCAAGTGCGCCAGCGGCACACCGGCATTTACCAGCGCACCTAGGCACATATCACCAGAAATACCCGTAGGGCAGTCTAGATAGGCTAACGTTTTCATAAGCATTTTCAGTAAGTATCTTTACTCACCCATATAAAAGAGAGAATGAACGTATCTGGCTTAGACATCACTCAGAAAACAAAGTAAACAGAACGCGTCTACATCCTGAATCGAGTCATGGCGACGATATACAAAATCCACCCCAAAACCCCGCAGCCAAGAAACATTGAGGCGGTCCGGGATGCGCTGCGACAGGGGGCTGTCATGCTATATCCCACCGATACGGTGTATGCCATCGGCTGCGATCTCAATTCTAAGAGCGCGATAAAGCGGGTGCGTCAGCTCAAACAGCTCTCTAACGATAAACCGCTCACCTTTCTCTGTGCATCGCTTTCTAACATCGCTAGCTACGCCCACGTCAGCGATCCGGCCTTCCGCATTATGAAGCATCTCATTCCGGGTCCGTATACTTTTTTATTACCGGCAACAAAATCAGTCCCGCGCCTAGTGATGAACCCCAAACGCCGCACTACCGGTATCCGCGTCCCCAAAAATACGCTGTGTTTATCCTTAATTGAAGCACTGGGGAACCCGATTATTTCTACCTCTGCTTTACCGGTTGTTCGTAATTCTACGGAAGACGATATCGAAGCTTTATCAACGGCATCGTTGTTTGACCGGATGGATAAGCTCGTAGACGTAATTGTTGATAGCGATACTGAACTCAGGTACCAGGTGTCCACAATTTTGGACATGACGACCAGCACCTCAAAAGTTGTTCGTCAGGGGCAAGGGTGGCAAGAGGCGGTTGAGTGGGGCGCAGAGCTATAGTCCTGACAGAATTGATTCTGACAGCGGTGTAGATCTGACCGACTCATAGGCTTGCCTTTGCTTTGGCATGAGTAGCCGTCGGCTGTAGACCGCCCGGCCCAACTGTCATAGCAGGCTAAGACCCCTCACTCCCCGGTTCCGTCTGTGGTTCAGAACGCGGAATGCCTTATCTAGCAAAGACCACAGGTCCATCTATGAAAACTCTAAGCCCAGCTTCGTTTGTTTGTGACAGTTTGAATGTGACAGTTGCTTGGGATACTGCCACATCTCTTCGCAAGGAAGGGATTCTGATTCTCTAGATTGAAACAGTCGAGACCTAGCACTTATGCCGGTCGTTATAAATACCCTCTGATGTACTGAGCGCGTGCTTCCTGACACCGCTTGTTCCAAAGACATCACCTATTCAAAACCGACTTTTGCATCAACTTAGAGAATTATGAATCCATCTACCATGCTAAATTCCAATCTCAAAGGCGATTTCAGCGGCGAAGCCGTCAGCCAACCCTCCAACGTTGTTTTTTATACTACTGACCATCCCCAAGCCAATCCGGAAGGCAACCGCAAAAAGCGTAGCCAATTTGACAGCAAGCCTGACTCCGATGCGGGATCTTCCACCGACCAGCAAGCTCCGCCCGGTAAGCTCAGCGCTTCTGATGCTGCTACTTCAGACAAGTCAGACGAGTCGACTGTCAAAGAAGTCATCAGCAGTAGCACACCGGCCCTCGCCGACGGCGACGAACAAACCCTCTGCCCGGTCGATCAAAAGCTGATTGATTTTTTAACAGCAGAAATCAACGACCAGATCTCGACTAGTCCAAAGGTCGTAAACGCGGTAGCAACCCGCCTGGCAATCGAAGTCACTCGCATTTGCCGCAAGAGCACCCGCATTCAAGCGCTGGGCGAAGTCAATGCCTGGCAGCGATCGCTCGCCCAAAACCGAGTCAAAAAATATCTCGACTACTACCTACTCGGGTCTCGCCAAGGCCGCGTCGAGCTGCATAGCCGCCTGAGTGCGATCGCCTACCGCTACATCGCCCCCGCCAGAACTCAGCTGGGCTTTCAGGGGCGCTGCACCCTGCTCGAAGACTTTCTCCAAGGCTTCTACATCGAAGTGCTCAAAGCCTTCCGCCGGGAGAACCACCTCCCTACCGACTACCAGCCGCGCACCCGCCTAGAGCTGTCTGAGTACATGGCCTTTAGCGAGCACTACGCCAAGCGCCGCATCTCCCTCCCCGGTTGCTACAACCAGCAGTTGCTCGTGCTAAGAGCGCAGGCCTTCGCTCGCCGCCTACCCGCAGAGACCTCCGTCGATATTGAGATGGCCGTCGACTCTCCCAAGGGCGACAACGAGAGCTTTTTCCGCTCACCCGCCATCCAGCAAATTCGCGAAAAAATGGTTTCCGACGCGGTTGACCCCTCTGAAGGCGTATTGCGCGATCGCATTATCAAAGAACTCGTTGAATACCTAGCGTCCCAAGACCAGCACGCCTGCATTGACTACCTCTCGCTGCGGCTTCAAGACATGGCCGCTTCCGAGATAGACGAAGTTCTCGGCCTGAGCGCCCGCCAGCGAGACTATTTACAGCAGCGCTTTAAGTACCACGTCGAAAAGTTTGCGCAGTCTCACCGCTGGGAGCTGGTGCACCAGTGGCTCGGCGCAGACCTCGACAAAAACTTCGGCCTCTCCCCGCAAGAGTGGCGGCTCTTTACCGGGCAGCTCACCGACGAGCAAAGCCAGCTGCTACACCTCAAGCAAATGCAAATGCAAGATCCTGAGGGAGGCCCTTCCGATGCGCTGATTGCCCAGCAGCTCAAATGGACCCCCAAGCGCGTCGAGCGCCGCTGGACGAAGCTCATCAGCCTCGCCTGGAAAGTTCGCAATCAGCACAAAACCATCAAAGCATCGGTAAATTCATGAGCGACCAAACAAAAGAGCCTTTCCCAACCGTTAGCGCGGTCATCGAAAGGCTCCTGTTTGGTCTCTATTTGATTAAAGTCTTGATTTGATTAGAGTCTTGATAGCGTCTTAATAACGTCGCGCTAAAGGGCTGCTTCTGCCACCCCTTCTGCCACTTCAGGCGGCGGCTCAAACTTATAGCCGACCCCGCGCACAGTCTGAATCAGCGTTGGCTGAGTCGTATCAATTTCAATCTTCTTCCTAATCTGGCCAATGTGCACATCGACCACCCGTTGGTCTCCCACGTACTCGTAGTCCCAGACCTTTTGAATGAGTTCTGAGCGTCGCCACACCCGTCCTGGATGCCCCGCCAAGAAATGCAGCAGGTCAAATTCAAGGGCCGTCAGCGGCACAATATCTCCCGCCAAAGTCACTTCACGGCGAATGGGATCAATCGAAAGCTTATTGAAGGTTAGGCACTGCTGCTCCGCAACCGTCACCGGACGCTGACGCTTCAAAATAGCGCCCAGTCGAACTTCTAGCTCACCTAGGCTAAAAGGCTTAGTGATGTAGTCATCGGCGCCTGTATTAAAGCCGCGAATCTTATCGGCCTCATCGGTACGGCTCGTCAGCATCAGCACGAATACCCCAGTGCGCGACTGCATCTCCTTACAGAGATCGTAGCCATTCGCATCCGGCAAATTGACATCCAAGATGACGAGATCCGGGTTGAACTGCTCAAATATGGCGAGGGCGCTCTTACCATCCTCAGCAGACTCCATCTGATAGTCTTGCTTGGCTAAAAAACGATGGATGAGGTTCCGGATGGCGGGTTCGTCGTCAACCACAAGGATTTTGGCAGCGGCCATAATTTAGAATCCTGGTACTAAGGCAATAAAAGGCAGAAGCGAAAAAAAGCGCAGTGAACTTGGTTTGATAAAAGTTGAAACGTCTGAGGCATTTAGGCAAACAAAAGCCTAAAAATCGACAGACTGTAAAGGTAAGTAAGTGCGGACGTTACCCCATCTATTTCTAAGCTTTTTAGAAGCTTCAGAAAAGTTTTTCATAATTCACTCACACCTTAGCAAAAAAAACATCTTTTACTGGTGTGATTCGTATCAGATAGGCCCGTTCAGGCTGTGCTCAGGACAATTTGCCAGTAATTTTTCAGACAGACAAAAAAATCCTCCTGATACGTATCTTTTATTTACCCAACTATGGACAAGCTTCAAACAGGCTTAATAACTTTTATATAAAGTGCTCAGGGAAAGTACTAGAAGTTAGGACGTTAGGCACACCCCATCTGCCTATCCAAACCCGGAACTCGCTGCGAAATCCTTACAGAACCGCCTACACAGACTCACATACGGGGAAGTATCAAATTTTTCGAAGACTTTACGGTAAGACGTTTTCGATTCGGTCGTTGCCCAGTTAGACTAGAATTAGGCGTATTTATTGTAGCCAGAGGTTTTTCTTAAACTTCACTACGTAGGTTCAGCGTGCGTTTAGGTTCACACAACCGGGTCGATTCGGAGGGTTAGGCATGAGCGAACAGAGCGTTCACTACGAGACGTTAGGACTGACAGAGTCGTCTTCCTTTGAAGAGGTTCAGTCTGCCCGCAGTCGCTTAGCAGCAGAATACGAGGACGATCCCCAAAGAAAGGAAGGGATTGAAGCCGCCTACGACGCCATCCTGATGGAACGACTGCGGCTACGCCAGGAAGGCAAAATCAAGGTGCCTGACCGGATTCGACTCGGCGATCAACAGCAGGCGAAGCCCAAACTATTGTCTCCTCTCAAGGGCAACTTAGCTGAGAGTTCTGGCTCGCAGTGGCTCTCAGGCCTACTCGATCAGCCTGAAAGCAGCAGCGATTTCCTGTGGCCATCACTGATCTTTGCTGGGTTTTTAGCTTTGAGCTGGCTGCTAAAGTCAGAGGATGCGTTAGGGGCCTCTATGGCTCTAGCGCTAGGCATGATGGCTTCTATCTATTTCTTGAATAAGAAGACCCGTCGACTGTGGCGATCGCTAGGCTTAGCAACAGTTGGGCTAGTGGTTGGCCTTTGTCTGGGTCTGGTCATCGTCCAGATTATGGCCAGCCAAGGTACGACCTTACCCCCAAGCCAGGTGTCCTCGCTTTCAGCAAGCGTGACCCTCGCTGTTCTATGGTTCGTCACCGGCTTCCTCAGGTAGGTTTCGTTTGAGCTTGCAACTTTTAGGACTCGCGCTAGGAAAGAATTTCTAGCGCGAAATCTGGTACCTAAGCTGTGGCTTCCCTATTGCAAACTGCCTCGCTCTGCCTGAGTCCTCTCAATCGCTTCAAAAAGCGCCTGAAAATTACCTTCACCAAAGCCTTGGGTGCTCTGGAGCCGTCCATGGGCCTGGTAGCGACTCCGCTCAATAATCTCAAAGAAAAAAGTGGGCTCGGCAAAAATAGGCCGAGTGAACGTCTGTAGCAGCATTCCTTGATTGCCCCCCTGCGGCCAATCGATGAGGAGCTGCTGCTCACGAATCGCACGCAGATCTTTCAGCGGACAATCTGGGCGCTGAGGCAGACTGTCGTAGTAGGCTGCTGGAACTTGCAGCAGGTCTAGCCCTTGCTGCCGAAACTGAGCGATCGCACTCACCGCATCAGGGCTACGCAGGGCCACATGCTGCACACCCGTGCCGCCATTGTGGTCGAGAAATTCTTGAATTTGTGAATTGCTAGAGCTGGGCTCATTGATCGGTAGCTGCACCGGGCCATCAGGATGCACCAGCACCAGACTCCGCAGCCCCGAGTGGGCCGTGTTGATTTCAAACTGCTGGCCGGGCTCTAGGCCAAACATTTTTTGGTACCAAGTGGCTGCGATCGCCAGCTCCCCCTGTGGGACATTGATCACCACATGGTCAATATCAGAGAGTGCTACCTGTGGGTTCAAGTTCTGACTAGACGCCTCAACTGCCCAGTCACCAGCCTCAAACAGCCTCGCCTGACGCGACTTCACCCAGTCGGGAGACACTTCTACCAGCGTATGGCGAAGATGTGCCCAGCCCTTGAGTAGGCACTGCCGCTGACCAGCCGCATTGAGCGTCACAGGCGATAGCAGCTGAGCACCCTGGGCGCGCGCATGAGACAGCGCAGCTTCGAAGTGTTCGGTGGCAAAGGCCACATCGACGAGTCCGGGTGGATGTTTTTCGAGGTAGGCCTTAGCGGCAGCATCTTCCGCGGGAGATGAAAGCCGAATCTCTACGTGGCCCTGCACCAGCACGGCTACGCCACGGGCGACAGAGGCCAGCCCTGTAGAAGCCGACTGAAAGGCTAGCTTACGGATAAACCATTGCTTCCAACGCTCAGTATTCCTCACATAAAAATGTAGATGGTGGAAGTGCATAGTCATGATGTCGGCACAACAGCTCGATCCTAGTGCGCCCGGTCAACAATTGCGGCCGCTTGCTGATTGCAGAATATTGCAATTGATTTCATCAGTTGGGATAATGGCTGCGAAAAATTAATTAAGGAATGTTTAGATGTCCCCCTCTAAGCAGCGTTTCCAAAACCTCTCTAAGCACCTTTTTAAGCAACTTCTCATTCTCGGTGGACTGGGCATCGGATTAGGCACTCACCTACTGATGCCCGCCTCTGCACAGGCAGAGCGTATGCGGGTTAGCTGGTACGGTCCTGGATTCGATGGCAGCTATACAGCCAATGGAGAAATCTTCAGCCGATACGACTACACAGCCGCCCATCCCCACTGGCCGTTCGACACCGTCGTTCAGCTAACCAATCCCAACACCGGTGCCGTCGTTACCGTTAGGGTAAATGATCGCTCTGGCGGCGCATTAGATATTTCAGAACAGGCGGCGCGAGACCTAGGTACCTACAGCTCTGGCATTGCACCAGTGGATGTAGAAATTTTGCAGTGGGGCGAATAAGCACTGGCTGCCTCCCTTCCTGAAAATCGTCACAGCACAGTCTTTATAACCACAACGTACAGCCACAACGCCAGCAGCTTTCACAACCCGTTACACCTGCCCAGCGTTCACGCTTCTTTATTAATTTCTCTAGTTATATTTTTTGATATCTACAAGGTTGATATTTACAAACCTACAAACAGGTCCTTTTCTAGAGCCAGTCTTCTAGAGTCAGCTCATACCTATGGTCCAGCGACTCACAATCGAGGCGTCTCAGCGCCAAGGCGAGACCATCACCCTGCGCCAAGAGCAAACCCACTACCTCTGCCGGGTACTTCGGCTACGCTCAGGCGATCGCTTCATCGCGCAAGACGGGCAGGGTCAGCAGTGGCTCGCAGCCATTGGCCCATCGCTGTCGCAGGCCGACATCATCGAAACGGTGACCACCACCCACGCGCCACCCGCCGCCCCGATCCGACTGCTCGCCGCCCTGCCAAAAGGCAACAGCTTCGACCAAGTTGTGCGCCAAACAACAGAGCTGGGCGTTACGCACATCTGCCCGATCATTAGCGATCGCACCCTCCTAAAACCCAGTGACAACAAGCTCTCTAGATGGCGCAGAATCGCGCAAGAAGCCTCCGAACAGAGCGAGCGAGTAACCGTCCCAGAAATCTTGCCCCCCGTCGATTTTCAGGCAGCGCTCACTCTGTTCGACAAACAATCCTTGAGATACCTCTGCGCGACCCGTCAGTCAGCGCCCCATTTACTTCAAAAAATACAGATTGATTTAATATCAGGAGATTTACGTGCAATCAATTTTATGGTGGGACCCGAAGGTGGGTGGACATCCACCGAAATTACGGATGCGATCAGTGCGGGATATAAAGTTGTCTCCCTTGGAACCGTAATTTTACGGGCTGTCACAGCGCCCGTGACCGCACTATCCCTCATCACCGCAGCCAGAGAACTATTGATATAGCTTGATTTCATGGTGGAAGCCCGGATGGCCAAACCGATTTCACTTGTTTAAGCTTTGAGTATCCAGCATCACATAAGTTTTCGTTGATTCTCTTCGAAACTTGTGAGCTGCGCGGATATTTGGAGCTATCTCAAGTCAAATCTAAATAATCAACATGGCTAAATCATCAGACCCTGTTTTTTCTGGTTTTCATGCGCTTTCTGAGCCGATTCGTATCCAGGTGATCGAGCTGCTACAAGAGGGCGAATTTTGCGTTGGCGATATGTGCGATCGCCTCAGCATTGCCCAATCCAAACTCTCCTTTCACCTCAAAACATTGAAAGAGGCTGGCCTCGTGACCGCTCGCCAGCAAGGCCGATGGATGTACTACAGTCTCAACGCTGACCGCTTTCATGCCCTCGAAGGCTACCTCAGCGGCTACGGCGACTAGACATACCCTAGCTACAGCATTTGTCGAGCCGCTTGACACACATCTACCAGCTGAAACCGCTATAGAAAAAACAGGCATCACGACCCGCAGAGTCAGAAATATTTTTAACTTTGCTATAGAAAATGACTGTAGGTTATTAGCCCCAAAACAATCGATTATTTGAGTCAAGACGCTGCTGCTTTTTAACAGTACGTTGCTCTCCGCTTCCAACTAAATATCACTCCCAAGAGGTCCTGCGGCGCAGGACCTCTTTATATTTGAGCGGTATTTCCAAATGATATTAACGGGCAAGCAGCGACAAAATCTTAGCGGTCACTGCCAGGCTTTCTTCAAATAGTTCATCCTCACCCCAGCGCTGCAGCTGCTGGCCTAGCAGCAGGTCTGAGCGCTGATCGGAGATAGAAGTAACCTCTTCGACCAAGCTACTCTGGGCGCTACCGCCAGACTCCATGCGCATGCAGCCCGCCGTCTCAGAACACAAGATGGTGTTGCAGTTTGCCTCATGGTTAGTCGACTCTAGCCGTACCCCTGTGAGGTCACCTAGCACTTCTCCGTGGTCAGCAACCGGAATGGCCGCTAGCTCGGCTTCGATCTCTCTACCGTTTTCACCGGTGAAGCTGATTCTCTTGAGTTCATAGTCGCCGCCTTCATTTTTGTAACCAGTAGGCTGCCAGTCTAAACGGCTCGCCAGCCAGCCGAGAAACATCAGCGCCTGCGCCGGATTTCCCTTCTCGTAGTCGATCCCCACCCGATCAATTTCTGTGATGTCCATGCGGCGCTCCGGCGGGTCAAAGGCCTCAGCCGATAGCTCCTGCCAGGGAGCTAGCCGATACCAGTTTAGGTCAGCTACGTTGGTGGTGTGCTCGTTCACCAGGTTTTGAATTTTTACAATCTCAGACTCGGCATCACCGTAGTAGCTAGAGTCCAGAATCAGACAACTGCTGATCAGCGCCATCTTCTGAAACAAGGTTTGTTCGGGGTTGGGAGTTGCCTTCCACCACACGAACTTGGGTAAGTCGGAGACGACCAGCGAATTGACTAAATCGCCAACGCGCTCAAGCGCTTCTTTGGTGCCCCTCAGGGTGATGTATTCACAGCACACCAGATTGCTGCTTTGGCTTTTTTGCACGGGGCAGTAGGCCGATACCTGAGCGCTGACGCCCTCATCCTCGCCGAAAGTAGGGCATAGGGTGATGACCCGGCAGGGATTTTGAGCGGCGAGGGCTTCGTCTAGGTTAAAGCCGCGAATGTCAGCGTTTTTGAAGTGCTGCTGATCTTTGGGCAGCGATCGCACCTTATCACGCAGCATCGCCAGGGTCTCTGGGTCCACCCGCCCGGTCATTCTCAAGTCATATTCTTTTTGTGCCGCCAAGATAGCCTCGCGCGTCTGCGGGCCGTGGGATCCGTCGACAATGCCCTTGTAAAAATTCAGCGTTGCCAGCAGCTGTTGAATTTCTTCTGGCTCATATATCACGATGGTGAACGTCGTCGCGCGGGTGGCGACCGGCGCAGTGCTGCCGTCATCTTGCATACGCCAAATGTTGCGTAGCTCAGCCTCAATCTCATCGAGGGAGATGTCCTTTGGCTTTTGAAGAGCGAGAAGAGAAGTAGCCATCTTTCGTTAAGGGGGAGAAGTTTGAAGAAGAAGCGTAAAAAACAGACAGAAGGAATCGATAAGAGATTTTTTAAGTAAAAGCTTGAGCGACTACAGTCGGCGCCAGCGACGGTTGCTACGGTTCAAAAGCAGCTCCGCCTCAATGGGCCCCCAGGTCCCCGCCTCGTACAGCGGAATGCTGTCCGGCGGTGCGGGCGCATCCCAAGCTTCTAGCAGGGGCGTGAGCACTCGCCAAGACTGCTCAACCTCATCCCCTAGGGTAAACAAAGTCTGGTCGCCCAGCATGGCATCTACCAGTAGGCGGCTGTAGGCGTCGGTGCTGGGCTTACCAAAGGCCGCATCGTAGCGGAAGTCCATATCTACTGAGCGGGTCCTCAAAGATGAGCCCGGCGTCTTCACCTCAAACCGCATCGCGACCCCTTCATTTGGCTGAATGCGCAGCGCCAAAATGTTGTCACTCATCTGCTTCGCCGCCGACTGAAACATCAGGTGAGGCACAGACTTGAAGTGGATAGAGATTTCAGAGACTTTTTTCGGCAAGCGCTTGCCAGTGCGCAGATAGAACGGTACGCCCTGCCAGCGCCAGTTATCTATCTGTAGCTCTAGGGCCACAAACGTATTGTTCACAGACCCTTCAGGGACATCTTCTTCGCTGCGATAGTCAGTGACCTGCTTGTTTTTCATCCAGCCGGTGGAGTACTGTCCGCGCACCGCACACTTAGACAAATCGCCCTCGTTTGCCAAACGAGTCGCCTGCAGCACCTTCACCTTTTCATTGCGAATGCTAGCCGCGTCGAGCGAGTTGGGCGTCTCCATCGCCGTCAGACAAAAGAGCTGCATCAGGTGATTTTGCACCATGTCGCGGATGGCGCCAGCCGTCTCGTAGTAGCCCGCTCGGCCCTCAAGCCCAACCGTTTCTGCCACCGTAATCTGCACGTGATCTACAAACTGACGGTTCCACAGCGGCTCAAAAATAGCATTGGCAAATCGGAACACCAACAGGTTTTGGACCGTTTCCTTACCCAAGTAGTGGTCAATTCGGTAGATCTGGTCTTCGCCGCACACGTTGCGCACCTTGTAGTTAAGCGCCTGCGCCGAGGCCAAATCTCGGCCAAACGGCTTCTCAATGACCAGCCGCTGCTTGGCAGGATCGGCCAGCATGCCTGCCCCCCCTAGCTGCTGAGCCGCCTCCGCAAAAAAGCGCGGCGCAACCGACAAATAAAACGTCCGGTTGCCCTGGGTACGTCGCTTTTCATCGAGTTCGGCCAAAAACTGCTTGAGTCGGTGATAGTCTTCTGGCTTGTCGATATTGCCGGGGCAGTAAAACAGTCCCTGCGCAAACTTGTCCCAAATCGCCTGATTGCTTCCGTCAATGCCTCCGCCAAAATCTTGTACACCTTTCTCAAGATGCTCCCGAAAAAACTCATGACTCCATTCCCGGCGGGCCACCCCTACAATCGTTAGCTCCGAAGGCAGGCGACGCTCCATCCGCATCTGAAACAGGGCAGGGACGAGTTTTCGCTGGGTCAGGTCTCCAGAAGCACCAAAAATCACCAGAATCTGAGGTGCCGGAATTCGGTCGTGTTGCAGACCGACGCGGAGTGGATTTTCTAGGAGTGAAACCATAGTGACAAAGTGTTAGGACGTCTTGATTGAGGTTAGAAACAGGTATTTACTAGGCCTGTCTATCGGGCACTTTGACTGTGCTTTTCAACCGAGAAGACTGGGCAAAACGAGACGAATATTAAAGTAACTTGTTTAGACTAATCCAAGCTGCCCTTAACGATCTGTGACTTCTAAATACATTTCAGAATAGTTTTACTATTGAGCCGCACAATAGAACCAGACGATTGAATCGAATGATGCAGAGTTAGGAAACACCTGATGCAACAGGTGGCCGCTCCACCTTGCGCTCCTGAATAAAGGATTCGACCAGCTGAACATCTTCCCGACTGCCGATAATCAGCGGCGTCCGCGTGTGCAGCTCGTCTGGGACAAAGTCTAGAATTGCCTGCTCACCCGTGGTGGCCTTACCCCCTGCCTGCTCAGCCAGAAATGCCAAAGGCGCTGATTCGTACAGCAGTCTGAGCTTGCCTTCGGGTTTCTTTAGGGTACCTGGGTAGAGAAAAACGCCGCCCTGCATCAGGATGCGATGAAAATCTCCCACAAGGGCACCGCTGTAGCGTCCAGAGTAGCCTTCGTGGCGGTGCATGTAGCGAATGTAGTCGCGGTAGTGCTCGTCCCACTGCCAAAAGTTGCCTTCGTTCACGCTGTAGTTGGAGCCATGCTCGGGAATCTGAATATTTTCACTGGCTAGGATGAATTCGCCCAGGCTGGGATCAAGGGTAAACGCATGTACGCCCTTACCGATGGAATACACCAAGACTGTGCTCGGCCCGTAGAGAATGTAGCCTGCTGCAATCTGCTCACGGCCATGGGTCAGCAGGTCAGAGCCGCTCTGGTCTTCGTCATCGCCCTTTTGCCGCCGAATCGCAAAGATGGAACCCACGTTGAGATTGATATCGACATTCGAGGAGCCATCGATAGGGTCGTAGAGCAGCGTGTAGCGACCGATGGGGCAGTTCTCGGGCATGTAGTAAATGTCGTCCATCTCCTCAGAGACCAGCCGACAGACTAGGCCGCTTTGCTGAAAAACAGACAGGAAAACGTCGTTGGCGTACACGTCCATTTTTTTGACCGATTCGCCCTGCACGTTCGTTCGGCCCGTAAACCCAAGGGCATCTTCGACCAGCCCGGCCCGGGTCAGTCGCCGGGAAACGAGCTTGCCCGCAAAAGCAATCCGGTTCATGAGGGCGCTGAGGTCTTGGGCATCGGGTCCAAAGCTGTGCAGCTGCTGTAAGACATGCTGCGACAAACTCATGCTGTCACGATTGAGTCCGCCGCTCTCTGTAGGCTGATACGTCTCTGCCATGTGTCTTTACCTCGTGTGCTGTCACGACTACATACTAAGAAAACCCGATAGGTTAAAAGATCAACCTTTAGATGAACTATAGAAAGTCCTATGTATAGAGATGTTTCTTTACAGGTGCTCTCATAAATTCAGCAAGCTCTAAGCTTTCGAGCAATTTCATAAGAACGCTCACGGGCTGTTTGATTTTGTAACTTTGACTTTGTAGCGCAGCAGCCATCACACACCGTGGCTCTTACCAATCACCCAGCTGCGGCGAAAGTATTTGGCCAGGCTAGATTCTTTGAGGGTGAGGCAGATGGGCCTGCCGTGGGGGCAGGTGCGAGGCTTTTGGCAGCGCTGCCACTGGTTGATCAGCGTTTGCATTTCAGAGAGGTCTAGCTTGGTACCGTTGCGAATGGCCGTCCGGCAGGCGGTGGCGACGAGGGCCGCTTCCAGGTTTGCACCAAGGCTCAGCTCTAGGAGGGCATTTTCACAGTCGTCTCTGCCGCTAAGGGGTTCGGGCACGCTGCGAACGGCCCACAGGCGATCGCCAAATGTGCCAATATCAACCCCCACTTCCTGCAGTCGCTCTACCTGCGTCTCGGTCAACTCTTTCAAAACAATCGGCGGCTCGATAGGCACCATTTGCCACCGTGCCTGCAGCTGCTCATACAGCACCCTTTCGTGGGCAATATGCTGCTCAATGAGGCAAACGCCCCCCTCGTGCTCAGCCAAGATGTACATATCTCGCACCTGAGCGATCGCAGTCAGTGCATTGGGTATCGCATGGGGCAGCGCGTCCGACAGAGACTGAGCAGGCAGGCCGTCTGCCGCCGAGAAGTTGCCCGCTGGCTGCCCTACAGAATAGCTCCCCGCCGCCTCTGCCGCCTGTATCAGCGCCGTCGCACGGTGGGTCTGCGCCGCTTCGCTCAAATCGTCGAGCTGCAGCAGTTTGCCGAGGGCAGCCGTCACGCGATCGCAAATCTCATCGAGTCCCTGCACATAAATTTCAGACTTGGCCGGATGGCGGTTCCAATCTAGCTGGGCAGGGGGCAGCGTCAGATGCAGAAAGCACACCGGGTAGCGATCGCGCGGAATAGTCCGCCGAAACCCTGCCATCAACGCTTGAGAAATTTCATCGACAGCCACCGATCTACCATTGATCGCTACCCTCACCCAGTCTGGCCGACGGCGATGGCAGCGATCAGGCAGGCCAATCGCCAGATAGAGCCCAGTCGCCACAGCATCCTCAGACGTTTCCTCAATATCGGTATCGTGAAGGTTGCGGAGCACCTGCGGCATCAGCGTTTTGGCAGTGGGACCAGGCCACAGCGCAAACCAGTGCGCGTCATCTTTCTGCACCTGCCAGGTCACCTGCGGGTGGCACAGCGCCAGCTGATGAATCAGGCCCGCCACCGCTTTGACCTGGGCCGCAGCGGAGGGGACCTGACGTCTCGCCCGCCAGCTGCCGAATAGGTTGCGCACTGTGACGACGGTACCAGGAGCGATCGCCACTTCAGACATCACAGCAGGTTCACCATTTGCACCGTAAGTCACCTGGTAGCCCGACTGGCTAGATTGTAGACAGCTACGAATTTCTAAGTCAGCCAGCTGGGCGATGCTGTGCAGGGCCTCACCGCGAAAGCCGAGGCTGCGAATATTTAAAAGGTCGGGGCGCGTCGAAATTTTGCTGGTGGCGTGGGCGATCGCTGCCTGCTGCAGGTCAGCCGGACCCATCCCCGCCCCATTGTCAGCGACGCTCACCTGCCAGCGCTGTGGCCACAAACTGATCGAAATTCTAGTCGCGCCCGCGTCTAGGGCGTTTTCTACCAGCTCCCGCACGACCGCAGCGAGTGAATCGATCACTTCTCCTGCCGCCATCAGATGAACAACATCTAGCGCTAGCGGCTGAATGGGTTTGGGGCTCTTACGAGGCATCTCATCCATACCCTTCAGTGTAAAAGACTGACCCCCAAAAGGGGGACCGGTTCCGCGCCAAAGAGAAGTCTATAGCGCTAACTCTACAGCGCTGGCTGTCGTCGCCACTGTGTAGCCTGCTCGTAGGCGTAGGCCATTTGCAGCAGCGTCGCCTCCTGAAAAGGCAACGCCATCAGCTCCAAGCCCACAGGCACACCGTCGTCATCAAATCCGGCAGGCACCGTGATAGCAGGGAACCCGCTAGCTGCCGCTAAAAATCCATTGCGGCCCGCCTGCGGCTCACCGACTCGGGCCACCGGCTGTCGCTGATGCGGATACACCAGCGCATCCAACCGCTGCCGCCGAAAAAGCGTATTTAGCCGTTGCCTTAGCTCCACTCGCCGGGGATAAAGCCGCTGCCAATACTCATCACTTCCCAGGGGAGCGCCTATCGCCTCGGCAGCTTCTAGCTGAGTGCGAATCGACGGATGCACCTTGCCAGAGCGCAGAAGGGCCTTGAGTGTTTTCAGCGGCGCGGCAGTCCCCAAGCGCTTCAGATACTGCTCAAAATGCAGCTTGAATTCCCACAGTTCTAAAGACAGCTCGGTATGCAAGCCGTCGATATCAATCTCAGCTGGAACGAAATCACACTGGGCACCAAGGCTCTGTAGGGCTGCGATCGCACCTTCCACCACCGGCTCAACAGCGGCATACGCTGGCGACCGGCCAAAAAGACTGGACACAATCCCCAATCGCACCCCCGCCAGTCCCTCTTTTTTAAGCGCAGTGCCGTAGCTACCCGTTGGGTAGTTCGCGCTGCGTGCCGTCGTCGGATCATCTGGGTCATCTACCGCCATCACCGTTAGCAGCGTGGCGACATCTGCCACACTACGCGCCATCGGCCCGATCACATCTTGAGACAGGGCCACCGGCATCAGCCCGGCCCGGCTAACCAGCCCGATGGTCGGTCGTAAGCCCACCAAGTTGCAGGCAGCGGCAGGCGATCGCACTGAATTCACCGTATCCGTCCCCAAACCTGCGACGGCCAAGTTGGCTGCGATCGCCGCCGCACTCCCGCCGCTCGACCCACCCGGCGTGTAGTCCAAATTGTAAGGATTGCGCGCCTGACCACCAAGACCGCTAACAGACTCACCCCGCTGCGCCAGCTCATGCAAATTGGCCTTCGCCAAAACAATCGCGCCAGCCGCCTTGAGCTGAGACACCACAAACGCGTCAGTAGCAGGCTGAAGCTCCGAGAGGGCAATGCATCCCCCTGTCGTCGGCAGCTCAGCAGTGTTGATATTGTCTTTTACCACCAGCGGAATTCCGTGCAGTGGTCCCCGTACCTCACCTGCCGCTCGCGCCTTGTCTAGCGTTTCTGCGATCGCTTCCACCTTAGGATTAATCGCAATAATCGCATTTAGCTTGTCATCTAGCCGGTCGATACGGGTCAAATAGTGTGATACGAGTTCGCCAGCGCTCAGCTTTCCCTGAGCCATGGCCGCCTGCAGTTGAGCAATTGTTGCTTCTTCAATCTCAAAAGTATTAGATACGGCAGCTGATTGTTCTACCAACCCGCACTCCTCCCTGTAAGCTTTTTCACCTGGCAAGCTGTCTGTTAAAGCGCGAGCTTGCCGGTCACCAATAAGGGCAAACTTGTTGCCTTGTTTTCCGTTCCAGTCAAACAGCAACAGTTTACCTTTCTTAATAGAAGAGCCCTTGAGGCTTTACATTCTCGTAATGAAATAGAACGAAAGAGATTGACTTTGCCCCGCTCAGTGAGGAATAACTGCTGATGTAGCGTTGGCCAGAGAGATCCTCCCAAGCGAGACTCTTACTTCGGGCCAGTTCTATCTAGTCGCCGGAGTATGTGGTTCCTTGAAAGTCAGGGTCTTGAGAAATTGGTCACTCGGTTTGGCACAATCACCTATCACAATTTGGCTGGTCGCAACCGCACTAGTTGCAGTCACCATTTTTGGCAGTGCCACACCCACGCTGGCCGGGTCTGCAGACACCGCCCATCCAGCCCTCACCCTCTCTGCCCTCGACCGGCAGATTGCGGCCACCGCCCAGCAGCGCAATGTCAAAATCATTTCGCTCAAAGGCTTCACGATCAACCTCAGAGAAAACAGCGCTGAGGAGACTGCCTTTGTCGAACAGTTTTATCAGCGGCTACAGATGGGGCTAAACCCAAAGGGAGCCATTGGCAGTCAGATACCCGGCCTAGACCTGAGCGACGCGATTGTGTTGGGTGACTTTGATCTCACACGGCTGAGTTTGCGCGTGCCCGCGTACAGTACACCGGCGCTAGCAAGCCCCTCGTATTCGTCTTACCTAAACGACGCAACGCCAACCGTTCGCACAAAACCGCGCTCCAGCAGAAAGAACTTTGGCTCATCTACCGGGGCGCTGTCTCGCTTTTTATTACTGCCTGCGCAGACGCCTCAGCTAGATACCTACACCTTCCAAGGCCCTCTGCTGCTGACCCACACCTGCTTCAACGGCGTGGTAACTGCCAAAGATCTTTCTTTTCTAAATAGAGTGGAGGCTAGTCGCGCGATTTTCACTCAGGCAGCGAACTGGCAAGGGAGTCAATTTATCAGCAGCGTTAACTTTAGTCAGGCCCAGTTTCAGCAGGAAAGCCGCTTCCGCGCCGCCCTATTTGCCGGTCGCAGCCGCTTCAAGCAGGCCCAGTTCAATGGCCCTAGCAGCTGGCAAAGCAGCACCTTTCAAAAAGGCGCCAGCTTCGCCCAGGCAGGCTTTCGCAGCGCCACCTTTGCCCGGGCCCACTGGCAGGCCAATGCCGACTTCGACCGAGCAACGTTTCAAGAAGTAGGCAACTTTCAAAAAAGCCGGTTCGATCAGTCGCTGTTTTTGACCGATGCCCAGCTAGAAGGCGTTCTAAACTTTCGGCAAGCGCAGTTTCAAGGACCCATTAGTCTGCGCGGAGCCCACGTGCTCAGCCAGATTGACTTCGGAGATGCGCGATTTGCCAACGCCCTCATCAACGTAGCCGACCTAGACTTTAGTGCAGGCGATGCCCAATTTTTGGGAACGCCTGGCCAAATTGGGCAAAGATTCTCCGTCCCAACCCTCACCAGCAATGAAACCGTCTTGCGTACCCTCGTGCGCAACTTTCGCCTGCTAGAGCAAATCGCCGATGCCAATCAGCTCGAATACACCACCGAGCAGCTGAGGCTGGCCCGAATAAAACGCTACCTTTTTGGGCTAAGCATCAACCAGGCGACGCTCAGTCAGCTGAGGCAGGCAGGCTTTAGCGAACCGCAGGCAAAGGCGATCGCACAGCGCGCACAGCAAGATCCGTTTGTCAGTCGCAGCGATTTGCTAGCTCTAAATGAAGTTGACCTAGCGACCTATTTGCAGGTGCGCGATCGCCTCATCGTGTCACCAGCCCATCCCTTCGACCGGCTGCAGCAGCTGATCCACTGGCTAGCGCTGGCCAGCCTGCTGCTGCTCAGTCACTACGGCACCAATGTGGGGCTTGTCTTTAGCGTAGGTCTATTGGCTACTACGGCCTTTGCCATTATGTATTGGCTGGTAGATCGCTACCGCCGCCGACAGCCGACGCCCATCGTGCCACCCCGTGATGAGACCGTGGCCATGCTGCTGGGTAGCACCGCCCTACTGACGCTGTCGCTTGGGCTGCTGAGCCAGAGTAGTGAGCATATGGGCCGCACGCTGGCCGCCGTTGGCCTGCTGGTGTTGCCCGTACCTGTTGCCCTCATAGGCACGCTCTACCAGCAAGGCCGCTATCACGACCTGATGGACCGTAGCTACCTCGTAGAAAATGGCGCTTTGCGGAGACTGCAGTTCTTAATCGCGCGGCTGCCAACACCGCCAAAGTTTCCGTTTTACCGCGATCGCTACACTCCACTCCTGAGCGATCGCCGTTGGAACTGGCTAAACTACTTCGACTTCAGCTTCAACAACTGGTTTAAGTTTGGATTCAACGATATTCGTCTGCGCGATCGCGCCGTCCCCGGGCTCATTAGCGCTTTGGTTTGGTATCAGTGGGCCCTAGGCGTAGCCTATATTACGCTGCTGCTATGGACGCTCTCTAGAACCATTCCAGGCCTCAACCTGCTGCTGTACTTTTGAAGTCGATTCGATTTTGTCCATACCTCTGCCTTGGCAGTCAACCATATCGCTCAGGCAGAACCTATCTGTGGGCCAAACGGGAGCGTAAATATACGGAACATTTTAAAAAACCCACTCGGTAGAAGGCCAACATATTTCCGTATTTCCTTCGAAGCGCTTCTAAAGACCTCCAGAGAAAATAGACCTAACTTCTGTAAAACGCATATAGAGCTGCTCATTCCTTCCCAAGGGGCATTTTGGGGTAGATGAATTTGGCTCTATATATTAAAGCGTCCTTACAGGTGAGCAGCCTGACCCTGGGGGCTTAAAGGGGTCAGGCCTTTTTCTTTTTAAAGGTCAATCAGCTAAGGTCAATCAGCTAAGGTCAATCAGCTAAGGTCAGTCATCTGACGTAGCCTACAAAATTTTGTCTAACCCGTAGACCAGCGATTTTAGCGGCAGGACTCGGCGAATAGAAAGGAGCACCCCTGGCATGTAGCAGATGCGATCGCTCGTATCGTGACGCAGGGTGTAGGCCTGTCCCGCCGCGCCAAAGATCACTTCCTGATGGGCAATCAGGCCAGGCAGGCGCACGCTGTGAATCCTGATGCCGTCTTCTGTTTGCGAGCCTCGGGCACCAGCCATTTTTTCAGTTTCTTCCACCTGGGGCGGATTGTACGGCTTATTGAGTTCTGAGAGCATCTGCGCTGTTTTTACCGCGGTGCCACTAGGGGCATCCGCCTTTTGGTTGTGATGTAGCTCAATAATTTCTACATGGTCGAAGTATGCTGCAGCTTGCAGCGCAGCCTGCTGCAACAGCACCATCCCAATCGAAAAATTGGGAATTAGCAGGCAGCCCGTACTGGCTTTATCGGCAAACTCAGCCAAGTCTTTAATCTGCTCATTGCTCATGCCCGTGGTGCCGACGACCGGGCGTACCCCGTAGGCCAGGGCCGCTCTCACAGAGCCATACACGCTGTCTGGATGGGTAACATCTACCATCACCGCGCTGCCGCCGCTTGGCGCCTGGTTTTGAGCATCTACCAGCGTTGCCTCTAGGTCATTTAGCACAGGAATCTCTAGGGGGCCTATACCAATCACCTCGCCAATGTCTTGACCGATTAGAGATGGGTTGCGGTCGATGGCTCCCACCAGCGTCATGTCTTCTGCTTCGGAGACAGCTTTGACAATGGCCCGGCCCATCTTGCCAAGTGCACCATTGACAACGACAGGAATATTGGTCTGCTTGGGCTGGGTTTGCTCACTCATATTTCTTACTCAAACTCAAATTACTCAAACTCAAAAAAACTTAACTAGAAAGAACCGTCACGAAAAAAGGGGAGTGACGTCACTCCCCTTTACGTTCAATTAATATTCTAGAAGCTTTCTGGTACGGCGCTTCTGGTGAGTCGCGTAGAAAATTACGCCCTAGCCCACTTCGACCTGCTTGGTGTCCACAGCATCTGTCCCGTCGACGCCTTTAGCCACAGAGACCATCTTGTCTAAAATGGCTTGGCTCGGCACCTTACCCTTCAGCACAACCGTTGCGCTGGTCTGAGCCACCCAGAGCGTATCGATATCATCTAGCTGATTGTCTTCATCGAAGGCTAGGGCTACTCGCTTGGCCAATCCGCTCTCATCAAATTCACCGTCGAGGCCGACTTTGTAGTCAGGCACGTCATTACTGCTGTCAGAAGCCGACTTTGTTGCTTTCGCGATGCCACGCTTAATCTTAGAAGATGCGTTGGCTGGCTTGTCTTTGCCAAAGATCCGTTTGAAAAAACCCATCTACTTTTCCAGGTTTGGTGTACAAAGGCAGGGGGAGGCTTCCTGCTCAGGTACAAAGATATATGGCTGCCTTTGGGAAGCTGTGTATCTTTAGAAACAAATTACTTTTATGACGTTTATTGATATCCGCATAGGGTGTGCAACCTTTGCGCTGCAAATCCTCTTTGCCCCGTTCGCACCGACCGTGGGGGCAGCATGAGAGAACGGATAGACGAGTGGAGCAGTAAGTACCTCGTAGGCAGGCGGGTCTCTCCCCAGGCTCACCAGCACATGCAAGATAGCCTGATGGACGAAGCCGAGCTGGACTACGACTATGTGGTCCTTACCATTGGGGCCTGCCTAATTGCGACGTTTGGGCTCTTGACCAACAGTGCCGCGGTGATCATTGGTGCCATGCTGGTGGCGCCGCTGATGTCGCCGATTCGCTCAGTGGCGTTTGGCATTTTGGAAGGAGATCTAGAGCTGGTGGTGACCGGGCTGAAGGCGCTAGGGACTGGAACGGCTATTGCGATCGCACTATCCGCCCTAATCGGGCTAGGCTCTGGCTTTTTGGAATATGGCAGCGAAGTGGCCTCTCGCTCTTCGCCCAATCTGCTGGATCTGGGCATTGCGATTACGGCAGGCGGGCTCAGCGGCTACGCAAAGGTTCAGCCGCGGCTGTCGAATACGCTGGCAGGCACTGCGATCGCCGTCGCGCTAATGCCCCCGCTGTGTGTGGTGGGCCTAGGCATCGCCCAGTTTAACGGCGCTCTGACCCTGGGCGCAGGGCTGCTGTACTGCACAAATCTGCTGGGCATTACCCTTGCCTGCATGCTGGCTTTTTTTATTGCGGGCTACTCTCCCTTTCGCCGGGCCCGCCGCCCGCTGAGTGCTGTCGTCTTGCTCACGAGCCTCCTGGTCATTCCCCTGGGGATCAGTCTGGTTGAGCTAGTCAGACAAAATCAGCTAGAAGCCAACGTCAAGCGAGCGCTCATCGAAGATACGCAGACCTTTCAGAACATGCAGCTGGTCAGCAGCTACACAAACTGGCAAACCGCCCCCCCGGAAGTGAGCATGGTGGTCAATGCCAACCAGCCCATCACCCCCCGACAGGTCGAACTGCTAGAAGACTACATCGCCCGCCGGATGAATCAGCAGTTTCGATTTATCTTTCAGGTGAGTGAAGTTAAAGAAGTCACCCGAGAAAGCAGCCTACCCAGCAACGGCTCACGACTCCAGCCCAGAAACACCATGGAAGATTTTCCGCTACGCAACCATACAAATAGCAGCGGAAACTAATTGCGAATTCGGTGGGTCTAGCGATTCAAGGTACATAATTGTCCTAAATTGGCCTTGTTTTGCCTGTTGCATAGGTCACCGTCCGCGATGACAACTATGATGACAACTGTATTGACTGTATTGATTAGTGAAGCAACTGCTTAGCAAGTCAGCTTAGTAAGGCAGCTCTTCAACAGAGCAATTTGAAGCGATTAACCGCAAAGCGGGCAATCTACACAAGGAATATATCTAGACTTGTTGATGTGTAGAATAGCGACAGCTATCCGACACCCCACACGCTCTATTTCTTATTTTTATCTAAACTGTTATTTCACTGACTGTTGTTTCATTGTGGGAGCCATTTGTGATTTACTTCAGAACTGACGGCCACTTCACACAGTACGCTAAGACCCAACATACCCAGGCCACCAAGCTTCTGGGCGACGCTTCAGAAGATGACCAGGCGTTTGAGTTCCCCTTACCCCACTACCTCACTCTTGTTTCCAGCCTCACTAAAAAAGCACTCGACATAAAGACTAGTTTAGATAGATGATAAATAGCCGTTCAAGCACGAGTTACAGCACCTCTCACAAGCTGCACCCCTTAAGCCTGCTAGCCCAACTGATCAGCCGTCAGGTGAGTGGTTGTCTCAAGCTTTCGGCCCAAGCGGCAGAGTGGCGGCTCCTGTTTGAAAAAGGTCGGCTAAACTTCGCGACCAATTCCGCCGAGGCCTTTGATCGGCTAGATCGTCAGCTGCAGGCCTTTAGCGAAGCTGTCCCTGCAGAAGTACGAGACCAGGTTCGCTTGCTGTTTGAAAATTCTGACGAGGTCGACCACGTCGTCAGCCGCGACTACCGAGCAATTTGCTGGCTGGTAGACCAGACCTACCTCAGCCGGGAGCAAGCTGCGCAGCTGATTGGTGCGATCGCCATTGAAGTCATTGAGCCCTTTCTCAATATCCGAGAAGGCAGCTACGAACTCATCCCCCAAGCCCAAACCGAAGGTATTCCTACCTACTGCAGCCTAGACCTGCGACCCATCGTCGAAGTCTGCCAGCGCAACAGCAAACAGAGAGCAGCCGGACAGCCCACGACAAGCCGCCTCTCAAGCGCAGCCACCATGGCGGCCCCCAGCAGCATGAGCGGCCAAATCAATGGCATGGGTCCCATGAGCCTTGGCACCAATGGCAGCAGTCGCAACCGTGGCATGGACAGCCTCAAGCGCACCACCTACACCGTCGCCTGCATTGACGACAGCCCCACCGTCCTCAACGCCATTCAAAAGTTTTTAGAAGACCAAAGCCTTTCAGTGGTTGCCATCAACGATCCGGTAAAGGCACTGATGCAAATTGTGCGCAGCAAGCCCGACCTGATTTTGCTAGATATCACTATGCCAAACTTGGATGGATACGAGCTGTGCGCCCTGCTGCGCCGCCATCCACGCTACAAGCGAACGCCGATTGTGATGGTGACCGGTAATACCGGCCTGATCGACCGGGCTAGGGCCAAGCTGGTTAGAGCATCGGGCTACCTTACCAAGCCTTTTACCCAGTCCGACCTGCTCAAAATGGTCTTCAAGCACTTACCTACTAAGGAAAATAGCCGACGGTAGGAAGGGCATCAGAAAGTTTTGTCGGATAGTTTTATCAGGAAATCTGACTGGGCGGTTTTATCAGGAAATTTTAATAGGCCGGCTCAAGATCCAAATGTTGGGAGAAGATTTGCACGGGTCGCTTGGTAGGATATTGCTAGCGGTTCCGTACAATTACTGAAGGCTGATTTGCTAACAGTGTCCCTCGGGTGCGCTTCATTGGAACTGAGATAGCTACTAGACAGTCACTAGACAGTCACCCGCTTTGCGGTTTACTCAAATGACCGGTTTGCCCAAATGACGACAACAACAAAGATCGCGACCGTGCTTGTGGTTGAGGATGCGCCTTCAGAGATGAAGCTAATGAGCCATTACCTGCAGGAGGGTGGCTTCAGCGTAATCGGGGCGATTACGGGTAAGGAAGGCTTGGATAAAGCGATCGCTCAGAAGCCAGACGTCATTGTGACCGACGTCGTTATGCCTGGATTCAGTGGATTCGAACTGTGCCGCAAGCTCAAATCCATCCCCGAAACTAAAGAGGTTCCTGTAGTCATTTGCTCCTCAAAGGGGCAAACCATTGACCGGATGTGGGGCATGCGACAAGGGGCAAAAGCCTACCTCACAAAGCCATACACCAGGGAGCAGCTAATCGAGGCGGTAGTAGACGTATTGCGATAGTTAGCGCGTAGGCATGTGCCATCAAACATTACACAGAGACATGTCGCACGGAGACATGGTGCCAACCGGCGCATAGACATGAGATACGCACCATAGCAGCACTAAAGCAGAGCAGATTAAGCGCGCATCAAATACGCGCATCAAATAATATTGGTGCATTAGTGCCCTCTGCTGGGTAGGCTGGGGCTAAAACGGGGTTAAAGAGCCTTAATTAAAGAGCCTGAGGTTAAAGCGCCTTAAAAAGTAAAGCGCCTTAAAAAGTTAAAAGAAATCGTCGAAGTGAACTAGGGAAGTAGAAGTAGGTAGAGGCTGAAGATGCCAACAGTCATTTTTAGCTGTAGCTATCTCAGCCGACGCCAACGAAGCAAAAGCTAGTGAAGCTAAAGCTAAGGTGCTATCCTCTCTCCACAACTGGACATTGCTGTCACCACTACGCCGCCTGTGAAAACCAAGCTTGCCATCCCAGATCGTCAACTCATTGGCGAGGCCTATCTTAAGTTTCAGCTTGCGCCCCGCGTACCGGCGGTCTTCGCAGCGCGAGCCGTAGAAGAAGCAACCGTGCTGCCCACCGCCCAAGTGACCGCGATTCCCAACATGCCGCCCTGCATGCTAGGCCTAGTGAACCGGCGAAACCGCGTCATTTGGATTGCAAACTTAGTCAAACTGTTGGGCATGCCCGTTCCAGATAGGCCCGGTCAGCAATATAGTGTAGTCATTGTCAAATCAGGGTCTTCGTTGGGACTGATGGTCGATGAGATAGACGGCATCATTCATCTACCGCCCGATGCGCTACAGCCACCCCCACCTCAGGTAAACCCCGTACTGGTGCCTTACCTCAGAGGATGCGCCGTCCAAGAAGAGCAAATCCTCCTGGTTCTAGACGCCGAAGCTGTCTTGCAGTCTTCCGTCTTCCAGGGAACCTAGTTTGAGATACAGATTCTGCATGCTCTCTTCGTTTGCCTTGCTCCCTCTGCACCCGATAGAAAAGACCGTTCTAAAGTGAGTCTGACATGACAACTGACATTCGCCCGCCCTACCCTAACGACTCCAACGCTGACGCTGGCGCTAACCCTACCGGCAGCGATTTGCCAAACACTAATGGCAATGCAAATGGCACGAACGGTAGCGGAAGGCTAGAGAACCTAGCCAACGGCAGCTCAGCAGACCCGGCCATTCCTCTAAATCCACCTACTGAGCAATCGGCAGCAGAACGGGTAAAACAGGGCGAAATGCTAACCTATCGCGGTGCGAGCTACGAAGAAGGCCGTGAGCGGGCCGCAGCCGAAAAAGTCCTTCTAGAGGAACAGGCCACCCGCACAGAAGCAAATTCAATTCTGCCCGACAGGGTTTACCGGGGGGTTCGCTATAAAGCAGACGGGGAAAGGTATGCACCCGAAAATATTCAAGTCACACAAAGTAGCCGTTCGAAGCTAGTCCAATGGTTCTACGACCGGCGAGTTGCCAACAAGCAGCTGACCGGTCTGCTGGCCTCAAAAATGCTGTCAGTTTCAGGGGTCATTGGCGTTAGCTTAGTGCTGCTGGCGATAAATGGACGCAGGCAACTGCTGAATCAAGCCGTTTCAGAGCTTTCTTCTACGGCCCAAAGTCTGACTGAAGTTTCCCCTAGCGGCGCACCCAGTGACGGCGTCTTACTAGAAGCCGCTGAAGAATACGCAGAATTTGGCGATTTGGAAGATGGGCTCAAGCAGGAGACTCGTACTGCCCTACAAACTCGACTGGAAATCAATCAACTGGAGTATGTTGCCCTCGTTGATCCAGAATTTCGGATAGTTGCCAACGGCAATGCCGACCGCAGTGGTAGCCTGTTTAACCCAAACAATTTGGTCTCCAGCGCGCTTCGGCAAGGTGAGCCAAAATCTTCAATCACTTTGCAAACCCTTACCGATCTGCAACAAATTGGCATTCCAGTGCCTAGCAACGTGAACGAAGCGGCGCTAGTGAAGTTTGCCGTGACGCCCATCTTTGAAGGGGGGACACCAACAGACCGCTCTGGTGTCCCGAATGAGATTATCGGTGCGCTGGTGACAGGCGATGTGCTGGATGGCAGCTCGCCCTTGGTGGCTGACGCGCTCGGCAAAGTTGCAGACGGCTACAGTGAAATTTATTTGCAAGAGCCCAGCGGCTCCTTTGACCTTGTGGCCCGCGCAGAATCGGGGGAGATAAGCCCTGGGCAAACCTCTGGCGGCACCTACGACTATAACTTTTTAGACCAAACAGTGCGTTCAGCCAGCGGAAACGGGACCGCGCAGATTACTAGCGAACGGGTACGCCAGCCCAATGGCGCAGACTTTACGGTCGCGGCGACGGCTATTGTCGATGCCAATGGCAAACCGATAGGCGTTATTCAGCACGGCCTGCCGGAGCGCAGTCTACAAAACTGGCTACGGAATGCAACGGGCATTCTCATTGGCACAGCACTACTGGCCTTGCTAGCCGATTTGATCATTGCCAAATTGCTAGGTCGCTCCATCGTCAAGCCCCTGCGCAACTTGCAGGAAGCGACTGAAAAATTTGCGTCGGGCGATCGCAGCATTCGCGCCGATGTCTTTGCCCGAGATGAAGTTGGCCGAGTCGCCAGCGCCTTTAATGAGCTAGCAGCAGCCGTTTCTAGCTCCGAATCTTCCCTACGCTTTCAGAGTGAAACCCAAACAGAGTCTGCCCGCCGCGCCCGCACCCTTTCCGAACTCACCAGCGATATTCGCAAAACCCTAGAAGCCGATGCCATTTTTAACACCAGCGTCGAGCGAGCACGGGATGTGCTAAACGTCGACCGGGTGCTAATTTATCGCTTCCGGTCCGACTACGCTGGCGGAGAAGTCACTGCAGAGTCGGTCGGCAAAAGCTGGCCCCGCGCTCAAGGGCAGCACCTAGAAGACCCCATGCTGCCCGACTCCGTTGATCGCTTTTTGACCGGTCAGGTCTCCAAGGTAGAAAACATCGAAACCGAAGACCTCACCGACTGTCACTGCCGCCTCCTGCGCGAGCTAGAAGTCAAAGCCAACATGGTCGCGCCCATTATCGTCGGCGACGAACTGGTCGGACTGCTCTGCGCCCACCAGTGCAGCAGCCCTCGTATCTGGCAGCCAGAAGAAATCAACATGATTCAGCAGATAGCCACCCAGGTTGGCTATGCCCTGGCCCAGGCCAAACTGCTCGACACCCAAAAGCAAGCCGTGAAGCGAGAGCAGCAGCTGTCGAGCCTGGTAGCCAGCATCCGCGACACCACCGACCAAGAAAAGATCTTCCGCATCATCACCCGGCAGGTAAAGCTGGCTATCGAAGTGAGCCGGATCATTGTGTATCTCTTCGATGAAAATTGGAAAGGCACCGTCGTCGCAGAATCTGTCGACCCTCAGTGGCCCCCCGCCCTCGGCGCCGAAATCGCCGACCCCTGCTTTGCAGAACGCTACGTAGAGCAGTATCGCACTGGCCGGGTCAAGGCGACCCCAGACATCTACAACGCAGGCCTCACAGACTGCCACCTAGGCCAGCTAGAGCCCTACCAAGTAAAGGCTAACCTCGTCGCGCCAATCGTAGTCGAAGATAGGCTGCTGGGCCTGCTGATTGCCCACGAATGCAGCGGCCCTCGCAATTGGTCAGACCTCACGATTAACTTTATGCAGCGGGCCGCCACTCAGCTGGGCTATGCCCTAGAGCAGGCCAGAGCCACCACCGAAAGAGAAGCCGCTGTCAACGAAATGACCGCCCTCGCAGAAGAACGCATCCAGCGCCAAGAGCGGCTGCAGAGCCAGCTCGTAGAACTATTGGGAGATGTGGAAGCCGCTGCCGATGGAAACCTCACCGTTCGCGCCGACGTCACAGCCGGAGAGATTGGCACCGTCGCGGACTTTTTCAATGCGATTATTGAAAACTTGCGGCAGGTGGTTACCCAGGTCAAGCAGTCTGCAAACCAGGTCAATACGTCTCTCGGAGAAAACGAAGGCGCCATTCGCCTACTCGCAGATGAAGCCCTGCAGCAGGCAGAGCAAACGACCCTGACACTCGATTCGGTCGAGGCGATGACCGCCTCTATCCGGCAGGTGGCCCACCAAGCCGAAGAGGCTGCTGCCGTCGCCAAGTCGGCCTCAGAAACCGCAACGATTGGCGGCGAAGCTATGGACCTGACGGTGAGCAACATTATGAGCCTGCGACAAACGGTGGGCCAAACCGCTAAGAAAGTGAAGCGCTTGGGTGAATCGTCCCAGCAAATCACCAAGGCCGTTTCGCTGATTAATCAGATCTCACAGCAGACGAACCTGCTGGCAATCAACGCGGGTATTGAGGCGGCCCGCGCCGGAGAAGATGGTCAGGGCTTTGCAGCTGTCGCTGAAGAAGTGGGCGAGCTGGCTACCCGCTCAGCCTCTGCCACCGAAGAAATCGAGCGGATTGTCGAAGCGATTCAGCGAGAGACGGGTGATGTGGTCGAAGCCATTGAGCAGAGCACGGCTCAGGTGGTGGAGGGAACCCGCCGCGTAGAAGACGCCAAGGCTAGCCTCAATCAGATTTTGACGGGCTCTCAAAAAATGGACGAGCTAGCGCGGATGATTTCGGACGCGACCAGCTCTCAGGTGGCGACATCCACCACCGTATCGGCGCTGATGGAAGAGATTGCTCAGCTGGCAAAGCGCACGTCCGAATCGTCGCGTCAGGTCTCGCAGGCGCTGAACCAAACGGTTACCGTGGCCCAGGATTTGCAGTCTCAGGTGTCGACCTTTGTGGTGGATGAGGGCGGTTCTGAAAATATGTCAGCAAACGGCTGGCCAACAGACCCGGCGCTTACAGGGGAGGCGTAGTCTATGGAAGACAAAGAGAGAGAAATTCGCCTGCAGTTTCTCGATGAAGCCGGTGAGTATTTGGATACGCTCGAAACGACGCTGCTGGGGGTTGCCCAGCGCGGTGTAGACAGCCAGGAGATGAACGCGGCACTGCGGGCAGCCCATTCAATCAAAGGGGGGGCAGCGCTGATGGGCTACGGCCTTACTAGCGAGCTAGCCCACCGGTTGGAAGATTCTCTCAAGGTGGTAAAAATTCAGCGCGGTGAGGGCGTTACTAGCGATGTGGAAGGGCAGCTGCTCAGCGGAGTCGATGCCATTCGACAAATTGTAGAGCGCGATCGCACCAACACCCCCATCGACGAAAGCTGGGTAGCTAACTTAGTGACCCCCGTTTTCGATCAGCTCTACGAAACCTTGGGCGAACCCTCCACCGAAGATGCCGCCTCCATCATCGATACCGACGACGGACAAGATGTTTTGCCACTGATCTTTCAGACAGAGGTAGACGGTTCGCTAGAGCGACTCGAAGCCTTTTTAGACGAGCCACCTGTGACCTTTCAAGAAGAGCTAGTGGTGATGGCACAGGAGCTCAGCAGTCTGGGTGAAATGTTGGATGTGCCGCCGTTTATTCAGCTCTGTCAGTCCGTTGAAAAGTTTGCCTCTGGAGCCGCCAATGCAGAACAGCTTGCAGAAGTTGGCCAAAAGGCGCTTCAGGCCTGGCGGCGTGCCCAAGCGCTAGTGATTACAGGCAATGCCGACTCTATGCCCAGCGAGCTAAGCGGCATCAGCTTCGGCCTGATCGACTTCGAATTTGGAGACGATCAGCTCGATGAGGCTGCGGCGAGCGATGCACCCTTTACCGCCTTCGAGACGGAGAACCTAGGCGCTGAAAACGACTCACTTGTGGGCGATGTATTTGCTGGGCTGGCCGACGAAAATGATGCCCTGGTAGAAGATGTCTTTGCCGGATTTGGTGAACCCGATGAGGCCCTAGTGGGAGATGTCTTCTCTGGGTTGACGGAGACCGAAGACGAAGCACCCCTCTCAGCAGAAGCTGCGATCGCCAACGGAGCAGCAACGGAAGAAGACGCGTTTGCCGGTGTCTTCGATGATGAAGTCGCTCTAGAGCAAGAGAGCGATCGCAAAACCGGAACCGAATTTCGCTTTTCGGAAGCGCCCAAGCCTCAGACAGACCAAGCCGACCTAGCCGACAACACAGTGCGCGTATCGGTTCGCAAGCTCAACGACCTCAACGACTACTTCGGCGAACTCACCATTGAGCGCAACCGGTTAGAAGCCGAAGTCAAGCGCATGCGAGGCCTAGTGAAAGATCTTAGCCGGAAGCTGCGATCGCTCGACGAAATCAACGACGACGTCAGAGACCTCTACGAGCAGCCCAGCGGCAGTCAGTACCTACTCTCAGGCACTGGTAACGGCGCGGCCCTCCCCGGCACGGCGAGCACCGCAACGCCGAACCCATTTGCATCCACACGCCCGCCCGCTCAAACGAGCACGCCTCCCACATCCGTCCAATCTCACGCTTTCTCAGATCCTGCATTCCGTAAAGGCTTCGACACGCTCGAATTCGACCGCTACAACGACGCCCACCTCCCCTTCCGCAAGATTGTCGAATCTGTTGTCAAGCTCCAAGAAGTCGCCGACGACATCGAACTCAGCGTCGACAAGGCCGAACAGACCACCCGCGTCATCCATCGCACCGCCCGGCACCTGCAGCGCAACCTCAACCAGCTGCGCATGCGCCCCCTCTCAGACATCACCAACAGATTCCCCCGTGCCCTCCGAGAACTAGAAATAGAGCATGGAAAATCTGTTGCACTTACCCTAGAAGGAGAGAATACGCTCATTGACCGCAACATTCTCGAAGCGCTGAGCGACCCGCTGATGCACATCGTGCGCAATGCCTTTGACCACGGCATCGAGACGCCGAAAAAGCGAGAAGACCAGGGCAAAAACGGCCAGGGAACCATCGCCATTCGCGCCTTCAACCGCACCAACCGGACGGTGATTACAGTCAGCGATGATGGCAATGGCATCGGTCTAGATAAGATACGCGATCGCGCTCAATCTATGGGCTTAGATGCCGAACTACTCAGCGCCGCCAGCGAAGCCGAACTGCTCTCCTTGATCTTTGAACCCGGCTTCACCACCTCTGAAAAAGTGACTGCCCTCTCAGGTCGCGGCGTGGGTATGGACGTCGTGCGCAACAATCTCACCCAGATTCGCGGCGACATCAGCGTCGACACGGAAGCAGGCAAAGGCACCACCTTCACCATTTCTGTGCCTTACACTCTCTCCGTCACTCGCGTCATGCTGGCCGAAGGCAACCGCATGCCCGTCGCCCTCCCCACCGACATGATCGAAGAAGTCGCCCTGGTAGAAGCCGCAGACATGTTCGAGACCGACGGCAAAGCCATGTTCCATTTCAAGGGAGACGCGGTCAGGCTCATTAAGCTCTCAAACTGGCTCGCCTTCAACTGCCCTCGGCAAATCGACAGCCTAGAAGAAACCCCAAACATGGACCGCCCCAGCGTTCTGATGTTTCGCATGGGCGAGCAACGGATGGGCTTACAAGTAGACCGCTCCTGGGGCGAGCAGGAAGTAGCCGTCCGCCGAGTAGAAGGCCCGATTGCACTGCCGGCGGGCTTTAGCAACTGCACTATCTTGGGCGATGGCCGAGTCGTACCGCTGATTAGCCTGCCGGACTTAGCGCGCTGGGTACTGAGCTGCGAGGGGTCAGATATCAACTCAGCAGAGGCACTCTACTCTAACCCAGTGGTGAATGGGGGGATTGACCCAGTAAGTCTGCAGACGGTACCTGAGAAAGAGGTGAGGCGGCGATCGCGATTCCTAGTCATAGACGACTCTGTAAACGTGCGGCGGCTACTGGCACTAACGCTAGAGAAAGTGGGCTATGAAGTAGTACAAGCCCGAGACGGGCAAGATGCACTAGAGAAGCTAGAAACTGGACTAGAAATTGACAGCATCGTCTGCGATGTGGAAATGCCTCGAATGGACGGGTATAGCTTTCTCTCTAAGCTAAGGGCACAGCCTGGGTTTGCAGAGATTCCGGTGACGATGCTAACCTCTCGCAGCGGAGAGAAACACCGCAACTTAGCCATGAATTTGGGCGCAACAGCATATTTTTCAAAGCCGTATCAAGAGAGAGAGTTATTGAAGAGTTTGGCAAAGAGCTTAGCTGCGTATGTAGAGGAAGCGCCTGAAGTGGCTCTTTCGTAGCTGGGCAACGTTATAAAACCTGGCTCTATCTGATAACCTAGCAACATTCCACGTAGTCTTGAAACGCAGACTGCTGAACATTAGGGAAAAAGCGTATTTTAGCCAGCAACAATCATCAAAAAGACCATTATCTTTGACCGTGAAACAGATTATTGACGCGGGAAGATAGGGCTAGAGAAATGAAGTAAAAATTAGCGTACTTCGCAGTCCTACTTTTAGACAACAAGTAAAACCGGGTTTCCCAACTACAGTGCTATGACAGTAGATACTATTTCTATCACGCTAAAGCTCTTCGCGGCGTATCAAGAGACAATTGGCGTTCCTGAGAAAACTTTACAGCTCCCAGCAAATACCACTGCGGCTGACGTGCGCGATCGCCTCATCGCCTCACATCCAGCCCTCGCCCAATGGAAAGACCTCACCCGCTTCGGCATCAACCTCCAATTCGTTGAAGCCGACACGCCGCTTCAAGATGGCGATGAACTCGTACTCATTCCCCCCGTCAGCGGCGGCTAATGTCAGGTAGTCAGGCTCCTCAGTGAGTAAGCGCTAACTGTAGAAAGTCTCAATGACTGATGCAGTATCAAGTACTAATGCACAATTAGATTGAAAGTTTCTACAACACTGTCTACCCAGTCTTTTGAAAGCACTTCGCCTGTACTTTTCCACCATCTCATTCTTAAATCAACTGTTCTGACCTGCTCTGCAATGACTGAGCCATACACATCCGCTGACTCGGGTACAGGGAGCATCATTTTGATATCTGACCGTACTGTACTAGTGATAGGCATAACAACGACAATCCCCTGACGCTTAGCATTGTATTTTGTGTTGCTAATGACTAGACAGGGCCTTGCTTCACCTGCTTGCTCACGGCCCTCTGTAGGGTTCAAATTTATCCTGATTACCTCTCCCCGCTGAACGCTCATAGCTGCTCTTGGCCTACCGGCTGACCATCTACAAAGTCAACAACGTCATCCGGATACCGAAAATCATCGGGAATACTAGCCAGCAATTCGTCCAGCGTAGGAGGCGACAGCTTCTTTTTAATGTTTAAGCCATCTGCTGTCAGCGTTAGTTCAACAATCGAATTTTCCTGGAAGCCGAGCTGCTCAGCAACTTTATAGGGAATGCGGAGGCCAATGCTATTCCCCCATTTCTTGACGCGAATATCCATGGGCATATCTGTCTAAGTGACTCCCAGATTATACAATGTATAACAATAGAAAGCCTTACCCGCTTCGGCGTCAACCTCCAATTCATTGAAGCCGACACGCCGCTACTTGCAGGGATTATTTACCAGCGTAATCTGAATGTTGAAGAAGTATGCCTCATAGTTGGGGTTGTCATCAAACCAGCTACTATTTTGCTGTTCATAAATCCAGTCGTACAGCTCAATGCCAAAGGTGCTTTCTAGCTCATCAGTATCGCTAGAGCCTCCGCTCTTGAGCTGATCAAACCAGTCTTCTATGGCGGAATTAACTGCGGCGTAGCCGGTACTGGTGGTAATCGCCCCGGCTTCTAGCTGTGGTCCATTATTGAGCACCACACCGACTGAGCCTTCCAAGGTTTCCTTGTCTTGAAAGCAGCGATCGCCCAAATAATCTAGCTCATAAGGTTCCCGCTGAATGGTCTTCGGAACAATCGTGTCGTCAATCGTCTGCACCGTCTCTGAAAACAGAACGTATCCACTGAGATTGCGAGCATCGGTGCCCGTCGCGTCAAACTCTTCTGGCATCGGTTGGTTTGGCTTCTCTGGCTTATCCGCAGGGGGCTCCGGCTGAAAGTTAGGGTCATTCTCAGGCTCGGGCGCTGGCTCCGGTTCCGGCTCTGGCTGCGGTTCAGGTATAGGCTCCGGCTCGGGCGCTATCACAGGTGCAGGCTCTGGCTCTGGTAACTGTGCCACCACAGGCGGTGGCTCGGGGGCTAGAGGCGGGGGGGCCGGTTCCGGGACAATGGGCTCAGGTGCAGGTACCGGTGTCGGCTCGGGCGCTGGCTCGATTAGCGGCAAGTCAGTCACAGGGATGGGGACAGGCGGTGGCTCCTCCGGTTCCTCTGGAACTTCTGGCTCCTGGGGAAGGGGCATCCACAGAGCCACACCATGTAACCCCAAAGAAACCAAAAGCAAAGGGGTGATCCACTGCGTTAGGGCACGGACCTTTGGCGAACGGACCTTGAGAGGTCGTATTTTTGGTGGCCAGTTTGGTTTGAGTGAGCTCATGCCTAACGGTTACACAACCTAAAAAAACGGGACCTGATGTTTGGACGCTTATACGACAGTCATAATCTGATACGGTTAAACCGCTGTTAACCCACAGAGCCTATAACAAGACCATGAAAGGGCCAAATGCTTCGAGGAAGAAGCCTAAAAAGCGAATATCCTACAGGGGACTTCTTTCACTTGCAGTCTTTTCTCTATTGGCCGTCAGCGTCATCGCCATGCAAACTGCTAATCTGCCCGGTCGCGACACCGATCAAGCATCGGCCCCCGGCGAACAACCTACTGATAATACAGGCGCACCCACTTCTCCGCCTGCCCAAGATGCGCCGACACTCCTCACCGATCCTTTCTTACAGCGTCCTACCCCATCATCCGTACAGGTCGTCTGGTTTACCGAGTTCAAAGGCACGTCCCACACCGTAGAGTATGGCGACGGTTTGAGCGTGGCAGCCACGACCACTCAGCTTAGCCGCACCCGCGAAGACAGCGATTCTCAGGTGCAAGGACGTGCCTTTCCCGAGCTGACAGATCGCAGCGTCTGGCGACACGAAGCCACCGTTACCGACCTTGAGCCAGGTGAGCGTCCGACCTACCGCATCGTTAGCCAGCATGCCAACGGGCAGCGCGCGCTCAGTGACTTTTTTACCCTGAGCGCTGCCCCTGCGCCCGGTCAGCCGCTGCAGATTTTGCTCACGTCAGACCATCAGCTCAAGCCCCTAACCCCAGCAAACCTACAAAAAGTAGAGGAAACCATCGGCCGCGTCGATGCTGTTTTTTTAGCAGGTGATTTGGTCAATATTCCAGACCGCGCTTCTGAATGGTTCGACAATGCCGAGGGACTGGCCTTTTTCCCTGGATTGCAGGGCCGCGCCAGGCACACCCTAGAAAAAGGCGAACAGAAAACCACCTATACAGGCGGACAGCTGATTCAGCACGCGCCGCTGTTTCCAGCCTTGGGCAACCACGAAGTTATGGGTCGCTACTCGGAGAGTGACTCCCTCAAGTTTCAATTTACCAATACGCTGCCGCGCCAGCTCGTCAGTGAGTTTTACCCGGCACCGGGGGGCGGTGAACCCTCCAAAGCATGGCTAGACGATCACTCATTCAACTCGCAAACCTACGAGGAGATTTTCTCTCTGCCGGCGGCCCAGCTGCCCGGCGGCGGCCAGACTGAAAAGTACTACGCAGTCACCTTTGGCGATGTGCGGCTAATCTCTTTGTACGTCACCCAGATCTGGCGACCGCCAGGACTTAAGCCCGATGTCAAAGGTCGCTTTCGAGAAAAAGCCGACGCCCTCAATGCCCCTGAGGAATGGGGCTACGGCCAACATATTTTTGAAGATATTCGTGCGGGGAGTCCGCAGTATCAGTGGCTGCAACAGGAGCTTGCCAGCGACGCCTTCAAAAATGCCAAGTACAAAGTTGTCATGCTGCACCACCCACCTCACAGCTTGGGAGACAACATCGTGCCAGCCTTTACCGACCCAGTAATGATAGAAAACCGGGCGGCAAACGGCACCTTAGAATCGATTCAGTACGAGTACCCCGCGAACGAAGACTACATCGCCCGTGACCTAGTGCCCCTACTCGAATCGGCCAATGTTCAGCTGGTGTTTTTCGGCCATTCCCATCTGTGGAATCGCTTCGTGAGCCCCCAGGGCACCCACTACCTAGAAAGCTCTAACGTGGGCAACACCTACGGCGCTAACGTTTCGGGTAATCCTCGAAACGTGCCCACCGATGCGGCCGTCAAAGAGGCTGGCGACCTGAAGCCCTTCTCCAAGATCTACAGCACCATTGGTGACCCCAACGGACTTCCAGCCGTCGTTCCAACCCTGGCCCCGCTCAAAGATGACAGCGGTAACCCTCTTCCCTACATCGCCAGCAACGACATTACCAGCTTCAGCATCCTCGATACGGGCACCGGGACGGTGAGTAGCTACTATTTTGATACGCGCCAGCCAGATTCAGCTGTCGTGAAGTTTGATGAGTTCAACCTAACGGATCCTCAGCCCCAGCCTCCTCAGGACCAGTAATGTCCTATCCGGTATTAATGACCGGAGCTAATCTCTATCAATACCGAATGGGCCATCACTGGTTAAGCCATCACTGGTTAAGATGGTAGGCATATTGTCCCTGTCTGAGTTCTATGGCAAACCCACCCATCGTTGCTGACAAAGCCGACAATTATCAAACGCGCTCCGAGGCAACCGCAGAAAGTGATGTTGCTTATCACGGCATCCCAGAGCCTGACGTAAGTCAACTTGTGACTGAGGACGATACCCCAGTGGATAATTTTGCTTCGGCAAAGCAGCAGCGGCTGTTGGTAAGTAGCCTCTATAGTGCTCTGGCCCGCTCTGCGCCGGATACACTTTTTTTGGCCGAGTCAGACGTTGGCATTTTTCACACCTACGGGAAGCCTCCGATTGTGCCAGATGTATTTGTCAGTTTTGACGTGCAGGTACCGGAAAACTGGTGGGATAAGCCAAATCGCTCCTATTTTATGTGGAAGTATGGCAAGCCGCCAGAAATT